>NZ_JBNNWS010000012.1:0-182588 GCF_050281185.1 Heyndrickxia sp. NPDC080065 | reverse complement strand
AAGACCCCTGAAAGATGATCAGGTAGATAGGTTCGAGGTGGAAGTGTGGCGACACATGGAGCTGACGAATACTAATCGGTCGAGGACTTAACCAATTTGATTCAAAGTTATGAACCGTTATTTCTCCTATATCTAGTTTTGAAGGAATGAATTAAAATTTCTTCTTGAAAAAATCTCAAAAACATGTATAATAATATATGTCCATAAGGTTTGGTAGCAATAGCGAGAAGGTCACACCCGTTCCCATCCCGAACACGGAAGTTAAGCTTCTCAGCGCCGATGGTAGTTGGGGGTTCTCCCCCTGCAAGAGTAGGACGCTGCCAAGCGTATTATTCCGCAGTAGCTCAGTGGTAGAGCTATCGGCTGTTAACCGATCGGTCGTAGGTTCGAATCCTACCTGCGGAGCCATAAGGAGAGCTGTCCGAGTGGCCGAAGGAGCACGATTGGAAATCGTGTAGACGGTTAAGAGCTGTCTCAAGGGTTCAAATCCCTTGCTCTCCGCCATTTAACTTATGTGGCCCGTTGGTCAAGCGGTTAAGACACCGCCCTTTCACGGCGGTAACACGGGTTCGAATCCCGTACGGGTCACCATTTTATAAATAACATTAGAATATACCTAATGGAGGATTAGCTCAGCTGGGAGAGCACCTGCCTTACAAGCAGGGGGTCGGCGGTTCGATCCCGTCATCCTCCACCATAATATTATCGCGGGGTGGAGCAGTCTGGTAGCTCGTCGGGCTCATAACCCGAAGGTCGCAGGTTCAAATCCTGCCTCCGCAATTAAGTAAGTTATTTTCAATAAACATTGAAAATACTTCGGTCCGGTAGTTCAGTTGGTTAGAATGCCTGCCTGTCACGCAGGAGGTCGCGGGTTCGAGTCCCGTCCGGACCGCCATTTTAAATAATACATAAGGCTCGGTAGCTCAGTCGGTAGAGCAATGGACTGAAAATCCATGTGTCGGCGGTTCGATTCCGTCCCGAGCCACCATTTAGCCGGCCTAGCTCAATTGGTAGAGCAACTGACTTGTAATCAGTAGGTTGGGGGTTCAAGTCCTCTGGCCGGCACCAGTTTCACATTGTGGAGGGGTAGCGAAGTGGCTAAACGCGGCGGACTGTAAATCCGCTCCCTCAGGGTTCGGCGGTTCGAATCCGTCCCCCTCCACCATTTACATAGGGGTATAGTTTAAAGGTAGAACTAAGGTCTCCAAAACCTTCAGTGTGGGTTCGATTCCTACTACCCCTGCCAAAATATTATGGCGGTTGTGGCGAAGTGGTTAACGCATCGGATTGTGGCTCCGACACTCGTGGGTTCGATTCCCATCAATCGCCCCATATATTTTCACAATGTATTCTGAAATGAATATATTATTATTGGGCTATAGCCAAGTGGTAAGGCAACGGACTTTGACTCCGTCACTCGTTGGTTCGAATCCAGCTAGCCCAGTTTGCGGAAGTAGTTCAGTGGTAGAACACCACCTTGCCAAGGTGGGGGTCGCGGGTTCGAATCCCGTCTTCCGCTCCAATAATAAGGCGGCATAGCCAAGTGGTAAGGCAGAGGTCTGCAAAACCTTTACCACCGGTTCGAATCCGGTTGCCGCCTCCATATTATGCCGGTGTGGCGGAATTGGCAGACGCGCACGACTCAAAATCGTGTTCCGTGAGGAGTGTCGGTTCGACCCCGACCACCGGTATCAAATTTTAACTAAAACCCGCATTTTTTCGCGGTATAACAAGGATTGTGAGTTTAGTCTTTATGACTGGACACGCAATCCTTTTATTTTGGTCGTGTCTAATAATCGTGTGCGTAAAAATATTGTGCTACCACCTTTATTAACCTTAAAGGAGTGTAGAGAAATGGCAAAAAGAAGAACCATTATTGTGGAGTTACACGAAGAGGAACAGCCATTATTAGTTAGTGGCGGTGAGGACTTTCAGACCTGCGTGAATGATAGCTTGAAAAATAGCCATGATGTTAATAAAGGGCTTCATATCTATAAAGATATTTTGTCTGACTCAGACCTAATAAAGACTATTTTCAAGACAAGTGAAGAAAGAGATAGGCTAATTCAAACATTGAAGAGCAATGTATATAGTAGGGCCTTTAATTTCTTAAAAAAATAAAAATTTTACACAATGCAATATTGTCTTGAAATGGATATGACTTGTTCTAAAAGCATACGTGAAGAGTATTATAAATACTTAAATATGATGCCAGTAGAATATAATCAAAAAAGTCTTCTATTACAAAAGAAAAGTGCTATTAAAGGTATTGATTATATATTAAAAGCACTTGAGAATGTAAAGTCACAATCATATCCTATTAGCTTAAGAAAGATAAAAAATGCTTTATTAGATGATATTTCAGATTATGTGCAATAAGTATAATTTTGTAAGTATAGTAAACTCAACATCACCCATGTGTTGCCACATATACTCTGCACATCGTGAAGGAGTAGCACTGCTGAAGCTAATATAATATTTAGAACCCTTGGAAATGGCTTATAAACGGCATTTTTAAGGGTTGTTTTAGTGTTAGAATAGATATATAAGCGAAGATTCCGATGTATTTTAGGATAGAAATATCAAATTCTACTTAAGTGGAAATGGATTTTTAAAATAATAATTTTCAATGAGCATTCAATTGGGGGCGGGATCTCTTTTCTTATGTCCCCTTGTCCTAATTTTCTTGTCCAGGGATGTGTTCTTTGTCTTTTTTTCATTCCATATAGTTGTATTATAGTATTTTATAAATTTACTTTTTGTTAAATATGTAAGAAAATCCATTAATTTATATCTACTTATCGAACTTAATGTATACTGTAGATATCCTGTTAAACAAGTAGGAAAGTCTTTTTCTAGGAGAATTATGATGAAATTAGATTGTTTAATTGTTGATGATGAGATTGCTTTGGCTGAAACAACTTCTGAATATTTTAATATGTTCGAAGTCAAAACAGCATTTGTTACAAATGCAGAGGGGTGCGAGATTTTTTTGAAGGAGCATGAGCCATCATTGATTCTATTAGACATCAACCTTGGTAATGAATCAGGGTTTGATTTGTGTAAAAAATTGCGTAAAACAACGCAGGTTCCGATTCTATTTATAAGTGCTCGCTCTAGTGATGACGACGTTCTAATTGCGCTTAACATAGGTGGTGACGATTATATTCAAAAGCCATATACACTCAGTATTTTGCTAGCAAAAGTTAAAGCAGTACTCAAAAGATATGGCAATGGTTCTAGTAACCAGCAAGAAGTTGTAGAGTTTGGAGAAATCCAAATTGATACAAAACTTCATCGTGTTCGAGTAAAAGGGTTGGATATTCAACTAAAAACGATGGAATATAAACTTCTGTATTATTTGGCGAATAATAAAAACCGTATTGTTACCAAAGATGAATTGTTTCAAAATGTTTGGGGAGATTCCTTTGTCGGGGATGGGACCCTAAACGTACATATTCGACATTTACGCGAGAAAATTGAAGAAAATCCAAAGGACCCGCAATTTATAAAAACGGTATGGGGAACAGGGTATGTGTTAGAGGATACTAAGCAATGAGAATAAAACTACTAATGGTTACCTTTGTGGTTCTTATTGCTACAGGAATTACTTTCCCAATAATTATGATTAACAAAAAAAATATTTCAGAAGTGAATATTATAGCTATTAATGAAGTAGTGAAAACTGTCGAAAAAAATTGGGGACAAATTAATAAAGAAACACTTAAAAACAGTAGTTTTAACCAATCGCTTATTATTATAGATAACTTGGAAAACGTAATTTATCAAACACCTGATACTCAGTTTACCAATGTATACGATGCCATCAAAAATAGAGATTCGATTATAGATGTGTTTCAAAAAGATGAAGTTGTAGGGAAAATTATTATTCACAATAACGAACAAGAAATAGTGCAAAAAATGAAAAAGGAACTGGTTGTATCATTTGTTTTAATAGTTGGTCTATTAATAATTGTTAGTATTATTCATTTTTCCTATATTTATAAAACGTTATTTCAACCGTTTCAGCAACTTCAACATTTCGCGGCGAATGTCGCTAGAGGTAATCTAGATATTCCTTTAAATATGGACAAGAACAATTACTTTGGCGCATTCACTGAAAGTTTTGATTTATTACGTGAGGAACTCTATGCTGCTCGTCAAAGAGAGTATGAATCCAACCGTAGCAAGAAAGAGCTTGTAGCCACAATAAGTCATGATATTAAGACACCTATTGCTTCGATAAAAGCGGTAAGTGAGTTAATGCTTATGCAAATAAAAGATGAAAAGCTTATAAAGCACGTAAATATAATCAATTCAAAAGCAGAGCAAATTAACTTACTTGTTACGGATATGTTTCACGCTACTTTAGAAGAACTACAACAGTTAAAATTAACAGTAACTGAGGAATCGAGTGAAGTACTTGTTGAAATGATTGAAAATGTCAATTACGATCATCAAATCTTTTATGATCCAGTTCCACCTTGTATAATTTTAACTGATCCCGTACGAATGCAGCAGGTAATTGATAATATTATTAGTAATTCATATAAGTATGCAGGAACAAAAATCTTGATTAATTTTCAAATTATTCAGGATTATCTTGAACTTCATATTCAAGATTTTGGACCGGGAATTAGCGAAAAAGAATTGCCGCTACTGTTCAATAAATATTATCGAGGAAAAAATGTCGAAGGCAAGAATGGTTCAGGACTTGGGCTTTATATATCGAAGTACTTCATGGAAAATATGCAAGGCCAAATTAACTGTTTCAATCGAGATGATGGATTTACTGTAGTCTTGAAAATAAAGCTTGCTTCCTAATTAAGGAATAATTAAGAATTCCGCAAAGACTTAATAAGAATTCATTTTGTAAGCTAAGACTGTAATCTTTATTACGGTCTTTTTTTTGAGTTAAAAATACATACATGAGTTTAATAAAGGGAGAGTGTTAAAAAACATGACAAAGACAATACTTATAACTAAAAAACTAAGTAAAACCTTTTCGAGCGGTGGATTTCAGCAGCATGTTTTAAAAAATTTAGATATCAGTTTATTTGAAGGGGATTTTACTATCATAATGGGTAGTTCAGGATCTGGAAAATCGACTTTTCTTTACGCATTGAGTGGTATGGATAAACCAACGTTAGGAGAAATTGATTTTGGTGGGAAAAATTTAGCTAAACTAAACAATGATCAACTAGCTATATTTAGAAGAAATAATTGTGGTTTTGTATTTCAACAAATATATTTACTAGACAATATGAGCGTACTCGATAATGTACTTGCAAGTGGTCTTTTAGTAAATAAGAATAAGCGTGAACTCGTACAAAAAGCGAAAGAATTATTAATACAAGTAGGGATTAATGAACATGCATGGTCTAAATTTCCGACACAACTTTCGGGTGGTGAGGCGCAACGTGTTGGGATTGTTCGTGCATTAATTAATAGTCCGAGAATACTTTTTGCAGATGAACCAACCGGTGCATTAAACTCTGCTTCTAGTGATAGTGTGTTAGATGTTTTAACAAATGTAAATCAAAACGGGCAAAGTCTTGTCATGGTCACTCATGATATGAAAACCGCATTACGCGGAAATCGAATTTTATATTTACGAGATGGTGTCATTTGTGGAGATTTGCAGTTAGGTAGATACAGTGAACAAAATAATATAGAACGGCAGGAGAAGCTCCAACATTTCCTAGCAGAAATGGGGTGGTAAGGTGAAAGTCATGAACCTAGCCATGGCGAATATTAGAAAAAGTAAATATGCAACGGTTTCTTTATTTATATTTATTTTAATTGCTGGGCTACTTCTTAACATGGGTCTAATGGTCAATACTCAACTAAATGCATTTTTTGATCAGAAAAATGAACAATTAAAAGATCCTCATGTAACATTTGTAATGGATCAAGCAAGTTATCATTCAGCTCATAATGAATATTTAGCAAATTATTCAGGAATAAAAGAAACTGAAACAGAAGAGATTATTGATATGCACGTTGCAAAAGTTATTTTCGGTAACGGTGAATTAACGGATAGTTTTGTTATTTTAAATGCGGATACCAAACGTACTATTGGACCGTTAAATTTAATTGAAAGGCTGACTACAACGAGTATCAATGATATTTATGTACCTTACATTTTTAAAACAAATGGGGGATATAAATTAGGTGATGACTTTACCATCACATATCAAGATAGAGATTATGATTATCGAATTGCTGGTTTTTTAGAAACAACGATGATGGGTACAAATAACAACGGCGTTATGAAATTTATGTTAGTAGAGAACGCCTATCAATCACTAGCAGACGAACTAGGTCATCAATCAAAAGGGTTGATTATATCTGTAGTTATGGAAGACAAAAAACAATCTTCGAAGTTAATAAATGATTTTTTTCAAAATGTAAAGAAACCTCAAGTAGAGGAATCAAATTCTTACATCTGGGGTTTAGATATTGAACAGCTTAAAAATGTTGATTCATTAACTATTAATATTATTGCTACTATATTAATAGCTTTTTCGGCAATTATTGTGATTGTCTCATTAATTGTCATTAAGTTCCGTATTTCAAATAATATTGAAGATGAAATGGAAAATATAGGGATACTGAAATCGATTGGCTATACAAGTAGGCAAATTCTTTTATCAATTATACTTCAGTATTTCTTAATTACTCTTAGTGCTAGCATTGTAGGAATTGCATTGTCATATGCTCTTATGCCGTTAATTGGAAATATTATTTCAACTTTATCTGGATTAATCTGGATTCATAGCTTTGATATTATTATTAATTTAATCAGTATTTTCTTTGTGACGTTGTGTGTTGTAATCGTGACATTACTATCAGCCTTTCGAGTACGAAAAATTCTACCTGTTGCAGCTCTTCGTGGAGGTATTCAGACACACAGTTTTAGAAAAAATTACATTCCTTTGGAAAAAGCGAAAGGTAGTCTCCATTTTTTACTTGCTATTAAGTCAATGTTGGGAAATGTGAAACAAAATATCATGATACTTTTAATTATTATGGCGTTAACTTTTGTTACGGTCTTTTCAGTAGTGCTGTATTACAACATTGCTTTAGACAAGACCGCATTTGTTAACTTATTCGAAACAGAACCGTCAAATGTATATATAGCAGTTAAGCCAGATGCGGACACAAGGGAACTCCTGAGTGACATTGAAGAAATGGATCATGTAAGAAAAGTAAATATATTCGACACAATTAAATTGAAAATTGATGGTAAAGACGTATATACAAATGTTACAGATCAATATAATCAGTTAGATAATAATATTGTTTATGAGGGGCGTCAGCCAAAGTATGAAAATGAAATATCCATCTCCTGGGTAGTATCAAGTCAAATCAATAAAGGAATTGGTGATACGGTTGACGTAGAATATGGGGCTGAAACAAAGAGTTATTTAATAACGGGTCTTAGTCAAATAATTGGTGATTTTGGACGGACAGCATCATTAACAATGGAAGGCATTCAGCAATTACAACTAGATTATAAAGGTACTACACTTTATGTATATTTAGATAATATATCGAACAATGACTTTATTCATAATATCCAAAAACAGTACGGAGATAATATAGTTGAAACATTAGATATCGATAAAAAAATAGAAAGCCAAACAAGTATGTATACAGATGCAGTGTTTGCTATTATGGTGATTGTTTTAACAATTACTGTTTTAGTTGTTGTAATAATCTTATATCTTGTCATTAAAACGATGATTACAAAGCGTAAGAAAGAATTTGGCGTCATGAAGGCAATAGGTTATTCAACGTTTCAACTGATGAATCAAATATCCATTAGTTTGCTACCTATAATCATTACAGGCGTTGGTATTGGTGGTTTGTTAGGAATATTTTTCACTAATCCTATGTTTTCAGTATTACTTTCAAATGCAGGTATTAAACGTCTGGAATTTATTATTCATTTACCGATTATTGCAATGGTTTGTGTAGGTATCCTTATTTTATCTTACATTGTTTCAATGGTTGTATCTTTAAAAATTAAGAAAATATCTGCTTACAGTTTAATTACAGAATAATGAGAATTAGTATAAAGTGCGCCAGCAAAAAGCTAACATTTTGCTAACGCAATCCAATGAAAAACGATAAATTCTCGTTAAAGATATTGCAGACATAATTTAGGGAAATCTTGATATACCGCACTCTCTTTATATACCGTTAAAGAAATAACACACTTTCACCTTACGGGTGGCACGATGCCAAGTTTAAAATTACATTCTAAATAATTATTTCTAAAATAGTACTAGAGTGCGAAATTTAACATTTTCGCACTCTTATTTTTTATTGCTGATTAGATTTCAGGTTCATTACATTATTTTAATTTGTCCTTATTTTTCGACATAATCACTTATCACAAAATATTTTTGATAATATTGGAAAGAGAGAGAATAAAATTTAGGGGAGTGTTTGTTATAAAGGCAATTATTTTCGATTTTGATGGAACATTAGCGAATACCTTACCAATTTGTTATTATGCTTTTCAGACTGTTTTTAAAGAGTTTGATAATAAAGATCTTTGTTCTGAAGAAATCAAAGCAATGTTTGGACCTTCTGAAACAGGTATTATAAAAGAGAACCTATTAAATATAAATAAAGAACAGGCTATCGAATTATATTATGAAAAATACTCAGAAAATCATACCAAATTAGTTAAACAAAATTCAGAGATTAATGATTTAATAAGATATTTAATAGGCAAAGGGTTAAAATTAGGAATAGTTACTGGAAAAGCAAGAAGAAGTTTAGATATTTCCTTGAAAGCAATTCAAATGGAAAATTTTTTTGATGTTATTATTACAGGTGATGATGTAATTAAACCAAAACCCCATCCAGAAGGGGTGAAAAAGGCATTATCTCTATTAAATGTAAAGAATAATGAAGCTATGTTTATTGGAGATAGTGATGCAGATATACACGCTGGCATCCAGGCAAATGTGATTACAGTAGGTGTTCAATGGTTATCAGATTATCAAACTTTGGAATTTTCAATTGATCCTCATTCCTCATTTAATAGTGTTTCCGAGTTTATTGACTTTTTAAAAAAAGGAGTTTCTTATGAGTTATAAATGGCTTGAATGGGCGAAAAGAATTCAATCATTATCTCAAGCAGGATTAACATTTACCAAAGATGTTTATGATATTGAACGTTATGAAGAATTACGAAATATAAGTGCTGAGATTATGAAAGAATATACTGGATTAGAAATGCAAAAAGTAAAGGATTTATTCACTAGCGACACAGGTTACCAAACACCAAAAATAGATGTTCGTGGGGCAGTATTTAGAAATAATAAAATCTTAATGGTAAGAGAAAAAATGGACGATAGATGGTCTTTACCTGGTGGATTTTGTGATGTAGGCTTATCGCCTGCTGAAAATATTGTAAAAGAAATAAAAGAAGAATCTGGTTTTGATGTAGTTCCTACAAAATTACTGGCAATATTAGACATGAATAAACATCCTCATCCCCCTCAACCCTATCATTATTATAAATTGTTTATTCAATGTGAAATAGTTGGCGGTCAGGAAAAAATGGGTTTAGAAACGAAAGGGATAAGTTTTTATGACAAAAATAATTTACCTGAACTTTCTTTAAACAGAAATACAGTATCTCAAATTAAAATGCTATTTGATTTTCTAGAAAATCCTAATAAAGAAGCAATATTTGATTGATTTTATAAACTAAAAAAGCGTAATAGAGATTAAAAATTATAAATGAAAAATAAGAATTGAAATGGAAAGGTATTGTATAGATTTAGAAGTATAGAAAATTTAATTGGATCCTGCGATACAGTCAGACAGCGTGCTTTTCTAGAAATATTGTATGCAACGGGTTGTAGATTGTCTGAAGTTCATGGATTAGATAAAGCTGATATCAATCTACAAAACATGAGCACATTAGTTATTGGTAAAGGTGATAAACAAAGGGAAGTCTATTTTTCGATTAGAGCAATGTATCATTTAGGTAAATATATAAAAGGCAGAAATGACAATTGTGAAGCCTTGATGGTTACAGAGAGAAAACCTTATAGAAGATTATCTAAGCGAGGAATACAAAGGGAAATAGATATAATCGCCCAAAAAGCAGGTTTACAAGACAAAGTAAGTCCCCATGTTTTAAGACACACTTTTGCTACATTAACCTTAAATAATGGTGCTGAATTGGTTGCGATTCAAGAGCTCTTAGGACATAGTTCACCAGATACGACACTTAGATATGCAAAGATTAATCATGAGCGAAAGAGAGAGCAACATAAAAGGTATCTGATTCAGTAGGTTATCGTTTATTTGACTCATACTGCGCAGTACTAACAAAGCCTAATGAAAAGGTAAGAAGCAGGGAGTATTCAAGAGCTTTTTCTAAATTCGTTATAGCAATAGAATAGAAAAATCAAAGGAATTTGAAGGATGAGTTTTACTTTAAAAACGGCTATGATTATCTCAAATAATTTTTTTTGAGGTGATTATTATGAAGAAGCAGCCACCTTTTGAAGAATGGGGATATAAGCTAGTTCGATCCTCCTACGGAGAGCTAAATGGACAGAAAAGGTATTACCGTGTTTCCTTTGGTGCCTCATTTTGGCATACATCTGATCCAGATAATATTCATAGAGCCTGTACTGTTTTTGTACAATTTGGTACAAATCCTAATTTCAAAGCCGCATTAAAAAAAGGAGAAATTAAGATTGATTACCCTTGCCATATTCTTGATGTTGATTTGGAAGTTTTATTAGCTACAATGAAGGAACTAAGAGAGGAATACAAAATAAATATATGAAGTTCACTAGTTAACCCCCTATCATTTAAGAAAGATGGGATACTGTTAATAGACTAAACCCATCTACGAGATGATTGCATTATGTGATCGTCATTTCGTAATTGACAATTACTACGCAATAAATATCCTCATGATTTTGAAAAGGAATGTACTGAAACAAAATCTTGATGTTTGCGAATTAAAGTACTAACGGTAGTTGGTTAGTAAAAAAGGAGAATTCACCTTTACGCAGAATACCTACTACATAATGAGTGTGTGACAATATATTTTAGCTATGTTACTATTTAAAATTAGCACAGTACGGGAGGTACAATGACTAGTGGTGAACAGAGATAGCATGGTAAGAAGAGTGGATTTTCAATTGCGGTCAGAATTTATTGGGTTACAGACCGAGATTTATAAGACCAATGATTATGGCTATTGGATAGTTTTGAAGAATTTTTGTAATCGTTTTGATGAAATCAGTAAAATGTTTTCAACCTCTATCCGGCCAGCCGGGGAAGCAATTCAAGTGGTCGTGTCAGTTCCAGCACACTGGGAAAGAAAAATTGAACCAATATCCGAGCAAAATATGGTATCGGATTTTGAGGGCTTTCTACTGAACTTTAATCAACTTAACCTTTTTGTAAAGAGTAAATTTAGTTCTGTTCCTATTGTTAGTCTCTATGAAAACCCAGAAGTTCGGTATCACTTATTGGTGGAGGTTATCGATCTGGGAGAACTTGGGCCATTTGATTTAAACGCAGTAGAGGGCTTCTTAAAAAAGGCGACACCATATAGAAATATAAACTTCCTCCTGGTACCGAATGATTATAAAGATGAAATAACCCGATTAAGCAAAGGGCTTGTTTGTCTTAATGAGGTGAAGCCAGATCCAAATAATGATGCAAAATTTATCATTGGCGTAATAGATACTGATGTTAACTTAATAGAAAGATTTAAGGAAAAGTTGTCTAATAGGTGGGGAAATTATACTTTCGTAATATCAGTTAAAGAGAAACCAAAGGATTCAGTAGATTGGAATCGTATCTTTCGCGTTTATCTTCCTAAATCTGGCCACCTTTGGACCCACTTGGAAGAACCATTTATGAGAATTGAAACAGACTACCACCTTTCCAATAAGGAAAAGGATTTAGTAAAGAGAATAATCGAGGCTATGAATCTCGCTTTCCAAGATATTATTTTCAGTGTACGTAATCAGCCACTTCAAACAGACAATATTTCACTTAACATACGAACCTATAAGGAAATCCCATCCTCTGTTCGGGACTCTGAGCTTTGGTTTGACCATGCAAAAAATTTTTATGATGGGAGTTTTACGAAAGAACAACTTTATTTTTATAATGAGGAAAAATCAAAATGTTATTTAGATTTTTCTTTATTCGATAATATGAATTTAAGAAATCAGTTGTTGTTATACGATGTAATCTATCTTACACCTCCAATGGAAATGAACGCAGAGACAAATTTGGCTGCTTGGCTTAAGAAACAAAAAATGTCAAGGGATGAATTATTTGAATTGATAGCAAGAGGAAGAATTAAGTTACTACTATCAAACGATGAAACTAGATATCATCCTGACTTATTATCAGAAATCTCCTCTGTAAATCCAAAAGCTTTAGTAACTAGAAGGGGAATTGCTTCTTTACTGGCATGTGAATTTACCGAACTTGAACGCCAATCCTTACTTTCAGGACTTACTCCTGAAGAATGGACTATCTTGTATGACTTATCTTTAAGGGCAGAAGCTATTCTGGAAAGCCAACAGCAAACTTCTGCCACTGGCTGGTTGTTTCAGCTCTTTACGTGGCCTGCACGAGCAAAACAAAAGAGCCTGGAGCTTTTATCATTCGGTAGTCCTATTCGGTTGGCAACAATCGGTGTCCATCAGGTTTTTCCTGCTTTAACAGCAAAACCTGAAATTGAGTTTGAACTTGTCGCAAATGGTCCTTCTATCTATACAGCGAGTGCACTTGAAGCGACTTATTTTCCCTTCCAATCACCTGATGGAACTTACTCTGATAAAGGGGTTGCAAATGTTTTGGGTGATTTGCTGAATATGTATAAATATCCTAAGGAAGGACAAAGAGACACCTTAATTAATTTGAAAAATCTACACCAGCAAGAACAGCATGTAATCGGCTTACTTGAATTAAATGAGCCTGTTTCCATATTGAAATTTGATGATATCGCAACACAGTATCATACTAGAGAAAAACTTAAAAACTTGCTGATGAAGCTGGAAATGATGAATGAAGATGAACGGAGAAAACATGTAGATCAACTAAATGGTCTGTTATTTGAAATTGGAGAAGGGCAGCAAAAACGCCGTGTCAATGGGGTGGACTATTTGCTTGGTGGTGCAGGACTTATACCTGACATTGGTTTGGTTTTCTCGCTAGCAGGAATATTAAAAAATGCCTATAAGGATATAAAGAACAGCGATAAAAAACAGGTGATGAAATTAATTGATAAAATAGGAGAGAGACAGTATAATCAACAGGAAAAAGAAGAGATTTATATGCTAAGTAAGATCGATCGGGCAGCTAGGTTGAAGGTGAAGTGAGTGCCTATTACTTCCCGAGCTGCTCGGGTCAGACCCTATCCAAAAAAAGATATATTTGTTGCGCAGTACAACGATATTAGTCACTAAATATGTATTTTAACCCGATCACTTTTGAAGTGATCTTTTTTCATATTTGACTAAATACTGCGTAGTAAAATCAGTTCTTTTGTAAAAGAATGTACTCAAAGTACAGAAGTTTATTTTTATGTGATTGATTTCCACAATCAGGCCAGATTGTGGAAAATGCTATACTGTATAGCATATAAAATCTAAAACTGTCTTCTTTCCAGCACCATATCCTTCATATATACATAATACATAGATTACTATTTACGTTTCAAATTAATTGTTATATAGTAAGATTATGCCATTAGGTGGTGAACGGAAGCCATATAATTCGGATTCTAATTCGAAAATGGAGAACAAAGCTCACTCAAGCTAAGTTCTAAGTGAGAACTTATTTTTAATTATGGTTTGCGTGGAAAGTCTTATCTTTTAAAGGTAAGACTTTTTGTTTAGGAGGGGAAATGTTATGTTACTCGAAGAAATAGAATTTCATATTGAACAGATAGCAGAAAGAAAATCAAAAGAATTTCAAAAATACCACAATAACATTGAATTAATAAACCAAAGAGAACGCAGAAGAATTAAAAATCCAATTTTAAAAGAAGTAAGAACACCTGAAGAATGGGATGTTGATAAAAAATTCAATCCATTCTATGTATTGAAGCACAAAAACCAAATTGCTAAATCAATTTTTAAAAAGTTAATCAACGGGACTTATCAACCTTTCACACCATATGTGAAGCAAATCCCTAAGAAAAATAGCACTAAAACGAGGCCTGTCCATGTTTATCAGATCCCTGACGAAGCTGTTTCTAACTATTTATACAATAGACTACTTAGCAAAAATAAACATAGGTTTAGCTCCTTTGCCTATGCTTATAGAAATGACAGAAATGTACATTATGCCATTCAGGATATTGCATTAGATATTAAAGGAAATCCTAGAATGTTTGTTGCTGAGTTTGATTTTAGAGATTTCTTTGGTTCAATTAACCATGAATATTTGTTATCACAATTTAATAAGAATGGATTTTTAATTAGTGATTTTGAATCAGATATAATTAAAAAGTTTCTTATTCATTTTCCAAAAGGTATTGCTCAAGGAACGTCAATCTCACTTTTTTTAGCAAATTTGGCATGCTGGTCATTAGATAAAAAACTAGAATTAGAGGGACTTAGATTTGCAAGATACGCAGATGATACTGTTATATGGTCAGAAAGTTACCAAAAAATTTGCAAATCATTTGATATAATACAAGATTTCTCAAGAGAAACAGGGGTTGAAATAAATTTTGATAAATCTCATGGTATAAGTCTTTTGTCCAAGAAAGGTATGCCTTCAGAATTTCAATCTGATAAGAAATCTATTGAATTTCTAGGATATAAGCTTTCCGGTGATAACATTAGTATCAAGCCTAGTTCTGTAAATAAAATTAAAGAACACATAAGTTACTTACTATTTAAAAATCTTATTCAACCATTAAATACAAAACCTCTTCAATCTGTAAAAATTCCTAGTAATAACAACGATAGTGACTTTGTTACCGCTATTATGCAAATACGAAGATATCTATACGGAAATTTGAATGAAAACATGTTAAAAAACTATTTGAATGGTTCATATAAACGTCTTAACTTTAAAGGTGTAATGAGCTTTTACCCTCTTATAGATGACGAAAAACAGATGAAGGAACTTGATAGGTGGTTACTATCAACAATTCTTAACACATTAAGAAAGAGAAACAAATTGTTGATTAGTCACGGACATAAACGCTCAAATCAGTTTCCATTCAACCTAGATAAGAATAATTTGCTGAAAGAATGCAAGTCAAAAAGAATACATGGAAAAAAGGGACTAATTGAAATACCAAGTTTTACAAGAATATACCAGGCGATAAAAGAATCAGTTACGGTAAAGGGTATAGAAGCAACTATGCATCCAAAATCCAATGAGTATAGTTACTAAAGTTCATATAAATCCTTAAATACCACTTGAGTGGTCTTTTTTTAAAATATCATATTAGCAATTTATTTTAGTTGTAATACCAATTCAATAGGGCTACTACATCCGTTCATGTTCTACATTCTGAATGAGACCAACTACATTCCATATTAATGGACTAGCCTGAAAACAAACAGCAGTAGTATCACCTACTATACAATTTGTTCCACATTCGCGTGCTTGAATAATGGCAAAAATAAAGTTATTACCTGCATAGTACAACGATACAGTTGAAAAGTTTAGGAGACGATTGCATTTATTAGGTAATCGTCTTTTCGCATTTGACCTATTCTGCGCAATAAGATCCCCATTTTTAGGTGACTTTGTGAAATAATGTACTTAAGCTAAACGAGCAAGTTACTTAAAGAAGGATTTACACTTTTGTTAATAGAAATATTAAGTATCTAATAAATAAGGGGAAAATATATGAATGTACTGGAGGCACATTTCTCAAACGCTCTCCAAAACCAACATTTCTTAATAAACTTTAAAATGGGGGATTACTTTGGCTTTGACTAAAGATGGAAAACTTTTAGAGGAACTTGTTTATAATAAGTTCAAAAGTGAATCAAAATCTTTTATAGAAGATGAAGGGTGGGTAACACATTTCAAAGTAAAGAAGAACTATCACGTAAGAGACAATAAGACCCAAACACCAAGACAAATCGATGTAGCGATAATTGAGGAAGGATTTGGAGGTGAAATCTTAATCGCGGTAGAATGTAAAGACCATACCAACCCTATAGACATTACGAAAATCGAAGAGTTTATTACTAAACTTGAGGGCATAAATGCAAATAAGGGCATAATGGTATCTATATCAGGTTTTACTAAAAAAGCAATGGAATTAGCCATAAAATCCCGTGGAATAGAATTAAACTTATGGACATTAAAAGATTTAGAAGAATATCTTTACCATGATTATAACTACTTCAATATGGAATGTACGTTTTGTAGAAAAGAAAAGGATTGGTTCGGTAAAACGATACATTCGGTAGTCCATTTTGATAATTTCGAAAACATTGTTACTAAGAGTGGAAAATATATTAAAGTGTTTAACGGAACTTGTAATACATGCCACACGATTTTCTACTTGAACAGTAAATGTGAATCAATCACTCCTGTCTTCTTTTTAACCAAAAATTTAAGCTACATTCTTAAAAAAAATCCTGTTAATTGTAAAGATGATTGTGGGTTAACTTATTCAATAGATGATGATATGGAAGTTGATTATAAATATAAGGGAAAAAAATGTAAGATAATTAACAGTGCACATGTTGAGTTTTTTTAGGTCATTAATTAATTACAAAATAGGTTTTTGCTGCATTTTTCACTTATTTAACTACAGATGCTCAATAATACCATAGTAAACGATCTGAAAAAGTCTAAAATATGCAGTAGTTTATTCATAACCTAGTATGTTTTGGGCTTTAAACGCCTCTAAAGTAAGGAGTGAGGGTATTGAAATCAGTAACTTTTTTTTATGTGGATGATAAATCAGCGTCTCATAAAACTCTGGCTATTTTATTACACAGTTTGTTAAAATATTCTATTAATAGTTGCTCAATTAAGATATTTCATGGACTTGTACTTTTTGAAGAGCTAGGAAGAAAAGTATCCCATGTAAAACAAGATGATAACTGTTTTATATCTTTCAGTAAGTCTAATGATGTTAAAGCCCATATTAAAGCATATGAATTCTTCTGTAAAGAAGTAGAAAATTCCCCGAATTCAATAAAAAACATGTTTAGCATAGAAGATTTTGAGACAGGTGTCTACGCCATAACTGTTAGGAGCATAATGTCAGACACATTAATCAAAGTAGACAAGGACTTAGCAAAGAAAGACAAATTATATAAAGGTTATTCTGTGCTTGATTATAATTTGCTACCCAATTATTTACTCTTTATTGAATATATGGAAGATAACTGTATGCTTCAATATGATAAAGCAATAATTAGTGATGATATATTTCAGTGCGATATTTTAGAATATTTATCCGATGAGCAGTGTCAGTTCGTAGAACTGGATGTTTATCAATCTATGGTCATTGATAAAAAAGAAAACTTATTGATAGATGAAGAAGGTATTGAAAAAACAATTGAAACAAAGCAGCAAGCAAATGTATTTAATTTTTGGCATTTGCTTACTAAGAATGCTTTTACTTCATTACTGAATGGTAATAAAGGGCCTAATAATTTTGAAATAAAGACCAAAGAACGTTTATCAAATAAAGATGTTAGTGATATGTCGGGTAAATTATTAGAGTATTGTTTAAATCCTAATCATGTCGTTGGGAAGCATAAAGCAAAATTATTTGAAGAGGTTTTAGGTTTTAATCAAGATAATTTTTATTTACTTGAAGCACGAATTAAAGAAGGTCTTAAAAATTGTAAGTTGGAATTTAAAAAAGGATTAAATAAGTATGGTTTAAATTTCTCAGCTTATATTGAAGTCCAGGGGATTAGCGGTAATAGTAAAACGATAGAAACTGCATGGGAATTTAACCCTAATAAACTGGAAAAAATCAGGTTAGTAACAGCTTTTATTGCTTCAAAAGGAGAACAGAGTCACGATAACGCTACTAGGATATTTTTTTTAGAAAATACTACACAAGATTATTATAAAACATTATTACAAAAAGCAAAGGAATATGCTGAGCAGAATAATAAAGATTATGAAGTGACTCCCATGATATTATCATCTAATCTAGGCAAGAATGAGATTGTACATCAAGGGGAGTTTGGATATTCACGTATATTAATTAAGCATAAAGAATTTGCTTCTTGGTTGGTTGATAATAATGAGGCTATCTACTATGAAGAAGAATGTATAATAACAATTGATAAGCAATTAAATTATCAGCTATCTAGAAATTATGCTGAAAATATGATTGAGATTTTTGAACTTAATAGGATCACTGCAGAAGTTGTTTCAATATATGATTAATCAAACTTTAAAGACAAGTATAGGAATAGGTAGTACAACGATTCATGAATAGAATAATCCTTTAAAGAGCTGGAGTTTTGTTCCTGTATTTGTTGTAAGAATTAAATAATATTTCAGGGTGAAAAAATGACAATAGAAGAAAAATTAATTTATTTGACAGAAAACATTTTATATAATGAATCTATTAATCTGCCAAAGAACCGTACTGATGATAATTTTATAGGATTTATTAAAGCAATATTTGATGAATATATTGTTCTTTTATCTGCTTCAGAAATAACACAACCGTTGTTATCTGAAATTAACACATTAACATCAGGTATCTTATCGGTATACGAAGAATATTTTAAAGGTTTTCCCCACAAAGCATATCACAATCTTGACCATGTTTTGGGAAACATAAAAACACGTTTGGAAAGATTTGGTACCCAGCCTATGGAACATAGTGACAATAATTTTTATAGGATTAGAACAGGGAGTAATCATGCCTATACAATGGGAGAGTTGTTTCATATTCCATTTGAAAAAAGAGAGATGGTAAATTCCCAAAGGTATAGTATACCCGGATTTCCAAGCTTGTATTTAGGTAATTCTGTAATGGTTTGCTGGGAAGAAATGGGGAGACCTGATCTATTAAAAACTCAAGCTGTTAGATTATCTACTGAGAAAAGGAAATTTAGCTATATAGACCTTGGTTATCCTCCGCACATATATAACTCTATTCTAAGAGATATTTTGTTTCAGAAAAAGAAAGTTTCAGAAGATTTATTACATCAAACACATGATTATTTAGTATGTTGGCCTTTAATAGCAGCTTGTTCAATCCATGTAAAAAATAAAGAAGCGCCTTTTAAACCGGAATATATTATTCCCCAATTATTATTACAATGGGTTCGTAATAGTAATCAGTTTGATTGTATCAGGTACTTTTCTGTACATACTGAAACAAATTTGGATAATCATTTTTTAAGCTTTAATTACGTTTTCCCTGTCAAATCAAGCAATGAAAAAGGATATTGTAAAGAATTAATAAAATTATTTAAAATGACAGAACCAATTTCTACACAATACATGTTTACAATAATAGGAGATTCTGAAAAAGAATTAATTCGAAATCAATGTTTCAATAAAGATGCAAAATTATACTTAGGATTAAGACATGATGCACCATCTTTTCTATATAGGAATACTGATTTCGCTCTAATTGAGGGCTTTCTAAATTACAAATTACCTCTCAATAACATAAGAAACTAACATAGTAATGGGAGTTTGGAGCTACTCTAAGGTTTGCTGAAAACATCCCAGGTAAAACTTAAACAATCCAACATCCATATATATTGCACTAAATACAGGAAACATGGAATTAGCTTCGTTATGGGTAGCAACTATGATAGGAATTTCGATTTTAATGTTGGTCAGTGTACGCCTTATGAAGTCCTGATGGACTATAAATTTTTTTTGTAACTAATTTAGGCATACCTTTAGGATGCCTTTTTCTTATGATACTCCTAAATGACAAATAGGCTTTGGGCTTAAGATAAAACAAAGTCAGTTGCATCGTAGTACAACGATACTGTTCAACAGAAAAGTATATTAAACAATCGGGCGCTATTCTGGGTGCGAAACGTTCCTAACTCAAATGAAATGTGGTCACACAATTTCGGTAAAGGTTAGGCAGTTTCAGATTTATAAAAACTGAAGGGTTATGTCGAGGAGTCGAATGAGGAGGTAACGCTCTGAAAGGCTCCCTCTGCGTCGATTAGCACGTTATTTAGTAAGAAATAGCGTGTTATAAGCTCGGCTAATAGGCGTGAGAATTTACCGTAACAGTCCGGCTGACGAAATCCTACCCGATGGGGTGGTGTAAATCATGGTGCTTGGGTTGAACAAATATGGTGAGGATGCAATGTAAAATACAATAACATACTGTATTGCTGACGAATTTCTGAATGTACGGGTCTAGACGCGCATTATATAGAAATGTATTTACTATTAAATGTAGGGTTAGCTGTGGATGATTAAGAATCGGGAATATGAAAATCCATCTTGTGTTACAGGCACATGCACGCTAACAGGCTCATAGGAAACACCTAAGTTTGTTCTATAATAGACATAATTCAACGTTGTAAGCTGATAACGTGGAGAGCTTACTCTCGGTGAAGCGTTGGAAAGGAAAACATTCGTGAAAATAGCGACTGTATAACTTTTCTTCATATCAGTGAAAGTGGTGGCACAGTACCGTGGAAGCGTGTAATGAACGTGGAGGGATAGCCACTAGACTAATAAAAGATTCATTCACCATGCAAGGCAGTTCTTCAACGATTAATAAGGTTCTTGTAAGATTAATAGAGGTTCAGCTCCAAAAGGAGCCACCGACTTGTTAAAACGAAAGAAACTGAGGCACAATGAGTATTATGATATGCAATATCATTTTGATTCTTTATATGCTCAAAGTGCTAATGGTCAAAATTTTTATGGATTACTCGATTTAATGCAATCCGATGAAAATATTCGATTAGCTTATCGGAATATTAAACGAAATACCGGTAGTAAAACGGCTGGACATGATGGATTAACGATTGAAGATATAAAGCGATTATCTATATCAGAAGTTATATCGAAGATACAACGAATGTTTGAACACTATACACCTCAAGCCGTTCGGCGGGTCTTTATTCCAAAGGCAAATGGAAAGACACGCCCTTTAGGGATTCCGACAATTTGGGATAGGTTGTTCCAACAGTGTATCCTACAAGTGCTTGAGCCGATTTGTGAAGCGAAGTTTTATAAACACAGCTATGGGTTTAGACCAAATCGCAATACACATCATGCGAAAGCTAGATTTGAAACGCTCATTAATCGTGCGTGCTTATATCATTGTGTAGATGTTGATATAAAGGGATTCTTTGACAATGTGGATCATGCCAAATTAATAAAACAAATGTGGTCACTTGGCATTCGTGATAAGGCATTGCTTTCCATTATTTCACGTCTTTTAAAAGCTGAAATTGTTGGAGAAGGCTTCCCAACGAAAGGTACACCCCAAGGGGGTATTTTATCACCCCTATTATCCAACATTGTATTAAATGAATTAGATTGGTGGGTCAGTAATCAATGGGAAAATTTTGAGACGAACAAGCCGTATAAAACAAAATTAGGCAGATATAATGCATTGAAACAATCGAATTTGAAACACTGCTATATTGTGAGGTACGCAGATGACTTTAAAATCCTTTGTCGTACACGCTCACAAGCGATTAAAATGTATTATGCAGTTAAGGATTTTCTTCAAACAAGGCTTAAACTTGAAATTAGTGGGGAAAAATCGAAAGTTGTTAATCTAAAGAAAAATCCTTCGGAGTTTTTAGGGTTTCAGATTAAAGCACATCGGAAAAAGACGAATAAAAGAACACTATATGTTGCCCGTTCACACATGACCAAAAAGGCACTTGGAAATGCAAAGACAAAGATAAAACAAGCCATAAAGGCAATCCAGAAACACCAAACAATCGAAAATGTTTGGCGTTTCAATTTGGTCATAATGGGTATACAGAATTATTATTCAGCTGCGTCACGGATAACGATAGATTTAAAAGAGTTGAACTACCGTCTTCATAAAACATTATTCAATCGTTTAAAAGAAATGAGAAAAGAAGCTACTTTTCAGGACTTCGCAAAATCCTTACAGAAACGGTATAAGGGATATGAGTGTAAGCTTTATATAATAAAAGAAATGGTACTTGTCCCAATCCATGCCCAACGCTGTAAGGTGAATCTCAACTTCTCTCAAACTATCTGTAACTATACTACCGCAGGTAGAAACAAAATTCATCAAAATTTACGAGCGATTGATAAACAAACACTCGCTCATGTGATGAAGCAATTTATACCGAGCCGTTCTATCGAATACAACGATAACCGAATTAGCCGGTTTATCGCACAATACGGGAAATGTGCCATTACAGGGATTGAGTTAGGACTGAATGATTGGCATTGTCATCATATGACACCGTACCATCTCACAAAAGATGATTCGTACGGAAACTTAACGATATTGCACAAATCTGTTCATCTTCTCATACATTTGAGAGATCAAGAGAGAATACAAGTGCTTTTACATTCTCTTAAGTTAAATGAAAAGCAACTTACAGAAGTTAATAAATTGCGCAAGCTATGTCTGAACGAAGCTATCTGATTCTACATTTCATCTTTGCATATACATAAAAAATACTGAATGAATTGGATTAGTTGGAACGCCGTATGCGATGAAAGTCGCACGTACGGTGTGAAGTGGGGGAAAAGCTGGCGATAACCTCAAAGGCTTACCTATCACTATAATAAGGGGGTTTGTACATCGTTGGTAAGCGTAAAATAATCCCCACCTGCTATTAGATGGGGATTTCGTGTACACTTTATTTAGATTTATTTGGTACACGGCACTCCTGTGGAAGTGTCGTTAATGGACTTAAATTTATATTTTCGAAAGTAGGGAAGAAAAATGATTGAATTAAGAACGATTACCCACGATAATTTTGAGGCAGTGTTGAAGTTAAGCATAACAGATGAACAGAAAGGAAATGTGGATTCCAGCATATATTGTTTGGCTAAAGCCTATGTAAAGATACTCAACGACGAAAAACCTCCTATGATCTTCGCTATATGCAACAATGATGAAGTCATAGGATATGTCGATATTGGATTTTACAAACTGGCGGAAAGTTCAATTTTATGTGAAAAATATGGAGATAAATCTACTTATGGACTTAATCGCTTTATGATTGATAAAAAGCATCAAGGCAAAGGATTTGGCAAACAAGCAATGATGAAAGTTATTGATTACATAAAGTCGTTTCCACAAGGAAAAGCCGATGCAGTTGCTACATCATATTGGATGGTAAACGAAGCCGTCCGGAAGTTGTTTGCGTCTGTCGGTTTCGTTGAAACAGGAGCGATATGGGACGGACAAACAGGGGGTAATTGGAATGCAGAAAGAAAAGATATAGAGTATGCAGAAGTAGGTGCCAGACTCGGATTATAAAGCTAATAAGTTAGGTGCCTGGCTCTGGACTTCTTTGATAAATCACTCGCACTTTGTTCCCTGATCAGATCCTGCCACTGGGCTTTATGTATTTCGTGTTTCGATGTTTTCATAGTTATCAAATTATCATCTCCCTACTGTTCTAATGTTGACAAAGTGTGTTGCCAACATTATTTGCCGTAATAGTGCGCGATTGTTGAGCAACACAGTTAGAAAATGATAAAACTTTTTTATAAAACCGAAACTTATATATGTTAGAGAAGAATCTATTTTGATCAAACTTCCTTTCAAAATGGATTCTTCTTTTTTACCGTAAAATACGGGTTTGTGAGGTATTTTTGATTAAACTTTATTACAAAGCAACAATAAAGAGTATTTTCACTTTTCACAACTCCTTTTAAATTGCTTTAGTGTCATAACTCAAAAGTTCTGACACGTTTTTCTAATACTGATAGAATCAAGGTATAAGCCTTGTTCATAACTTAGTTTCATAAGTGTATTCGAAATTTAAGAAAAAAAGGGTGGTTTTGGTGAAATATGGATATGCTAGGGTGTCCACAATTGGACAAGATTTAGATGCACAAATTAAAGTCTTAAAATATAGCAGAATGCTGACTATACTATTAAAAATGGAAAAAAAGCTACGACATTGTTGAGCATTTTTCGCCTGTTCTATGTACTTACAAATCTATATAATATAATAAAAGTATAGGAAATATACTAATAGCGTGGAATTAACAGCCTATTAATATTAGCTCCTGAAAATTTAAATCTTATTAAAGGAATTCCACAAGTAAAGGCGGAGTTTTATTGATATGGAGATTGGGCAGGTTTCACCTTTGAATTTGCACGATAATGGTCAATATTAAAAAAGGGTAGTAAGGTAGACAAAAAAATTTAGGAGAATATAGGAATAGAAAAAGGGTCTGCTGAATAATATTGAAGTATAGGCAAGAATAAACGCAATAACTATTGTTTTTTTAGAATTACCTGCTAAAGAGACATATATATCATGTTATACTAAATGTAGATGAAGAATATCGTAGCATATCCAAATGGTGCACAATATCTTATGATGTTAAAATGCTTATAGGTAAAGTATTCCTTTTATAAGATGTTAGGTTTGGAGTTTAAGGCGTTCCAGGTGCAAAGCCCTTCTCAAAAGTTGATTTGAGAAGGGCTTTGAATTTGTCTATAAAACGGTGAATTTATTGATCTAGTATTACGGTTAAACGACAACTAATTCTGATGCTTCTAATTCAAGGTTATTCTTTTTAATCCAAGTTAAAACAAAGGATTTTATAGACTCTTTACTTAAACAGTCGAGTACTGTAACTCCACCAGAAAAGTTTATGTACTTCGCTAACTTTTTGATATTTTCACTATGTGTGATAGAAGGATAGTCCTTACTATATTGCAATATAGTATCAAGCATATTTATTAACCACTCTTTATTGTTACCTAAGTTTCTTTCTAATAATGCTTGTGCAATATTTTGATTTGAAAGTAGGAAACTAGTTAGCTCGTAAGGATTTTCTCGGTTTTCATCGTAGGTTAAATAGCCGTACCACCATAACCTCGCAATTCCATTACGAATTATTTCACGGTTTGTACTAGCAAAGTATCTTTCTAGTGTCCCTTTTGAAATTTCATTTTGATGATTAAGCCACCTTGCAGCCATATATTCTTGATATACATTATGTGTCAAATATGTCCAAATCCGTGAATCAACGGCTTGTGCCGGTGATAGGGTTTTGAGTGATTTATGAATAAGCTTTGCATTTTCAGCATCAGTCTTACTTGCATCTCTGCTTGTCCCACTCGGAATCACTAGATTAGCTTTTTGATATGACATACGTGATTCCATATACCAACTTCCACCGTTGGCATGAGGAGTTAGAAAATCATTTACCCAATTATCGACACTTTGATAATGAGCAATATTATTCATCATATTTTCACGTAATAGTAAAATCATATCCTCTTTCATATAGTTTAATTTCAAACAGTTTCCTCCTCCTCATCCTTAGATCCAAATAGCTCATCGAAAAATTCCAATCCATTTGAAAGTGGATTGCCTAATAGTTTTTGCGCGATTACTAGTGAACTTTCCATGATATTATCAGGCTCAGTTAAATCAAATTTTGATTCCTTAAGTTTTGTATTAATGACTTTGAACCAGCGATGTTCGCTCACTTTTTCTTCTATATAATCCTTAATCGCGTCAGCATTATTTTGTAAATTTGCTAAGTCTTTGCGTATATCATCGAGGATAACTACAAATGCTGGTAAAATGAACAAAGATGATGTAAGAGCAGCTAATTGCCCGTATTGATTTTGCAGTTGTTTCAACATTTTATATTTGTTGAAATTTGCTTTATCCAAAGTAATTATAATTTTATCCTCGCTACTTCTTACATCAATAGGTGGAGTCTTTTTATCGTCATTAAATACGATAGTGAAAATAGATGGAACTTTTACTAATGGATCAATTTTTTTCTCAACATTAAGCGTATATTCGGACCCTTCTGCTAATATGTCACCTTGAAAAATACTAAAACTAGCTCCCTCATAATCGTCATGGAATGCCTGACTTGAATAGGAATCAATTGCATTTGTAGCGATAATATATGTTGAAATTTCAACTTTCTTTTCTACGTATGATGAAGGGAGAGTAATAACATTCTCCAAACTGTTAAATTGAAATACACGTCTATAACGTGTAGTCGAGCAAACAACCTTTACTGCAAAAGCAACTAAATCAAGGGCTAGTAAATCTTCAAGATTGTTTTCAGATAAATCAACATTGCAGAGGAGTTTATAGTTCATGCCATCGATTTTTTGTGATATTTGGATATCAAATTTAGCTTTTTTATGTATAAAATCATCTGTTTGTGCATTTAAAACTGGATGTGGATAATTTTTATTGGCCATTAAAACTCACTCCCATTGCAACACGTACTTTTTCAACTAAGTCAAACTCCACAAAATTACTTCCTTTTTGCACTTTAAAAGGACCTATATTTGCTAAGTTAACAGGTAATGTCATTCCATTCATATGTGCATGTAATATATTTGCAGGTGTGTCTGAATCTTCACCTAATATTTCCATTTCGATTGTGAGTACACCGTCATTTTTGGACTCTAACTTAATTTTGTACTTACCATCGTTGGGATTTGTGCAATATAATCTATAGTTTGAAATTTTAGCCCTAACTTCTTTTTCTGTTAAAGGTGTTGGTTCAGGTTCAGGATTGGGATTAGGGTTAGGTTCTGGCTCAGGCTCAGGCTCAGGCTCAGGCTTTGGTGGTGAGTCCATAGGATTTTCATTTCCAGCCTTAACCATTGTTTCATCACCAACTGGATCTTCCCAATCACTTATGTTCGATTTTTTTTTCTTTTTAGTTGTTTTCTTCGCTTGTTTAAGTTTTGACTCTAAAGGTGTTCCACGTTCGCCTTCATTAGTAGAAGGGTCTATTTCAATTTCTGTCTCGTCAAGATCGTCAGGAAGAAATTCCGACAATTCATCAACGTCAAACGATTCTACTTCTTCATAGGGTGAAATAGACTTAATACTTTTGTTCATCCATTTATTCAGTTCTTTTAAGGTATCTTTGATAACTTTAATATCTTTTTTTCTACTGAATTCCCAATCTGTATGTGTGGGGTTTTCGATTCTTTTTAGTTCCTTATTAAAGGCGTCTCCTTTAATAAGCAGGACGGCAGCGTATTTAGTAGGTATTTGATAATTTTGTTTCTCTTTGATAACCATACCCGTTTTACGAATCATAGCAGTCTTTTTGTTATAGGTATTTTTATTAGCTACATAAAGTTGAACTTTCCCAAGACCATGAAAATCTTCTTCTTCAAAAAATGAGCTATTATCAGATGTTAAAACTTCATAATATTTAATAACATTGGACTTTGACCCTTTTTCTTGTAGCTCTTGAATATATTTCGAAAGATTAGTAGAATTGATAGATTTTCCATCTACTACTACTTCGAGGGACCCTTCATGAATTGCGATAAAGAAACTGGTTATAACAGCTTCACTTATTTCTTCAGCCCAGGATTCTCTAAAATCAAATCCAGCAATGAATAGATCTGTACCGACTTCTTGACGTACAAATTGTGTATTGATTTTTGACATATCTTTAATTGGCTGATTTTTTTCGGTCTCTCCATAGAAACCTGTAGCTTGACGTGGTTCTCCATCTTCATCTTCAAAGGAAATTAATTTAGCAACTCCTTGAAAAGCTTTTTTTTCCTCTGTATCTAGAGTTGAATAGAACACTACTTTTAAGTCTGAACAAACAAATGAGGCATGTTTACCAATGCCAAATGCTCCTCCCGAAGTTTCTTCCTTTTCTGATTCACCAACTACTTTAATTAAACGATGCCAGTTTGTATTTCGTAACTCGTCCGACCCACTTAAACCTACAGTATTGTAATCGCTAACTTTCATGAAATATATTTCATCTTGTTCAATGATATTTAGTGCTTTTTGCATTTCTTGTTGCGTTTCTGATCCATCCTTAGCTTCTTGAATACATCTGTTAAGAATATTTTTATATTCATCACGATCTGGAAATTCTTCTTTTGCTATTTTGAATACAGAAAATTCAACTCGTACCGGATTATCAGATTTATCATGAGCATCAATTGAATTTTGAATAGGCTCTCTAGCCAATGAAGGATAAGGATTTCCTCTAAAAGTTTCAAGCCCAGGATCATTTTTTCCGCCTTCAGATCCCCAGTTTGTTTTTGGAAATTGCCAACCGATTTTTGTCATATAACATATCTTCCTTTATTTGAATTTAAATTCAGTAGTTCTCTCTGAACTTTCCTCAGCAAATTTATTTTTTAATAACTTTAATTCGTTTTCTAGTGTTTCAATAATTTGTTTCACATGTTTATCGGTGTAATCATAGTTGTTTTTGTTAGCTAGATTTCCTATTAATTGCATCTTTTTTAATGTATCACTAACCCTTTTTTCAGCTATACGTTCAAACTTTTGTATTTTATCTTCGTTTATCATATTTTTCCTCCTTTTGCTATTTTTACATTTTATAAAAATAGAATAGTATATTTCAATAAAAAATTCAACTATAATTTACGTATATTTAAATATATTAAATTATTATTTTCAAATATATTTTAGAAAACGCTTATTTGTTTAGGAGAATGTTTTTTTATTTAAAATATATTATGCGTGTTCTAATTTTTTTGAATAATAGATGAAAAACGCATGTCGATAAATCGACATGCGTTTTTCTAATCAATATCAAAATACTTAATACCTTGGTTTTTTATTGCATTCAAAAATAGTTGAATACGTTTTTCTTTAGGTAGCTCACTTTCCTTGCAGTAATCCAGGAAGCCTAATAAAACATCTCGTTTCATTATAAATCCTTCAATATGTTGTCCTGTTAACTGTTCAGCTAATGCTGTAATATGAGCTAATTTTTTCTCTCCACTATATTTTTCAGAAGTAATATAACCATAGAAAGTTAATTTATCTTCATTATAGTCTTGATAATTTTTAATGTATTCACTAGCCATATAGTTGGCCAAGTTTTGTGATAACGCAAAGCCATCTTTATAGTATTTAGTATCGATAATTCCTGAAATGCCATTGTGGTGAACATAAATTTCAATTTCAGTTATAGTATCTTTTAATTTCGGTTTAAAGATAACGTCAAATCCGATAGCCTCTAATATTTGTGCTGTAATTTTTTCGAAACGTAAAGGGGATAGACCTCCTAAATATTCTTCTACAAATGCAGGTGGAAGCGATTTTAATTCTATTGGATTTATTTCAAGCTCGTTTAAAATTTGCTCAGCCTTAACTGGTCCAAAAACATCTGCAAAATGAGGAAGACGCTCTTCTCTAGACATTTCATCAAAATTCGGCAGTTTATTTCTGACACTTTCAATTTTGTATTGATATTTACTTAAGTTTGTAGCAGGTTTGATTTCGCCAAATTCATTTGCTTTATAGCTATCGATATCTAGACCATTGTTTTGTGCCATGCGTTCTAAGGAAATTAAATAGCGATTGTTGAATGGATAGCGATCATCGTAATATTTAAGTACTTCTTTTGCAGAAGACAACAGAGTTGGATCGATTTTTAAAATCGAATCTCCTCGAACATATTCAACTAAACCAGTAAATTCACATAGCAACATAAATGTATGTGCTACATCAGAATGTGCTTGGAAATAATCACGAGCAGCATGATCGTTTCGTGCTCGATGATCATAATTAACTGCAATGTCTTGTTTTATTTGATTTTGTTCGTCCTTAGAACTATTACGGAAGTGTACGATGTGGTTGACAATAGTTTGTAATTCATTATCTTGTTGAGCAGTTAATACAAAATAAGTAATTTCTTCTTTAGTTACATAATAGTTTAGCTCAGGACTGTGTACGACTTTAATTAAAAAACGAGCCGGGCGAATTTTAAATTTACTACTGAATTTAGGTCGGAAGCCAGATTCTAAAAAATATGCATTTGGAATTTGTAACGTTAAAATTTGTTTTTTTACATTTACATATTCTTTTTCGCCATTTAACAATGCTAGACCAACTTTTGTTGGCTTAATGTAACCATTATGATCCACATAGCAGTATGCAAATGTTTTAAGCATGGCACACCATGTTCTTCCTCCAGATCCATCTGCACTAATGTTATTACGTTTGAGTTTATGTTGTGCTAAAGTAGCTTCAAATTTTTTATGTGCATCTCTATTCCCCTGCCAGACTACATTAAAATCATCAGTAGCTTCTTGTAATGCTTTTAAAGCAGCTGCGTGATATTGTGGATCACGTTCAGGTCTCGTGATAAACCAGACTTTACGTTCGCTCATTTACTTTTTTCATCCTCTCTTTTTGTTCCCCACGTGCTTTAGCACGATTAGCTTCTAAAGCATCGATAATAATTTGACTTCCTTTAATCTGAGCTAGTAATGAATTTTGTTTATCTGTTAATAATTCGCTTTTTGAGCTGTAGAAATTTATTAGTTCTAGGGTTGAAGATGTGTGAGTTTGTAAAACATTTTCTAATTTGTCTTCCAAACTGATATAGCTTAATAATGCAAAGAAATCCTCATATTCAAGGTACACTTCGTTCAAAATTGGAATTTTCTCTTCTGATACTCCATGTTTTTTACAAATAACGCTTAAACTTTGCCAATATCTAATAAAACTAGGTGTACTATAGACCTGTAGTTGATTGATATTCTTATAAATTGTATTTTTAGATTTTCCTGAGTATTTTTCTAATAAACCAATAATAGTTTCTTTGGCCTCTAATTGAATATTATTTTGTAGAAATGTAATGATGTTTTTTTGTAAAATTTGGGTGGTTATAAATTTTTCCGTTAATTTTATATAAGCCTGATAATTATAATCTGGGCGTCTACTAACCAAACAATCACCTTCTTCCCTGTAACTAATGTGAGCTTTCTTCAATTATTGCAAACGTTAATTGCGAAAAATAATCCTTATGGGGATTATTTTTCCACAAAAAATATTTATATAATTCGAATATAATGATTTTTATTGATAAAGGGGGGGGGTTATGGCGATAGTTAACCAAACAGAAATCCGTTTGTGTTATGATTTTGCAAATTATGCATGGGAAAACAAAAGCCAAAGTGATAAACATTTTGGTGGTCAGCCACGAACAAAAGAGGAATTTTTAGCGGATCAAATAACAGGAAAGATAGCGGAGCTTATCTTTAAAAAAGAAGTGGAATCAAAGTTACCAAATATCCATATTGAATTGGATTTTATGCATTATCTGGATCCACTTCATACCGATAATGGAGATGTTCAAGTTTTTGAAAATGATCAATTATTGGATTTGAAATTGGATATAAAAGGTTCTTCTCACAAGGCACAGTGGTTACTTGTAGAAGATTATAAATTTTGGATACCAAATACAAGACAATCTGCAGCAGAAAAATATGTAATGATTAAGTTTGACGAAAATATGCCGACTAATCCACAACTGCGAGAAAATCCTGAGAAAATATTGGGGTTGGATGAAGTTGCAGGAGAAATTAAAGGATGGGAATTACATTCTTCGTTTATAAGCCCTTCAAATAATGAACCTTGGTTTATCTATAATAGGGAAGAAAGGCTATTAAATCCAAAATTATTACCAGCCAATGCTACCCATATTAACGATAAAACGCATTTGGGGAATTATGTTAAAAAAGTAGCTAGATCTAATGAAGGTATAACTAATTATATTGGACCTCGTCTAGATGCCAATCTAAATTATGGTTTACCCATTAAATGGTTACAATCAAATTTAAATGGATTATTTGCATAAAAAAAGCAAGGGTAAAATAAAAATGCCCTTGCTTTTCATGTTAAATTTACACTAAAGTTAATTGCTCTTCTGCAACTTTATTTTTTTTCTTGGAAAGTTTTTTTTCTTTAGCTTTTTCTAAGTGTTCGAGTTGAAAATTCTTTGCTGGTTCAATATGGTCATACGGGATTTTAGCAAAACTTTTTAAAATCGCCTCGAAAATAATTTGTGCTCCAGCGGGTGGAACTGCCATACCAATTTGTTTTCGAATGGCTTCTTTACTTCCAAAGAAAACAAAATCATCTGGAAATGTTTGTAATCTAGCGCGTTCACGATTTGTTAATGCACGATTTTCTTTCCAATGATACATATGTGTACCACCACCACCACTACCTGTAACTGTATAAGCTGGTCGAGTTGGATCTAAACGTTTATAAATAGAACTTAATCTAGCTCCTTTAACTTTTAAACGTAAATCTTCTGGAATGCCTTCATACCAAGCATTTTGGCCAGGTGGAATATAGCTGAGCATCTCTTGTACTTTAGCTGTATGTCTTGGCATTTCGTGATGAATTGCACCTTCTTCAATAGGTGGATTTTCAATGGCTTCTTTACTTGTTTTAAAATCTGCAGAATTTGGTGTTGTTGGTGCAGGAACTTTAAATTCCACTCCTTGTTCAGCAAAATCTTTACGAATGCCTACAATAATAATACGGTGTCGTGCTTGTGGCACGCCATATTCTTCAAACTTGTAGTAATGAGGTGTAACGACGTATTCAACATCACCGGGATTCGCAATTTCTTCTAGGATTTTGATGAAAGCTCGTCCCTCATTAGCACTTTGCAAGCCTCCAACATTTTCAGCGACAAAGAATTTAGGTTTATATTCATTCAATACCTTTACACCATAGCTATAAAGAGGACCAAATGTACCTCCTAAGCCTTTCTTTTCCCCAACCTGGCTGTAATCATTACATGGGAAACCGAATGCAAAGCAATCTATATCAGGCATTAATGAACGGTCTCCAATTGGTAGCTTTTCAACAGGACCACAAATAACACTAGGGTGTCCTTCTTCACCACAAATATTAAAAGAAAATGTATTACAAGCATTTTGATCATAATCATTTGACCATGTATGTTCAATTCTGAATTCTTCCTTAGTTTCAGGATGTATAACGATGGCATTCTTAGCGGCTAGACTCAGACCACCTGGACCGTTAAACAATTCTCCTTTTCTAAAAATCATTTTATCATCTCCTATATTAAGAACCGACGGTCAAAAAAACGAACAAAGGTTCTTGCATACTTATATGATATAATATATATTACTACTTTTCTATTAAAATTGCAGCGTGTAGTTTAAAATAAATAAATTTATTGAAATAATATCGATGAGGTAAACCATGCTACAGGTATATTTGTTACAATTTGATCCACAAATCATGAAAATACAGGCTGAAGTTCTACAATTACATAATGAAACAGAGTATAGACTTGATATTGAATTAAAAAAGGTCCTGAATGCAGAAGGATACGATTTTTACGATTACAGTGATGAAATTACTATTCTAGTAGATGATAGAGGCTTTGAAAAAGAACTGAATCCAGTCTTTGAAATTGTAAGTGGGTACGGGGATGTCAGTCGGTTAGCAGGAAGGCTATTGTTTGTACGTAATGTAGAAAATGATTTTAGTACCGATATCGACAGCATTAAATACGAGGACATTTTCAAGCTAAGTACACAATTGCAAATTAAATTAGTCGGAGTGACAAAAGGAGAGTAAGCCATGTTCTGTCCAAAATGCAAAGGTGTTCAAACTGTTATAAAAGTTCACGAAGAAAAGGATTTATCTAAACCAAGATTATGTGATGTTCAATGTTTAGATTGTGGCCATGTTGTGTATTATCAGCCATATGATTTTGGGTCTACTTTCAATGTTGTTACAAATAATAAAAATGTGGATAGCAAATAGAGTTTTTCTTGCTAAATATATATAATCTTTCTTCCATAAATTTCAAAGCGAAAATTGAGCATCTTACTCAATTTTTGAGTTTGAATTTATAGTAGTTGTATTGATTATGTATATTGATTTCAAACTAAATTTTTTTATTTGCGACAAACCTTAATAATCCATAAAAAAATCACCTTTACCATTTTAGATAATAGTTCTCTATATACATTGCTATTAAAGGCATGTAGTAATAGTCGCGTATGCCGCATTTATTATTGAAAGTTTTAAACCTCCACTCCTCAAAAGTAACAATAGTAAGTAAGTTCTTGCCTCCGACAACGCTAATTCAGATAAATGGCATTTAGCAATTCTAGAAAATTGGTATAAACCTTTATAAATGCTAATACAATAAACTTTCTGATAGACAGTGGTTCGACTCCCATCATCTATATACATAAAAAGGAATGTAACTAAAGTCATATCAACGATTATCATGATTAGGACTATTAAACAGTAGTTGAGCATTTGGGCAATTTCCCTTTCTGTATCACTTAGCAAAATTCGATATACGAGCTGTCTTTAGATCTCTTTTAATAAAAGGATGGGTATTCCATTTGCAAAATATCTTTTTTCTTCATACTACGCTATTTATTTTTCTACTATTTGTTTAACGTCTTTAATTCCAATAAAGAATTAACTAGCTTTTTTCTCAAACTCTTTATCATCTTCACGAACAAGAATAAAATTAACAACTTTTCACACTATTTAAATTCAGTTCTTTTTGGAGATTTTTCAGTAACCTACCATAATTCCTCCTTTGAGTGAAATATCATTATAAAAAAATCCTCCTTGGTATGAGGATTTTTTTAACACAATGTTGTATTAACGGATATTTGGAAGTGAAAAAGGGATATTACAGACAGAGGCTATTGTTGAATAAAAACGCTTCTTTAACAGATAAACGCCACTACACCATTTTTATCTGCGAACACCACCTAAGTCATGTGGAGAGTGGTAACAAGAAAAGCTGGTGAAACTTATTCTCCTGTATTACACATTCAAATCATTTTACACAAATTTTACACATTGCATTACCTTAACCTTATTGTATCAGTACTTTGACCGTTATTTCGACCCCGACCACCGGTATCTTAAAAAAATTACATTCCTTTGAATTAAATTTAAAAGCTCACAAACATTGATATACTAAGAGTTGTAGGCTTTTTTCGCTTTTTGAGAATACGATAGAAAACGGTAGGAATTGATTTTAAATTAAAGGTATTTTACACATAATTTTTTAATGTTTTCTAAGCGGTCCAATTGATAAAACATTTCTGTATTTGATTGTTCGAATCTGTTTACGTGTATAGCAATAAGCACAGAAAGAACCCTCACCTATATTAATTACTTTTATTACTCTTTGAGTGACAGCGTAATTATTAGATAAATAATCTCCAGCGTTTCAACCATTCATCAATTGAACTTCCTTAAAATACGAATTATTGTTCTTGTTAAATAAGAACATTCGTTCTTTTCTCAACAAAAAATTATTACCAATTAATATTATTTATTAGGAGGTATTTGTAATATTTTGTAGAAATAGTTCTATTAGACTAGTGTAAAAGGAGGGTTTTGGTGATGACTGGAAAGAAAAGCTCTATATTTCTATTCTAGGTCTTGGTTTAATCGAAACCGGTAAACTATTAGGGAAACATCACGAAGAATTAACAAAGCGTATTCAGAGAAAGAGAAATACGAAGAAAATATTATGAGAAAATTAGAAAGAGAAAATCCAGGTTGTAAGATTATTCGAACTTCAGATGGCTAGGTAACTTTTAATCCTGACAGAGGTGAAAAAAGCTAAGATGAACACAATTGATCAATTACATCTTAAAAATGATTGGACGGATATTAAAAAGAGAATTACTAATATCGCCATGCAGCTAGAGAGTGATAGTCAATACTCAAAAGAAAAAGCAGTGAGAGATTTAGTTATTACTATTGAAATAATGGATAAAACCGAACCAAGAATTGAATATGTCAAAACCCCTCTCAAGTAAAATCATAATAATTTCCTTCAAAGAACCTTCATTTGGTGATACAGTTTAGATGAGGAGGGGAATTAATGAACATAAAGAAAATATTACTAAGCTTGATTCTTGTTTTATCTGCATTTACCGCACCTTTAACAGGAAATGCAGCATCGAAAAACATGACTGTTCATTTTATCAATGTTGGTCAGGGAGATAGTACCCTAATAAAAACACCAGATGGAAAAAATATTTTGATTGATGCTGGTAAGAAACAAGCCGGATCCACAGTAGTCAGCTATCTTAAAAAGCAAAAAGTAAAAACGATTGATGTTCTGATCGCTACTCATCCTGACAGCGACCATATTGGAGGATTACCTACAGTTATTAACTCATTTAAAGTAAAATCTGTGTATGCTCCAAAAACTTCACACACTACACAAACATTTAAAGACTTTCTTTCCGCTGTAAAAAAGAAAAAGCTTTCTATTAAGACAGCTCAAAAGGGAGTTAAACTACCAATAAAGGATGTTAATGCGACATTCGTTGGTCCAGTTAAATCGTATCCAAAATCAGACACAAATGATTGGAGCGCGGTTTTAAAGGTTATATATAAGAAAAATAGTTTCCTATTTACCGGGGACGCTGAAGATCGTGCTGAGAAGGATATGATTAACTCTAAGCAAAATTTATCAGCGAATGTTCTTAAAGTAGGACATCATGGTTCTAAATATTCAACAAGCACTGCTTTTTTAAACAAGGTTAAACCAAAATATGCGGTAATAACAGTTGGTAAAAACAGTTACGGCCATCCAACAAAGGAAACAATCAACCGATTAAATAAAACGAAAGTAAAAATTTATAGAACGGATAAATCCGGTAATATTGTTGCTACAGCAAATGGATCAAGTATTAGCTTTAATGCTATACCTGTTAGTACATCAACTAGCACCAATAAATCAACTACAAAAACATCTTATAAACTTACTGCTACACTTGATAATACAAGACCAAAGCAATATTCTACTATTCATTTGACAGTAAAAGGACTTCCAAGTGGTACTAAATATAAAGCTGTTTTCCATTATAAAACTAAAGATACTGTCTATAATGGAAATGTAGGAAAGACCTTACCGGTAAAGATCAGTAGAGCTTCTACAAGTTATCGTGTTTATGTTGACGTAACATCAAGTTACAAAGGAAAGACATATAAAGCTCAAACATCTTTTCTCCCTAAATAGGAGGTTAATATGAAGTACGTAATTGATCAGTTAGAAGATAGATTCGCAGTGTGCGAAGATGAGAGTGGAAACACCGTTGATATCGAAAGAAGTAAAATTCCTAAGAGTGTAACAGTCGGCGATGTACTGATTTTAAAAAACGGTAAATATGTAGTAGATAAAAACCAAACGGAAAAGCTTAGAAAAGAGATTGAAGATTTAATGGATGATGTTTGGGATGATTAATAATATCCCCCTCTTTATTGAGAAGGGGTTCTTTTTTATGTGGTGCATATTTTTATCATATAAATTTCCTTATTCAATAAACGATGCAGGATAGTTTAATTACTCACGCAAAAATCTCCTTAAAGTTGTACCTATGGAAGAATTCATAAAGCAAACACTTCTACATCATTTTATCTGCGATCATCATTCAATCCACGTGGAGTGCGTGTAGCAGAAGATTTTAAAAGAAGAAGCAGGCTCCTGATAAGGGCTTACCTGCTTCTTTTCAATTTTGCGGTCCGAGAATCGGTAGTGAATTCTAAGGCTGCCATCAACATTAACTTCGAAACGGTCAATCGGCGATGCAATATTCAAGTAGTTAATTCATCAAGGTATAAAAAAACTGAAAAGTTCTTGTCTACCAATATTGTAAATAACTTGCTCTCCATATATCATTATGTATAAAGAGAATGTTAGAGGGGGACACAATGATGATCCCAGCAAAAAAAGATCCCATTCCAATTACTACGATAAGAGAAAAAGGCGTGGAATCCATCGTCGATTGGTTCGATCAGCATAAACAATCATTCTATATTCTGGGTTGGTCCTATCTTAAGAATCAGCAGCAAATGGAAGAGCTTTTTTATCGGTCCATTGTAAAAGTCCACAAGGAGTTGTCTCGATCTAAAAATGAAACATCATTCGAGGAGAGGGTTACATCCATTTTTATAGATACCTGCCGGGAGCTTTCTAACGATAGAAGTTTACAAGATTCAGAGGATGTTGAACCACGTCAGGATTTATTTAAAGCACTTGATCAATTGAAAGAGTATGAGAGAGAAGCGGTAATCCTTACATATATAAAAGGAATTTCTCAGGAGGAAACAGCACATCTTCTCCAAGTTTCAGTGGAACAGATGAAAGAGCATTTGTTTTCCGGACTCCAGTCACTTAGAAAAGGAATGGGAGAGGGGTCAAGCTTTAATGGTTGTAAAGAATATCATCAGTATTACATCGATTACTTAGAAAGAACGTTGGATCGTGCGAAAAAGGTTGATTTCGAGGTACATATTTATCATTGTCAAGACTGTCAGGAGGATTTTGCTGCCTTTCAGGATATCATGTTAACTCTGTTGAATTTTACTAAAAAGATGAAAGATTTCCATGTGCCGTCTGACTTCATGGAGAAAGTCAAAGCTAGGCTGACAGAAAAGGAAAAGCACAGACAGTTGAAGATCAAGAAACGTAAAAGAATGGGGATTGTTTTTGCAAGCGTTTTCGCATTATTAATAGGTATAGAAGTTTTTACAGGATCTTTTACCAAACTCTACTATACATGGGCAGAAGAAGATCAGCAATTGCGTGCCTTTCTGCAACAGGACCTGGGTAAAAGGCTGAACCTGGAAGCGGAAAGCAATGGGGTGAAAATTAAGATCAAGAGCGCGATTGCTGATGATGTTCAGACGCTTGTTTTTTATGAAATAGAAGATACAACTGAAGATAATCAATATGTAATAGATTCTCATGAAGGTGTTTATGTGGAGAATGAATCTGAAATCATGAGTAGTGAAACAAATCTAATGTACTATCCTCCTGACCTTAAATCGGATGTAAATAATAAAGAAAAGAACGTGTTTTACGGCAAGATGAGTCTTCAGCCACTGACAACGGATAACGGGACAATTAAACTTGAGATCACAAAGCTTAAGAAATTGATTCGTGATTCCTCTGGCCGGAATCGTTTTAATCCTTATGAAAACACGGAATATGAAACAGGGAAATGGAACTTCGAGATCCCTGTAACAAAACAGCCATCTATCGAATATGCATTGGATGAAGTAACAGAAATCGAAGGGATTCCGGTTCGATTTGAAAAACTAACCATTGCTCCAACAGCGACGGTTCTGAAATATGCTATTAATAATAAACAGTCAAAGAAACGGATAGAATATCTTACTGTTGACAATCTAGAAGTAAACAATAAAAAAGTGAAAGCTAATATTTATGACAGCTCTTTTATAGGCGAAAACACGGGCTGGAGTATTTTTCAAACACACTTTGACCCACTTTTTGGAGAAAAACCAAAAGAGGTTAACGCTCAATTCAACTATGTTAATTTAACGATTGAAGACCCAAAAACCATCGAACTGGATGCTTCTAGAGGATATCCTCAAACCTTTGAATATGGAGGCTCTACAATCTCCATCGACAAGGTGGAAATTGGACAGCCTACCATTGTTGTCATACGTAATGATGAAATTGAGAATCGAGCATATGACTCGCTTGATTTATATATTGTGGATGAGGATGAAAATGAAATTAGTTCAATGGAGATGAATTCTGAAGGGGTACTTGTTGATAAAAACGGGAAGAAGTACGATATGTATGTAAACCCTGTTGAGTATGAAGAAATCGAGCAGCCCCGTTATTTCTCTACAGTTCAAAACATACAGTTACAAAGTAACGACGCTGGAGAGAATGTGATTCCTAAAAAGATAAAGATTAATGGATATAATACAACAAAATATTTGGATGATGTTGTGAAGATTTCGTTGAAATAACATGTATCGCTTACCTGCACTGTCCTATTTATATAATTTGTATGGATTTACTTTAATATTGGATGACCTAGGGACGTGGGGACTTTGTCCCATTAAAATAAAGTTTTTTAGTTGAAGATGATTTTTAAAACTTGTGTCGAATAGATTATTAAATAAATATAAATAGGGGGAAAGAGAAATGAGTAACAATGAGCTAAGGTATTTAACCATTGAAGAAGTTATATCAATACCTCAATTTAGGGATACGGCCATTAGTCCTGATGGAAAGAAAGTAGCCTATGTTAAACAAACCTCGGACTGGGATGGCAACTACTATCCTCAGCATGTTTGGGTTTATGATAGACAAAAAGAAACCCATTACCCTGTAACTGCTGGCAATATTGAAAGTATGCACCCATGGTGGTCCCCGAATTCTCAGCAGCTTGCTTATTTAAGTTTTGCTGGAGAAGGTGATAAAAAAAGAAAACAAATTTTTCTCCACTCGAGTGATCAGGTTGACCGTATCCAAGTTACATATTCAGAAAATAATGTTGACAGTTTTAAATGGTCACCGGATGGAAAAGGAATCTTTTATATTACGCAGCGCGGGGAATCAGAGAAACAAAAGAAGCGTAAGGAAATGTATGGTGAATTTAGTTATGTAGATGAAGATTTTGAGTACAATATGCTGTATTATTTGGAAGTTGGAAATAGCCAAAATAGAAAGTGGAACCATTATCCAAAAGATTTACGTGAAAAGAATGATGAAAAAGCCATAGCCCTAATAAGTGATTTAGATGTTCACATTCAGGGGTTTGATGTGTCTCCAGATGGGAAAAGGGTTGTATTTATTGGGACACCTACCCCTCGTATAATAGATCATCTTGAGCAGACCCTTTATATGCTAGATGTGGAGACGAAAGTGATCACCACATTAGATGTATCACCACTACTTGCTGGGAATGTGTTATTTTCACCTGATGGTTCTAAAATTTGTTATACACGTTTTTTAGAGGAAAGGGCCTTTTTTAACAATATGATTCTAGAAACCTATCATCTGGAAAGAAAAGAAACGACTCTTCTTGCTAAGAAGATTGATGAGAATATTTCCCCTATTGTGTGGACAAATCGAGGTATTCTAATTTCCTGGCAAGCCAAGACAAATATTTTAGCAGGTCTTGTTACAGAAAGTGATGAGTTACTTTATCTAGTTGACAAGGAAGACATGGTTGCGACAAGTCCAACGATCACAGCGGATGGGGATGTTTTTGTTTGCGTAAAAGCGACATCTGAACAAGCTGCCGAAGTTTATGTAAATGATCAGAAAATAACGGATCAATATAAGTTATATGAAGGGAAATTGAAAAGTAAGAAAGAAGTAATTTGCTGGAAAACGAAAGACGGGTTAGAAATTGAAGGTGTCCTTTCACTACCTGTCGATTACGATCCTTCTAGGTCCTATCCACTGATCCTTGCTGTCCACGGTGGGCCGACTGGGACATCCTTTGCCACACCCACTACAAACAAATATCAACCGATTGAATCATTTGTGGAAAAAGATTTCTTAGTGCTCGAGCCTAATTACCGGGGCAGTGCTGGATATGGTGAGACGTTCCGAAAAGCTAACATTCGAAAGCTTGGGCTTGGAGACTATGAAGATGTTATATCTGGAGTTGACTACCTAATCGAAACAAGAAGAGTAGACCCTAAGAAAGTTGGTATTTTAGGATGGAGTCAAGGGGGATACATATCTGCATTCTGTGCCACATATAGCAATCGATTTAAGGCAATATCTGTTGGCGCAGGAATTTCCAACTGGATGACTTACTATGTCAATACCGATATTACCCACTTTACGCGTTTCTATTTAGGATCGGATCCGTGGAAGGATGAAGCCATTTATCGCGAAACATCACCGATGACCTATATCAATAATGCCTCCACACCAACCTTAATTCAGCATGGAGAAGTGGACCAGCGAGTCCCTGTTCCCAATGCTTATGAACTGTACCGGGGTTTAAAAGACGTGGGTGTTGATACAAAGTTAGTTATATATAAAGGCATGCAGCACGGATCGACGAAACCAGGATTAAATCGAGCGATTCTCAAGCAGAATTTAGATTGGTTCTCTCATTATATTTTAGGAGAACCACTGGAAGAAGAACGGGTATATTAACAAAAGCTCTTTACGTAAACTTTGAATTAAGGCTGAAAAGATGCCACGAAGTAAAATAGACCCCATGAGCTTCTATAACGGAACACAACAATCTATGCGAAAACAGACTTAACCAAAGAAACAGGCACTATTAAGGTGCCTGTTTTTCATTATAATCATTGTTTAATCTTTTTCTGTATTTTTCCTGCAAAATAAATAGAGTGTTTGGGGATTTTTTTCTTTTAGAAATGGTAAAACGTACTTTCTTGACTAGTCGGCTATAAGAATATCACGAATGTTTAATCTTGAAGGTGTAGTTTGTAAAGGAGAAAAGTGGATAAATACCGCACAAGAACAAATTTCTCAGCAAACGAATCTATACGGAAATCCAGGCACAATAGATGATGTCATTCAGGATGCTGATGTATTAATAGGAGTTTCAGCTCCTGGCGTGTTGAAACCTAGACATATTCAAGCGATGGCAGCTGATCCGATTGTGTTTGCGATGGCAAATCCGATTCCGGAAATTTCCCGGGGAGCATTAGATGCGAAAGCAAAGGATATCACAATGGAATGAAAGTGGCTGCGGCAGGTGCCATCGCAAGTGTAATTTCCGAATAAGAAATAGATTCAGAGTATATTATTCTAAATGCATTGGATGAGTGGAGACATTCGTAGCAAAAGCGGTAAGAATAACTACTATTCAACAGAAAAAGGTAGAAGTTCTATTTCCTAAAGTTTGAAACCAAAATTGCTAACATTTTGCTAACAAAATTACGTGATAAACGGTCTATAAACATTAAAAATGATATAGACAAAAATTAACAAAACCTTGATATCCTGCACTCTTAGCTCCCGACGTTAAAGAAATTACACACTCTCGCCTTAGGGAGGCATGATGTAAAGCACCATAGTGACGACGATATAGTAAAATCCAGCGCGACTGGCCCGATCTAGTCGCTTTCTATGCAGCAAGGGAAATATAGATAGTTAACTAGAAATTATAAGGTATTGGCGAACACTTTACATCTCATTAACTAAAGTACTGTGTCAATATTACTTATTCCAATCATGTTGAATGCGGAAAAAAACAGGTCGTAAATAATTAACTGTTTCCAAGTTTTACACACTCAGAAATATACTTTACACAAATTTTACACAAGACTCTTACAAAACCTTATAAACTAAATGTTTATAAACCTATTTGTATCCCGACTACTGATATCAGAAATAAGGTCAGAAACCTTATATATCAAGACTTTCAACGTTCTGTTGGAAGTCTTTTTTTATTCTGGCGCATACGACCGTTCTGTACATTTGAAAGCGATTCATGCCAACCGTAAGGCTAACCCTATCAGAAGGTAGATGAAGCCATTAAAAGGCTTATAAAGGCTAATGAAAAAATAAACTTTAACAGTGTATCCAGTGAAGCTAATCTATCAAAAGCAACACTCTATAACAACAAGGACTTCCGTTCGAGGATCGAAACATTACGAGAACAGGAATCCCAAGTACATACACCCAACAAGTAAAACGAGAAATGAACGAAAGCAATAAGGATGCCCTTATCGCCTCTCTAAAAAGGAAGAACAAAAAATTGGAGGAAGAAAACAAGCAACTTAGAGAACAGCTGAAAGTAGCTTATGCAGATGTTTACAAAAATTTATGAAGGAGAACGTTGTTCCCCCTCCTCTTCTTCACTACCAAAGCATAGTCGAAGAGTTCTGACTGATTTTTGTTCAGCAAACGGGCCAGATTGTTGAATATTTTAGTTTTAAAAAGTTTTTTTATTATTTAAATCATTGGTCTCGGTGGAAAAATTTAAGAGCATTCAGCTACTGTTTAAATTTTTTGAAATACAAAACAAATGAGGCATGAGTCAAATTGAATATCGAACTCATGCCTCATAAAGGCAGTCTTTTATAACTGTATACCTGACAGGTACATTTTGATTAATCATATTTTAGTTCTGTATAGTGCAAGATTTTTGCAAAACTATCAAAGAAGTATCTGAGCATAGAGTCCCATTTCTTGAATTTAGCACTCCTTACAAAGCCATCAATATGGTCTTCTAAACTATTCCAATTAACAACAAGTATAAAATGAGTTGGATTCTCTTTATTTCGAAGCAGTTTGTGAGATAAGTACCCCTCAGAACTGCTTAAAATAGGGAATGCTTCGTTAATTGTCTGTATAAATTCCTCCACTAACTCTTCTTTGATGATTAACATGGCATGTTCGACAACCATTTGTTTATGAACTCCTTATTTTTTTAAGAAACGTTTTATTCCCTCGACAGCATAATCGTGATCAAGTTGAGGTGTAAGCCCTGCTACTGTTACACTCCCAACTACGCCTATGTCTTTAATACTTATAGGGAAAGAGCCTCCTATAGCTTGATAATCAGATGATTGAAGAAGAGAGCTTTCATCATGGGTCGTTCCTTGCTTTTCGAATCTCGCTCCAATATAATGTGAGCTTCTGTTGTAATGATCCACTACGCGTTTTTTTCGATATAGCCAAAATACATTTTCTTCAGAAGTACCATCCATTAGATGGGTGAATAAAGGTACTCGATTACGCTCAATATGAATAGCTACTGCTTTGTTATTTTCTTTTGCATAATTAATTAATGTCATACCAAGATTTAGAGCATCTTCATTTGTAAATGTTTCAAATTGTAATTCCTTTTCTACGTTTTCTAGTTGCTGTAAGTTCATAAATAAACTCTCCCTTAAAATAATTTTTGTTTTTTATCTAATTTATAATTCAGTACGGATAGAAGAAATGCGAATGCCACCATAATCGAACCAATCCATGCCGTATCTAAATACGTTAAATAGTCTACTGCTAATCCACCTAAGGTAGATCCTGCAGCAATCCCTACATTAAAGGCTGATATATTTAGTGCAGATGCAATATCTTTTGCAGAAGGAACCAATTTTTCAGCAAGCGTTACTATGTACGCTTGAACTCCTGGAGACATCATAAATGCAAATAAACCTAACAAAATAATAGATAAAATACTTAATCCTTTACTAGGTAGTAGTATCATTTGTAATAAAAGTACGATACCTTGGAGTAAAAAGACGAAGCGTAATGATTTAACTGGATGTTGATTGGCCATTTTCCCACCTACTACATTTCCAATGGCCACGGCAACTCCATAAACTAAAAGCAGCAATGAAATAGATCCTGCTGAGTACCCACTGATTTTTTCCAGTATAGGAGCGAGGTAGGTAAATAACGAAAAAGTTCCACCAAAACCTAATGCGGTCATTAATAGTGCTAGTAGAATTCGTTCATTTTTCACAAGTTGCCCTACATCTTTAAGAGTGGGAGGATTTGTTTGTCTGTTCACTTTATCAACGGCAAATACATTTACGATTAGCCCGATAATGCCGAGTACAGCTACCGCACCGAATGTAGCGCGCCAACCAAACTGTTGTCCAATATAAGTCCCCATTGGAACACCAGCTATGGTTGCTACTGTTAATCCGGTAAACATAATTGAAATAGCTGTTCCTTTTTTGTTTTCTGGTACGATATCGGCAGCAACTGTAGCTGCAATTGCAAAAAATACACCATGTGCGATAGCAGTAATAACTCGTGAAATCATTAATACTTCATATGTTTCTGCACTGGCCGAAACTGCGTTACCTAAAATGAAAACCATCATTAAGATTAGTAAATATCCTTTTTTCGGAATACGCCCTGTAATAACTGTTACAATTGGAGTTCCAACAGCTATTGCTACTGCATAACCAGAAATTAAAGCGCCAGCTTTTGTCACCGAAATAGATAGATCTTCAGCAACTGTTTGAAGTAATCCTACAATGACGAACTCAGTTGTTCCAATAGCAAAAGCACTAATGGCCAAAGAAAATAATGCAATGTATACTTTTGTTGACATCTCTTTAATCTATTCCCCCTCCTCAAATTTTAGGGTGTTTTCCATTAAAGCATTTTCGAAATACGCGAACTACATTGAATAAGTTTTTTACTTAAAGCTTTATCTAATTTTTTATTCAACCGAAGGGCTGGACCAGCTATCGCAACTGCTGAAATCATATTTCCCTCAAAGATGACAGGAGCAGCAATACAGCGTAAACCTATTTCGGTCTCTTCGTCATCTACTGCGTATCCTTGCTTACGAATGACCTTTAGGTGTTCTTTTAATAAGTGTAAGTCTACAAATGTATTTTTTGTATTTTGTACTAATGTCAATTCTTTAAGGATTCCATCGAGCTTGGTTTTGTCTAAAAAAGCTAATATGACTTTTCCAAGAGCACTTAAATGTACAGGAGCCCGGTCACCAACCTCTGAGTGTGCCCTCATTGAATGAGTGCCATCAACAACTTGTGCGGTGACTACTTCCGTACCATAAAGGATTCCAACATAGGTTGTTTCTCCAACTTCTCTACTCAATTCATATAAAGGTGGAACCGATAACCAATTTGCTTTTGAGTTAAAGGGAGTAGATAAAAATCCTCCCATCTTATTAGTAAGACTATAGGAATTATCAATCTTTTTAACATAGCCCATTATCTCAAGAGTATATAACAAACGAAAAGCTGTTGATTTATTAAATGAGAATGTTTGTATAACTTCACGAAGTGTCATATCCTTTTCTTGCAAAGCATCTAAAATTAGAAGTCCTTTTTTCAGCGTAGCTACTTCGTATTGCTTCAATGGATTCACCTCTCTTTCGTACGTTGTTCATAATAAAATATTGAGAAAAAAGATTCAAAAAAAGAGAAAAAGTTTCTATATTTGAAACAGAACCTTTGAATAACGATAGTATTAAGTAACATTTTCCTTCATTAGATTTAGCATTCAAAATATAAAATGAATTATTCACCCTTGATGGAATATGAATATTGGGAGTTCTGGTGGATATTGGATATATAATATAGAGTTCGACAAGGAAGTAAAAAGGAGAATAAAGAGATGGAAGATAACTGAAGATAATGGTTAATATATTGCCTTATTCCACAATCGGGCGCTTATACCGAATAAGGATAAGCGCCTTATCTTTATTTTGGCTATTACAAAACTTTTCGATTGTTGAATAAAGGTTGGGTAATAAGACCATACTGAAATCAAATTTAATTGATTCATAGTATGGGAGTGTGAAATCATGTTGTTGTCCGAAGCTTGGGATAAGTACCAATCTGATAAAAGAATTGAAGGTTATTCTCTTCTAACTTTAAAGATGTATGGCTTTCAATGTGATCTTTTAAAGCGTTATTTCAGTGATATTAGAATGAGCGATATTACCACAGATAATTTGAAACAATACTTGGGGGAGGCCGCAGAACATTTAAAGCCCTCCAGCTTGGGTCATCGTGTACGTTTTATTAGGTCGCTGTTTAAATGGACACATGAAGAAGGTTTTATTTTAAAAAATCCAGCTGCAAAATTGAAGGAACCAAAGTTAGGTATGCGAATTCCAAAGTTTCTTACAAAACATGAAATAGAACACCTTCGAGAAGGATGTTATACATCAATGGAAAATGCTTTATTTGAATTTTTTTATTCCACAGGCTGCCGTATCGGAGAATTGCAAAATTAAACAGGGACGATATTAATTTTATAGGAAACTCAGTAATTGTGCATGGAAAAGGTGATAAGGAAAGAGAAGTTTACTTTAATATACGTTGTTCAATTTGGTTAAAAAGGTATTTAGATGAACGTGATGATGATGACCCCTGTTTATTCGCCACAGAGCGTAAACCCATAAGGCGCATGAGTATAGATACTTTGAGATACATTGTTAAACGTATATCAAATCGTGCTGGAATTAAAAAAACGATTCATCCCCACCAATTGCGTCACAGTTATGCTACACATATGATTGACAACGGCGCTCCTTTAGAAGTGATTCAAAGTCTTCTAGGGCATGAAAAGAGCGAGACTACAAGAATTTATGCTCATCTTAGTGGAAAATTAAGACATGATTTTTACAGCAAATATTTTTAGAGGTTATGCCTTTTTGTATGTAATGTATTTTCAATATTACCTTTTGTGTTAAAATTAGGTGAACAATTAGTTGAGAAATATAAGGTTAATCTATAAATAGTAACTATTCATGAATCGGGCCATTATCTACAGTAAGTATTTATAGTTTTCAATGTAAACAATGATAGGACTTTACTTGGAGGGGTGGGTATGATAGGCTTGTACGCCAACTGAAACAACTGCTTCAGCCTTTACAGACCAATCATGCCCACAGAGGCTCCAAGTCAAGTCCTTAAACGCTTATCTATGGATACATGTACACAAAGATAAAAGGTGCATCACATCAACATTTAATTACTGATACTGTAGATAAGCATCCTTTAATTGAACAACATCCTATGCCTTATTGCATAATTTTATTTTTGTCATTGGTCAAAACGAATAAAGATAAGAAATAATTTTTTCCTGATGTAGAAGATAATACTACCCCAAAAATTAGATTTTGACTCTAACTTTTGGTATTTGATAAACTTTTTGTATTATTCTTTATTAAATGAACTAATAAGGCGATTAAAGGCAAAGCTGTTCCAATGAGTAAAGTTACTTCACTATTAAATTTATAGTAAGCATAACTTCCAATCCATGAACCAAAGGCTCCACCCAAAAAGAAAATAGTCATATATAATCCATTAAGCCTATTTCTTATCTCGGGATTCAAACCAAAGATAACTTTTTGACCTAATAATAAATTTCCTGATACACCAATATCAATACTAATGCCTGAGATAAGAATTAAAATTACACTAAATAGTGAATGGTCTTTAACAAAAAATAATAGTACGATAGATAATAGTACGAGCGCCATTGATGCATTAGTCATTGTAAAAATATAACCTTTATCTGCTATTTTACCAATAGTAGGAGTTAATAAAGCTCCAGCTATTGCAACAAAGCCAAATAATGCAATTTCATTATTTGAAAAATGTAATGGGTCAGACCTTAATAAAATTGGGATAACTGTCCAATAAAGACTAAATGTTGCAAATAAACATGCGTGATAAAATGCTCTTTGTTGTAGAGGAGATGTATTTATTAGTATCTTCACCATAGAAGCTATTAAATTTGGATATAACATGTTACTAGTCGATACTACTTCATAGTTGGGCAAAAATTTTATAATTAACAGTAATACGATAGCTAGTGTTATTAATGAAAAAAGAAATACCATTTTCCAGCCGAACCAATCAGCTATTCCGATAGATAATGGGCGAGCAGCCATAATCCCAATCAATAAACCACTCATCACTTTACCTACATATTTACCTGTCTCTTTAATGGGCACAATCCTCATTGTTAGTGGAACTAACATTTGAGCCGCACAGGCTCCAATGCCAATTATGGTTGTTAATATTAAAAAAACAATTCCATTTGTAGAAATTAACGTACCAGTTAATGAAATAATAGTAAGCCCGATAAGAATTCCTATTATTTTCTTACTTTTAAATAAATCGGCCATTGGTACGATAAAAAATAATCCCAATCCATATCCAATTTGTGTCAGGGTAGTAAGCAATCCAGATAAAGTAGAAGAGATATTCAAATCTTTTGCAATGAATTGTACAATTGGTTGTGCATAATATATATTTGCGGCAAGTAAACCACAACTAATTGCTAAAATAAATATTAGAAAATTTGTCTTTTTAGTCACTTTTATCATTCCTTTTGTTTATTCTTATTTATTTCGGAACGTTCGTTCCGAAATACTTAAAAAAGAAAGACTATAGGTCTGCAATAGTCTTATCCACTAGATTATAGGCTAGATTTTTCTCTTTTTTATATCTGGACATTAAATTAATGCTGTGATTTAAACTTAATAAAGAATATGCAACTAATTCAGAGTTAGTCTCTTGTGAAATTTCTCCTTTCTTTTTTCCTTCTTCAATGACTTGCATAAATACTTTTTCAAGTTCATTAAAATCATTTAAAAGTATTTCTTCTATGGAAGGATCAATATGTCCAATAAGCAGTGAAGAATTAGTTATAATACAACTTTTGGGAATGTCATTTGAATAGCATTCTTCAATATGTTGATAAAAAAAGGATTTAAGAGATGCTTTAGTGCTTATACCACTAAAAAGCAAATTTCTCTTTTGATAGCCATAGTTTTTATAAAGTTCTAAAACCTGTTTAAATAGTTCGTCCTTGTCCCCAAAACTATCGTAGAGAGTAGATCGACTTATTCCCATCGTATCAATAAGATCTGAGATATATGTAGCGTCATAGCCTTTTTCCCAGAATAAATACATAGCCTTATTCAAAGCATGTTCTTTATTAAAATTAATACTTCTACCCAATTTACAACACCCCTATTCATATAAATTAGTATAAAGATTACGGAACGATAAGTCCAGAAAAATTATTTTGAAATCAAGTCTTCCGTTAAAGGGCGCAATTGTTTAATAAGCGTCGCTGTTCTTCTTAAACTAAGCGGCACGATTGTTCAATTAGAGCAGTCGACGTTTGTGTTTATTTATTTTCATTGCAAAGAATTTCAACCCAAATTTAACCCCATCGACTTTTTGAGGATGAAAAAAGCATCTTAACCAATTTGGCTAAGATGCTATATAAACCTTGATATAACAGTATTAGAGTAAAAGTCACGTATGCCGTAGTTATTATAGAAAGTTTTAAACTACCACTCCTCAAATGAGTTGTTACACGTAAATTATTTAAAATGCAAATAAGAAAAAGAGAAACAACTTCTTTTTCTTTTTGCATTTTATGGGTTTATATTACCCATTATCTATTTACCTCGATGTACGTAATGCTGTGTGGCATTTCCTGCATTAAATTGCTCAGTAATATACTGAACAGCGTCTTGTAGAGCTAATTTATTGTTACAAGTGAAAACATCTATTGCCGCATAACCGTACTCTGGCCAAGTATGAATCGTTAAATGTGATTCTTGAATAATGACTACACCGCTAACCCCGTAAGGTGAAAAATGATGGAAATGTTCGGTCACAATCGTTGCCTTTGCTTTATGGGCAGCTTGACACATAATCTTTTTAATTTGTTGCACGTCATTGAGCAATGCATCATTGCAATCGTGCAACTCTAATAAAATATGATGTCCTAATGCATGCTGGGGTTGTATCTTTTGTACTGTTCTCTTAATTTGTGAAAACTTTTTACTTTTGCATTTCGGGCAACCACTAGCTTGAAGTTGAGCAATCGTTCTGTATTGATATCCAACGCCGACTGTAAGTACGTGCTGACAATGGATACACTGATAATCGACGGATTTTCGCTCAATTTCTCCTGTGTAAATTGGTCGGGTAAATTTACGCTGATTAGGAATATAGGAAGTCATTTGCTCTGTTGTTTGTAATACGAATAATTGGCTTGTAGCACCTAAAATCTGTGCACCTTCATAGGTGTTTATGTCGTATTGAATACTGTCAATGACGAAGCCCATAGCATGTAAGCTTTGCTGTAGCTCCCACTGCTTTTGATAGCTACGTTTAGCGTAGGAAAAAAACACATGCCGCATTGCTTCTGGTTTTAGTGCGTTAATTGTACGTGATAAAAAGAGCTGTGCGCCAATCAAGGTATACGGTGTATCTGTGTATACGCAATCAAACTGATGGGCGTATGTTTTAGGCAAAGGCTCCTGAACGTTATAATAATCTGTTTTAATCGGAAGCTCATAGTCTTTAGCTATTTTGCTAATCGTACCTAAAACTCGTCTATCAATATCTAACACAACAATTTTAGTTGTAGAATATGGAGCGATTTTCTTTAGTAAAAACGCTAATGCTATACTGATAAAATCATCATCGCCTAAACATAAAATGCGCTTATTGAGTAGCATCGTATAGTCTAATGCGAGAAATGCACGTTTTAAGGCTGTCTCAACTGTACATTTTGCTTGATCAATTGCCACGTCAGCTGTGGGTCTAGCGTCATAAATAGTGCTTAATTCGCTTATATTTTGTGTAATCCATTCTGTACGAAATGCATCATCTGTCGTTAATTGAAGATAGAGTTTAGCATCAGCACCTGAGAGTTGAAAATATTGCGAGATAGCGAGCTGGCCTTTTTTAGTTAAGCTATGTTTACCCCAGCCTTGCTTAGCAAATTCTTTCTTCATTGCTGAAACGATAGGTATTGGTAAGCTTGTCGTATGAGCTAAAGATTTAGTTGTGGAATTTTTATGGAAATATAAAGCAAGTAGAGCTTTTTCTAATGTATGATAATGTTCTTCTAGCTGCATATCAGCTGTAATTTGTTGTAATTGTTTTTGCATTGTAGATTCGTCCTCTCAATTTTAATAAGTAAAAAATTAAAATTGTCTAAACCAACGAATAGAAAAAGCGCGACTAAAATTAGTCGCGCTAAATGTTTATACGAAGCGAACTAATTCTAATCTTGCTTTTTTTGCACAACAAATAACACCCATATAAGGTGGTTTTGTTAAACAAAATTATTAAGCTATAACGTTGATTTAGATTAGAATTCTACAGTAACAAAAAGTTCACCCTTTAATAAAATAGTATTATTACTATATTATAGATATAGTAATTTCACAAGTTATATTTACAGGTAAAAAAACCGGCATTAACAATAGCGGAGACGTCAACACTACAAAGTCATATCTAACAAGGTGTGGCTTTTATTATGCATTTGAAATAAAAGAAAAATGCTTTTATGTATTATGTTTATATAAACGAGTATAATATTTATAACCAAGACCTTCCAATTTTGTTCATCATATATGTATTCAGACAAATCATTATGAAAAATCCCTGAATTTTTATAAGGAACTTCTTGGTTTTGAATTAATTTCAGAATGTCCTAATTTCCATAATCGTAATTTTAACTCTTGGTTAAGATTAGGGGAGTTCTATATTGAACTACAAACTGGAAAAGCAGGAGAAAGCCTTGGTAATTTAAATCCAAATACGCAGGGAATAGTGCATCTTTGTCTTTGGGTAGAAGACTTAGTTAATGAGGTCAAGAAATTTAAGCAATTAGGTTTTGGCTTTATATTAAAAGATGGTCAAGAAATTTATCACGTTGAGAATGGGGGATTGTGTAAATTAATAGCTCCTGAAGGTACAATTATTGAATTAAGAGATAATAGAGGGATATAGCTTTATCGGTATTATATAGAAACTGGATGATCTTTAGCAATCTGGCGCAATTCTGCAGCAAGAATTGTGCTTTTTCTTTATGTTCAGGGCGCGATTGCTTAACAAAGGTAATCGCTTTTCTTATTGAAGTAATAAGCTATTTAGTTCAATTTGGTAAATGATAAAAAAAGCTTTGACTCGAGATTTTTGCTAAATCATCTTCTGTTAATAAACGAATGGTACCATCCAAATTATCTGAACCCTTTGATAATATTCAGTGCATCTTTTTTTCCTTGAGAAGAAAAAAAGAACATAAGGAAAATTTTATGATATCGTTAAGTAGATTAATTATTAAAAAAAGGTATGAGGAGAATAATAATTATGGAAAATACAGCATTAATAATTATTGACTTGCAAAAGGGTGTTCAGCCTGAAAATGTTCCTCTGTATAACTTAGCGAATGTATTAAATGGGGTTAATCAAAGAATTCGTTTATTTAGAGAAAAAAACAATCCTATTATTTTTGTTCAACATAATGATAGTGATCTGGTTCTTAATTCTCCAGAATGGCAACTATTTCCGGAACTAGATGCTAAAGATACAGATATTTGTATCAACAAAACACATGCAAACTCATTTTACAAGACTGATTTGAATGAACAACTAAGGAAATTAAATATAAATAAACTTGAAATCTGTGGCGCACAAACTGAATATTGTGTAGATACAACTATTAGAATGGCTCATGGATTAGGATATAAATTATTTATGAAAAAAGGGTTAACTACCACCCTTAACAGTGAACTTCTAGGAGCTAAAACAATCATTGAGCATCATGAGAATCTCTGGAATAATAGATTTTTAACATTTTTATAGAAAAGAATTGCTTTTATCAAGATGAGTAGTCCTTTACAAATACCCTGCTCCGAGGGGCGATAAAATTTTTTTGGTATTTAAAAATAAGGTACTCAGCTAATGGGTGCCTATTTTCAATAAGATTAGATTAATGATCTTCAACAATCGGGCGCGATTGTTTAAGAAGCGTCGCTGTTCTATTAAACTAACAGGTGCTTTAATTGAAGATTCGCAACCAGAAATAATCAATCTTTATTATAAAAACCAAACTAGATAAATAAAGAACCAACTGTTTTGATCAAACTTTGTTTCAAAACAGTTGGTTTCTTTCTGTATAAAATCAGCGTTTGCAACTTACTTTTAATCGAACTTTATTCAAAAGCTACATATTCTTCTCTCTAAACAATCCAGGTATATATAAATTAATGCTGTTGATTGATAAAACTACGGTCTTAACATGTCTCCCTCTTTCCATGAATCGATTAATCGATTCAATCTTCTTAGCCTAGTTTCTTCTTTTTTGGCACTCATTACCCACCAAATAGAATCTCTTTTGTAAGAAGCCGGAAGCTGATTAAAGAATTTCCAAGAATTTTGATTTTTTTTAATTTCATCCTCATATTCTTTTATTAAAGTAACGTTCCTATTAGCGGAAGAATAACCTGTTTGATCATTTCTTTGATTAAAAATAGTCAATCCTTCAGGCTTCATTTGATTAAGTTCTATTAATTTATGCACCTTTTGCACGTTAACTTTACTCCAGAGGCTATTAGACTTACGTGGAGTAAAGCGGATTTTATAGCTATCTTCATCAACTGTTTTTCGTATCCCATCAATCCAACCAAACGACAGTGCACAATCTACTGATTCTGACCAAGTAAGACTAGCTTTATTGGTCTTTTTTTTTGAAAAAACTACCCAAATCTCACTAGCTGTTTGGTGATGAATATCTAACCAATCAATAAATTCTGTTTGATTAATAAAAAATAAGGCTTCACTCATTTTATCAGCCATTTTAAAATCATTTGATTAAGCTCTTCAGGTCTTTCTTCTTGAATCCAATGACCAGTGTCCAAACTCTTAACGTCTATATTAGGTACAAAATCTTTTATATTTTGAAGTGGCGGAATAATATCTTTCTCGCCATATACCATCAATGTTGGCTGATGAATAATAGGAGAGACGTCACCTAATAAATGCCAATTACGATTTAGATTTCTGTACCAATTGATGCTTGGAGTAAAACCTGTCTTATTGAACCCTGAGATATAAACAGAAAGATCTTCATCACTCATAACAGGTTCACCTAATGGCTTGGTTGCTTTAGCTAGATTAATCATTTCCATTCCTTTACCAGGAACTTGTGATGGAGCATTCTTTCGATATAAGTTATTAAGAAATTGTGATGAATTTTCATCTAGTATAGCATCTGCAACACCTGGTTGTTTGTTAAAGTGAACAAAATAGTAATCGTCTCCAAAAACTTCTTCCATAAAATCAATCCAAGGTTTCTCTCCACGAACTTGATAGGGCAAGCATAAGTTAATCATTTTACGAACACGTTCTGGGTGCAGCAAAGCCATGCTCCAAACAACACTTGCACCCCAATCATGCCCCATAAAAATGGCATCTTTGTACTGATAGTGATCCAATAGAGCAACAAGATCACTGGTTAAATGTTTAATATCATATTTTGTAACTTCTTTGGGACAAGAAGATTCTCCATATCCCCGTTGATTGGGGATAATAACGTGATAACCTGCTTCTACAAGAGGAGTCACTTGATGTCTCCAAGAATAGGCATGTTCTGGCCATCCGTGGCAGAGAACGATAGGTCGCCCCCAATTTTTTTGTCCAGCTTCAAAAACTTCTAGTTTCACACCGTTAACTGAGATAAGTGTTGGTGTTGGAAATTCATAATTGTTTGTCATTTAACGTTCCTCCTAATTAAAATAAATGTGTCTTATAACAACAATATTATCACGGTGATTTGACAACAGTCTGTCAACTTTGAGAAACGCAATTAACGATATTTTTCAGCCATCAATCTGAGTTTTGAAGCAATTGCTTTACGCATTTCTTTTGGAGCTAAGACCTCTACATGCTCTCCAAAACTAAATATGAGAGAGAACAACCATTCTTTTTCGGGGAGTGTAGCTTTAACAAGAAGTTCACCTGTTTCTAACACCGAAATATCTTCTTTATTAAAAATATCCTCCACACGAGACTGCATTATAGAGGAAATCTTTAAGACAATTGTTGTCATTATTGTTTGCTCATTTAATAATGTCCTAATCTCATGATACGATTTTTCTCGACGTTCAAATGATTGATTTTCGATATAACAATCACTTATACGGGAAACTTTAAATATTCTGAAATCTTCTTTTATAAGACAATAAGCAAATAAGTACCAAGTATAATTTTTAAATATGAGTGACATAGGTTCAACTCGTCTTTTGCTGACAATATTATTATAATTTCTGTAGTCAATCATCAGTATATCAGTCTGTGTAATAGATTTTCTTAGCGTTTTAACTAATGACTTTTGTTCTAGAGATTCTCCAAAAGGATGTAAATCAATGATGATTTGTTCCATATGCAGCTTTAGTTCATCTGCCTTGTTTTTAGGAATGATATTTTCTAACTTTTCTATGGATGATTCTAGCTCAATGTCGTCAACCGTGGAATTAATATCTTTGAGAACAGAAAGAAGGGAGGACAGATTATTAAGAGTCAGTACTTGATGATTTAATTTATAATTTTCATAAATGCTGAATCCACCATTGTTTCCAGAGTGGGAAATGATAGGAATTCCGGCTAGATTGATTGTTTCAATATCTCGGTAAATAGTCCGAACCGACACTTCAAATTTTTGAGCCAATTCATTGGCTGTTACACGATTTCTATTAAGTAACATTACAATAATGGTTAACATACGTTCTATTTTCATTTTGTTCTCCTTAGATAAGGTTTCTTTTCATTCTACACTACACAAATGATGATACATTAAAAAAACTTTTCAAAAGAACTAATCTTTCATATACAAAAATATTATTCAAGTCTTGTATGCTTAGAGGTTCTTTTTTTACGTAACAAGTATGATAAAAGAATACTCAATACTTTTGATTGAGAAATTAAATCATGATATACTTTAAGTGCGAAACGTTATGAAATTTAGCAAGACAACACGAAAGCCAGTCCTACAGCGAATAGGACTGGCTTTTTTTTCGTTTGTTGCGAAGCCAAACGCGTGTTCAATACATGCGTCACACCATATAGTTCACCTTTTCCATTATGATTAATTGCAACGTCTAAATCATTGATAATTTGCTTCATGTATTCGAATGCAATACGCGTATTTTCATCAGTAGGTGCCCATTGATTAACTAAATCTGTTGATTCCATTGCTTCACCATTAGGATCTAAATGTACCGTACGGGCAGCTTGCTTATTAGATATATAACTTGTTAAAAGGAACAAATTTATATAATCTTTTTCCAATTCTTTATTTCCTTTAATTAAATGGATTGGTGATTCATCATTGACTACTAGTGACTTCAAGTAATACTCGAAACCTTCATCGTTACTCGCTTTTTTCAATTTTGGGTCGTTCATCGGTTCGGAAAGTAATACGTTCATCTTTGAAACCCATTCTCCGATTTCAGCATTATAAATTTGGGATTCAGATGCTTCTACAATGTTGCTATTTGTTGAGTCATCTTTGTCGCTTGAATATTTAAGAGCCCCATATTCACGAACTCCAAGTGTGGCAATAAGTATAACGGCAATAGCAGCAGAACCGAATAAGATTTTTCTTTTCATTCTCAACACTACTTTCCCTAATAAAGTTAGTATAACCAATAAGAGGGGCTCTTACAAATAAACGGGAAAGGGATGGAGAAGTAATTGTAATTGAATGATTTAATTGTATTTTCTAAATAAAGATAAATTTGATTAGTAATGATATTACAACTCTTATTCAACTCCCTCAGTTTGATACGAATATCTCTCGAATGATCACTTATTCGCAGGATTTCACATCCCTTAAAAAGGATTTACGGGTAGTAGAAACGAGTTCGGATCATTTTGGCTACGTGAAGGCATGGTTAAATAAAGGAGTTAGCTAATACTCCATATTTTCCCATATAATGTACATCTCCACGCCGCCCCTGGAGGCTTTCCCTCCCATGTCTCAACGGGTCAAGTGCCCTCTCATTCCTTCGTCATGCCTATCCAAGGGGTGGAGGCCAGTTATGCTAACGGGATGGGTCACATTGCCCTTTTGTTGAATAAACCTGGTACTCCGTACATATTTGAATTCCTACGAATAAGACAACATTCAAGATTAAAGATAAAGATATAGACTAATATTTTTTAAGACCCTTAGTATCTGATTTTCCTAAGCTGCTAAAAAGATTGTAGCTTGTACTTTATGTGGATTATAAGACTCGTTTCGTCGTGCTATTCCTACAAAAATCCTTGCTAATTTACCTATGAGTTTCATGATTGATTTCATTTTCTTTAATTTCTTTACCTCCACATTATGGGAATGGATAGCTTTAAACTCAGGGTTGTTCATTACAAGGCTCATAGTTGCTAAGTAGAGGAAGCGTCGAAGTCTTGACCTACCACGCTTCGAAATGACAATCTGACCTTTCCATTTACCTGAACTTGCTTCAGCTAGGTGTAATCCTGCATGACGTAACAGAGAATTTCCATGAGAAAATCCAGATAGATCACCTGCTTCGCCTAAAATCCCTGCTAATGAGATTTCACTTATACCTTTTATCATAAGCAGTTTCTTCGCGAATGGTATTTGATTGAGAACTTCTTTTACTTGTTGTTCAACTCTTTCGAGCTGTTTTGCTGCTAGGTCATATTCTTCTAATAGTTGTTCTAAGTGAAATTTATAAGCATCAAGTGCTTGTCCAGTTCCAATAGAAGATTTTGCTAGACTGATCAGTAGTTGAGCTTTTTTAAGTCCTGGTTGTCTTTACATTAAGGATTTCCATCCCGTCATGACATCTAGTGACTCCATTGATGATATTTCATCTGGTGTCGGAAACAAACGGAGGGTTGCGATGGCCCCTTTGCACGAAACATCTTTAAACACTTGTCGCAGCTCTGGAAAAATAACATCAACCCATCGATTTATTTGATTAATAGACATTACGAGACGTTTTACAATCACATCTCGATTAGACATTAGAACTCTAAGTTTTTCAAACGACTCTGATGTTGGGCGGATAAAGGAATAATAGCCGTTTTTGACCATATCCGCGATAACGAGCGCATCTTTTTTATCACTCTTAGATTGGGTATTATCACGATTCTCTTTATTTCTTTTTACTAAGAGTGGATTGACTGTAACTACCTCAATGTTTTGGTTATATAACCATTTTGAAAGGTTAAGCCAGTAATGTCCTGTAGGCTCCATACCTACTATTGTTGCATCTAAGTTTTTTAGTCTTTTTAAATCCTGTATCCAGTTTACTAGTTTAATAAACCCATCTTCATTATTTTCAAATATAAGAGGGTCTCCAACTACAATTCCACGGAAGTTAACTGCTCTTGCGACGTGTAGTTGTGAGCAATATCCACACCAACAATAAGATGTGTATCGGAAATTCTTTCTACTAGTTGATTTTGCTTGTCTTGCATTTTAAAATTCATATAGGGCTTCCTCCTTAAGTGTTTGAGTTAGAGTGGTGTCTATACTCATAATCTTACTGAGGGGCTCTACTTTTTTCAAACCTGATATTTAACGATCTACAGGAATGCTAACGGGGTGCGATTGTGAAATAAAAAGTAAAGGGGATAATACATATTAGTCATGTATAATATGTATTATCCCTTATTTTTTATGACTTTTTATAATTTGGGTCTTGATAATTTTAAAACAGTGTAACTTTATTTTAATCCAACATTAAAACAATTCGAATCTTTTTGTTCTGCATAAGCGCACGTTTCGGAAGATAGCTATTTATGAATGATATTTTCCTTCTTACTATAAATTTCATAAGCAAAATATCCAAATAAATAGCCTATTCCACTTCCTAAACTAACTGTAGATAATAGGGAGATTGGGAAGAACATGCCTGAAATTACACCGATTGCACAACCAAAAAGCATTCCCATTGGTATTAAACTATCTAATAAATCTTGAGCGCTTTTTGATTTTTTCTTACCTAGGTTACCTTGGTTGTATTTATGTTTAAGCCTTTCAATTACAAATACTACAATCCCTCCCACTATTAAAACAGGCGCAATTGCCATGACAAACCCCATGTTAGAACCTCCTTTCAATTTTTAATCGGATTATACCTGCTACTTAAAATTTTATTCCGTTAAATGCCCGATTGCTGAACAAAATTAAATAGCACCCTTAGCTATCTCTTATTATAGACTATGAGACTCTAATGTTACGAAGATTATTATTTATTCCAAAACTCATCCTTTTCTGAATATTCTCCTTGTAAATTCATAAGGGGCGTTTTTTGTATTTCGGGGTCTTTTTTTTCTGTATTACTTTTCGATACGATTAATTAGTATTATTTATTGTGATTACATTTAAGGTATATGTTGATTAAACGCGTGTCGGTTAGACTGCTTTGATTTTCCTTCCGTATGGGACTTTCCTAAATAAGTGAAATTTTGAAACTTTAATTCCAAGCCAATAAATTTCAATATCTTAGGAATATTTTTCCGGAAACTTAGTTAGGGAAGTACCTAACCTTGATACAAACTGCCTTTTTATCCTCGATTTTCTTTGCACTTTTCATCTGTTAATAGTAAAGTTCATAATGTTCGAAATTTACTATAGTTTGATAAAAAGTGCTTAGGCATGCTATAAGTGTAGAAGTAGAAGAAACATTTTTGCTTTTTAATTTTGGGATGAGAATTTGAGCGTGTATCCCATTATGAAAGGACTTGAATCGATTATGACAGATAATTTTTGGCGTGATTTACCACGACCATTTTTTATACTTGCACCAATGGAAGATGTGACGGATGTTGTTTTTCGCCATGTAGTGAGTAAAGCAGCTAGACCGGATGTGTTTTTTACAGAGTTTACAAACACGGTGAGTTATTGTCATCCAGAAGGGAACCAAAGTGTGCGTGGGCGTTTGACTTTTACAGAGGATGAGCAACCAATGGTGGCACATATATGGGGGGATCAGCCTGAATATTTTCGGCAAACGAGTATTGGTGTGGCGAAACTTGGGTTTCGGGGTGTGGATATCAATATGGGCTGTCCTGTGCATAATGTGGCAGCCAAAGGGAAGGGAAGCGGCCTTATCCTTCGTCCAGACGTCGCTGCCGATATCATACAAGCAGCAAAAGCAGGGGGATTGCCTGTAAGTGTGAAGACAAGGCTTGGTTACACGAATGTAGACGAATGGCGGGACTGGCTGACACATATATTGAAGCAAGACATCGCTAATCTTTCTATTCATCTGCGTACAAGAAAGGAAATGAGCAAAGTAGATGCTCATTGGGAGCTGATTCCAGAGATTAAGGAACTTCGTGATCAGGTAGCACCAGATACGCTTTTGACGATCAATGGGGATATTCCTGACCGTCAAACTGGATTGAAGCTTGTTGAACAATATGGTGTTGATGGAATTATGATTGGGCGTGGTATTTTTACAAATCCATTTGCCTTTGAAAAAGAGCCGAAAGAACATAGCAGTGAGGAATTGCTGGATCTCTTAAGATTGCAGCTTGATCTTCATGATAAATATTCAAAAGAATTTGAGCCGCGTCCATTCAAACACCTTCTTCGCTTTTTTAAGATATATGTCAAAGGGTTTAGAGGGGCCAGTGAATTAAGAAATCAATTGATGAGCACAAAGTCAACAGATGAAGTGCGTGCAATGCTCGATAACTTTGAGTGAAAGAATGTTGATGTGACGGGGAAGTAGAATACTGTGACCCCAAAAAGTTAAAGTTTATATTATGTAGTTAATTGGCTGGTGTGAATGGGTATTAAACCCGACTCATACCAGCCAATTTTTGTTTTATACGTTTGTTAAGTATGGTATGAACATAATTTGTAAATGGCCTTCTATCTTCCAGCCGAAATCTCGATCTTTCCATGCTAGGTATCTAGTCGACGATCCGGTAGCAATATTATTCTTATAACAAAAGTATCTTTCTTGTTAGTTTAGATTACAAAATGTTGATTTACAATAAAGTCGTTTAATTACAAATAAAGTTGCTTAAATTACAATAAGATTATATAAAAATGCCCGTTCCGTTATTCTGCAATCGGCCAGCTTGTGGTGTAAGGAATGTCAAAATAACGAAAGGATTTCATGAAACTGAAAAAGGAGTATTCATTTTACAATCTGCTGCCTTTAGAGGTTAGAGTTATTATTTCGAAATTTTTGGTTTGATCGTTTCCCAACAAGAGGATATGGAAGTTCACAATATATAGAGATTATTATTAAAACTAGATGAAAAGTTAACCCGCCCCGAAAGGCTTTTCATTTAGAATACAGTGTATTGAAAAGTGGAAGTAAGAACAAGAATAAGAAATAATTCCTACAATCGTTGGATAACACGATGGATAAAAGCTTATTACGTACATTAAATTTACATCTGCATTCAAAAGAGAAAGAAGAATTAGAAGCAGAATTAATTGCATTATTGGAAAAATGGGAGAATGGGATCAAAGCGAGAGACCCTAAAGGGGAGAAGCTTTATGGAATTCTCATATCCATGTTTGCAAAATAAAAATCGAATGAGGGATAAGGGTGGGGGAAAATAAAGGGTTTACATCATTTTTATTGATATGGGGTGGCCAACTCGGTTCTCTTTTAGGAACTAGTTTAACATCCTTCGCACTAGGGGTATATATATTACAAAAAACAGGATCGGTATCAAATTTTGCAATCACATTAGTATGTATGTCCATTCCAGGGCTTATCATTTCGCCATTTGCTGGGGCACTTGTCGACAAGTGGAATCGAAAAGGGATGATGCTTGCTAGTGATATTTTATCCGGAATGGCTACAATGGGAATTTGTGCGACGATATTCTTTTCAGAATTACAATTATGGCATATTTATAGTGCTGTAATCATATGGTCGATTGCAGGTGCTATGCAATTCCCTGCTTATCAGGCAATCGTTTCACAAATCGTTGAAAAAAAACATCTCGGACGTGCAAACGGATTGATTCAAACGTCTGAAGCCGCATCTACCATTATTGCACCGCCAATTGCAGGAATCTTATTGCCGTTCATTCATCTTGAAGGAATTCTCCTTATAGACTTTTTTTCATTCTTTTTAGCTATTTTTTCCTTATTAATCGTAAAAATTCCACATATAACTGCTCTGGAATCTTTTATAAAAAAACAATCTATTCTTTTAGACATCAAGGATGGAATTCAGTACCTACGAATGAATAGAGCACTTTTATGGTTTTTAACCTATTTTTCGTTGGCAAATTTTATATTGGGATTCGAAAACGTATTACTTCAACCGCTTATTCTATCGATAGGAAATGCCAAAACTCTTGGATTTGTTATGTCATGTCTTGGATTAAGTATGGTATTGGGTGGATTAGTTATGAGTGCATGGGGAGGTCCGAAAAGAAAAACGAGAGGAGTATTTGGGTTTGGACTTATTAGTTCTGTCTTTTTTACCTTAATATGGGCCAGCAACTCCATCCCTTTTATGTGTGTGTTTATCTTTATTTCTTTCTTTTTCTTGCCATTTGGCAATACCTGCTCACAGGTCATTTGGCAAAGCAAAGTGGAGCCTAGTATTCAAGGGCGCGTATTTGCCTTACGAAGAATGATTGCGATGTCACTTATGCCTATTTCTTATTTACTTTCGGCTCCACTAATAGAGCATGTTTTTACACCTTTAATGTCTTCACATGCAATTGGCGGGCAGCTATTTGGTGGATGGTTAGGAGTCGATGAAAATAGTGGAATACGATTGTTTTTAATGATTATGGGACTAATTTGGATACTAACGACTGTGGCTCTATCGTTTCACCGAGAAATAAAAATATTGGACGAAGAGAGCAAGTCACAAGACACTGTCGTTTCTGTAACTTAATAAAAACAATTTATCTATACTAAAAATGTACCTTATAGGTAGATAAACCAATTAAGTCGAAGAGGGAGTGGGTATATGAAATCCAGACTAATCCTCCTATTACAAAAAAAGCCCCGGGAACCAAAATCCACGTTGTTCCTCTAAATTCTCTTCAATTTTGGAAAAGCATTATCAATATTGCTAAAGTGGTAAGTTCGATCATTACTATGTTTTGCAGTGCACCTTTGCAAAAATGAGAATAAATAAAGAGTTTTAATAATGAAACTGTAGATTTTATAAGGTTTACAGAGTTGGCATAAATTTTGCATGTAAAGATTTATATACAACTAATAGGAAGAAATAAAAAAGGCAACATTTCAGATTACTAAAATTCGGAGGTGAAATAATAATAATGAACTATTCATCAAAACTAGTAAAAGTAAATAAAGATCCAGGGCATGGCTCACACATCACCCCTGTTTATATGACTTCAACTTTTGTTTTTGATAATGCCGAAGTAGGAGCACAACGCTTCGCAGGAGAAGATCCAGGATTTATGTATTCACGCCTGGGAAATCCAAATGTAAGAGAACTGGAAGAGAAGGTAGCGGCATTGGAATTTGGTGAAGGTTGTTTGGCTTTCTCATCTGGTATGGCTGCCATAACTGGTTGCCTTTTGGGTATTTTGCAGGCAGGAGATCACGTTGTTGCACACACAGCGTTGTATGGGGCGACGCACGCCTTTCTAACCAAAACGGTAAAGAAATTTGGAATTGATGTAACATTTGTACCGTTTAAAACAGGGGATGAGCTTGAACCACACATTACAGATAGAACGAAAGTGGTCTACTTTGAAACTCCTTCCAATCCTACGCTTTCCTTAGTGGATATGAAGAGTGTAGCGTCGATCGCTAAGCAAAAGGGTATCTTGACTGTTGTTGATAATACGTTTTTATCGCCATATTTACAAAATCCTATTCTATGCGGCATTGATATTGTCGTCCACAGTGCAACAAAATATTTGTCGGGTCATGGATATCTTATTGGCGGATTAGTGATTTCCAGCAAGGAAATTATTGATCCGATGAGAAAAGAAGTGCAGAAGACTATGGGAGCGAATTTGGCCCCTATGGATGCCTGGCTTCTCTGTCAAGGGATACGTACATTGCACATTCGTATGGATCGCTCACAAGAAAATGCACAAATTTTGGCTGAACGCTTGGAAAAACATAAGGCTATAGAGAAGGTTTATTTTCCAGGACTAGCAAGTTTTGAAGATAAAAATATCATGGAGAAACAAATGAAAGGTCCTGGTGCAATGATTTCTTTTGTCTTGAAGGGGGGATACGAAACAGGTGTTAAACTTATGAATTCAGTAAAACTGTGTACTTTAGCAGTTTCCCTGGGTGATGTAGGTACATTAATTCAACATCCAGCTTCGATGACACATGCGATCATCCCTAAAGAAGAAAGAGAAAAAGCAGGTCTCTATGATGGGCTCGTTCGTTTTTCGGTTGGAATAGAAGATGTAGAAGATATATGGAAGGATCTTGAAACGGCATTAGGATAACGGTGAGGATTAAGGAATTTGTGGAATGTTAAGGTTAGGCTCTTTTCTGAAACATTGTTGCTTTCTGCAACAAAGTAAAAATCTAGTAGGATTTTTACGGTTATTTACTGCTTTCATAATGAGTATGGGATGATGAAAAGAGCACGAAGCCTATTTATTTAAGGATTGGTGCTATTTACGAAAAGCAACAATCTATGTGAAAACAGCCTAAGGTTAAATATAATCTGGAAAAATCTAACTAGATAAAGAGGGTGTATAAAATGCTAAACCCATTGGCATTGGAATTAAATCATGTCATTGAAGAACGGAATAAACCAGTATATGAGATGTTTTCATTGTTAGGAAAATCCTTGTATTTCCCAAAAGGAATTGTCAGCCAAGCTGGAGAGGCAAGGGGGAAAGCGGACCGATTCAATGCAACAATCGGGATGGCTTCAGAGGGTGGACAACCCATGTATATAGATGTAATTCATAAAAACCTCTCCTCCTATGATCCGAAAGACCTGTATCCATATGCACCACCCGCAGGAAAATCGGAACTGCGTGAGGTATGGAGAAAAAAGCTTCTTAGGGATAATCCTTCCCTAGAAGGAAAGGAATTTGGAACACCGATCGTGACGAACGGGCTGACCCATGGCTTGAGTATCGTATCCGACCTGTTTGTGGAAAAAGGCGATTCGATTATACTGCCGGATAAGTATTGGGACAACTATCATATACTTTTCAACATCCGCCACCAATGTGGGACCGTGACCTATCCTTTATTTACGAAAGCAAACAAATTTAATGTAGAAGGTATGCTGGAGGCCCTTTTATCCTGCAAAAATGGTAAAGCGATTCTTGTGCTTAATTTTCCGCATAATCCTACCGGCTATACTCCTACGGAGAAAGAGGCAGAAGAAATTCTTGATGCAATCAAGCAGGCAGCGGATCTTGGGGTTAATATTGTTGCTGTTATGGACGATGCTTATTTTGGATTATATTACGAAGATTCAATCAAGGAATCTATATTCGCTCGTTTAGTAGGATTACACCCGCGTGTCCTCCCAATTAAAATTGATGGGGCAACTAAAGAAGAGTATGCTTGGGGTTTTCGTGTTGGGTTTCTCACATTTGGAATTCAGGATCCTCTGGTTTTAGAAGCGTTAGAGAAAAAGACGATGGGTTCCATTCGAAGTACCATCTCATGCAGTCCACACCTTTCCCAAACAATCATTTTGGATGCTTTGTTACATCCTGAATTTGAAATGCAGCGCAAGGAGAGAAATAAAGTAATGGAAGACAGGGCCAAACGAGTCAAAGAGATCTTAGCGGACGGGAAATATGCGGATGAATTTGAACCTTATCCATTCAACTCAGGATATTTCGTATGCCTTCGCATAAAGCATTCCGATGCTGAAACACTAAGGGTCCACTTGCTCAATCAGTACGGAGTGGGTACCATCTCCCTTGCCGAGACAGACCTTCGGATTGCATTTTCCTGTGTTGAATTAAAGGATCTAGACCGCCTTTTTGAACTTATCTATCAGTCTTGTAAAGAATTGAATCAATGTTATATTAAACTATGATATTTCAGAAGGTTTTCCATCACTCTTTTCTTTTATTTAGGCTCTTTTCTTAAACTTTGTTGCTATTTGTAAATAGAGTAAAAATCGGCAGAGATTTTACGCAGTAAATATCTAGTAGGATTTTTGCGGTTATTTTCCGCTATCAAAATGAAATATAGGATGTAGAAAAGAGCACGACACTATATTTATTCAGGCTTCACCCTATATGCGAAAAGCAACAATCTATACGAAAACAGCCTTTATTTATATATAATTAACCTTAAACAGAGGATACAGGAGGAGATTTCATATGAATTTAGCACAATTTCCTAGAAAGCGATATACAGCTGCCTATACACCCATTGAAAAATTAGATCATTTATCTGAGGTTCTTGGTGGTCCTTCCATCTATATGAAACGGGATGATTTACTTGGGCTGACAGCTGGTGGAAATAAAACAAGAAAGCTGGAGTTCCTTGTTGCAGATGCAAAGGAAAAAGGTGCGGATACGTTAATTACCTGTGGAGGCATTCAATCCAATCATTGCCGTTTGACGCTGGCCGCATCGGTAAAAGAGAAAATGAAGTGCATTCTTGTATTGGAAGAGGGGCATTTAACCGATTCTGATCCGGATTTTAATGGGAACTATTTTCTGTATCATTTATTGGGCGCTGAAAAAGTCAAGGTTGTGCCGAATGGGACAGACTTGATGAAAGAAATGCAGAAAGTAGCGGAAGAAGTAACGGAAGAAGGGCATACACCTTATATCATTCCGGTGGGAGGATCGAATCATATTGGGGCAACAGGATATGCTGCGTGCGCTCAGGAGATTTTGGCACAAACCTTTGATCAAGGAGTCCCCATGAATGCCGTCGTTTGTGTAAGTGGCAGCGGAGGAATGCATGCTGGTTTGGTGACGGGCTTTTATGGAAACCGAAGTAATATACCGGTAATTGGAATAAACGTAAGCAGAGGTAAGGCAGAACAAGAAGAGAAAGTTTTTCAGCTTGTTAAAGAAACTTCAGCACACATTGGCATCCCAAGTTCAATCCCTCGTGAGGCTATAATGTGTTTTGATGAGTATGTTGGACCAGGCTATGCATTACCTACGTCTGAAATGGTGGAGGCGGTCAAGCTCATGGCAAGAACGGAAGGGGTATTGCTGGATCCGGTCTATACTGGTAAAGCTGCAGCGGGACTGATTGATTTAATCCAAGAAGGCTTCTTTAAGCCGGAAGATAATATCCTATTTGTGCATTCTGGCGGATCCCCAGCGTTATATGCAAAAACTTCACTCTTTCAGTGAAGTTTTTGTTACTCAAACGTCTGAAAATTTCATCAACTTATGGAAAAGTATTTTAATTATTAGGAAATTTAGTATAATCATTTATATAACGTATATAACGGAAAAATAGAAAAATTGGTAAAACAATGGGTGTTTTGCTTTTTTCTTACAAAGGCTTTTGGGGATTTAAAGTTGGCTTGAACATTGCATAGAGAAATATGACAAGGAAAAATTTAAAGGCACTTGAAGCTCGCAGGAGGGAGATAACGTGAGGGGGATCACTCAAAATCAGGAATTTATTCAAATATTTTCAGAAAACCTTACAGCGATACTTGGTTTTGATATAACCATACTTGATCGAAACGGTAATCGGGTAAGTGGAACAGGAAGTTATCAACATCAAATTGGCAAACCCGCACCTGATGGCTCCTTGTTGCGGGCTGTAATGAAGACTGGCAGACCCGATATGACCTATGATGTTATTAAAAATGATTCCCACTGTATGAACTGTAAATTTTTTAAGGAATGTAAAGAGTCAGCAACCATTGGTTTTCCAATCGTCAAGGGAAGTGAAACATTAGGAGCCATAGGGCTCATGGGCTTTTCAATTGAACAAAAAGAAAAGATGATCGAAAATGCTGAATCACTCAAGGAATTTCTTCAGCATCTAAGTCTTGTAGTTGAATCCCAGTTAATCTCGCAGAATCAAAGATTCCAAGGACAATGCCATTTATACGAAGATACATTAAATTCAAATAAAGTCATTACCTTTGATAACTTCATCGGCAAAAATGAGGATATGAAAGATGTGATACGTAAAGCCAAGCGTATTGTAAATAGCACGGCAAATGTTTTAATTAGAGGTGGAACGGGAACGGGGAAAGAGGTATTGGCAAAGGCCATTCATTATGAAGGGAATCGGAGTAGCCACCCCTTTGTTGCGGTTAATTGTGCCGCAATACCGGAGAGTTTACTAGAAAGTGAATTATTTGGCTATGTAGGCGGGGCTTTTACCGGGGCAAGCCGGGAAGGAAAAACAGGGAAATTTGAGCTGGCGAACAATGGAACCCTCTTTCTTGATGAAATAGGAGATCTTCCCCTTTCACTGCAGCCTAAACTTCTTAGGGTATTACAGGAAAGACAAATTGAAAGAGTGGGAGGAATCAAATCACTGCCTGTAAATGTTCGTGTGATAACGGCAACACATCGCAATTTAGAAGAAATGGTTCAAAACGGTACATTCCGTGAGGATTTATATTATCGAATCAATGTGATCCCGCTGCATACAAAGTTATTGAAGGAGAGGAGGGACGACATTCCCTTTTTTCTCGAGTACTTCATTTGTAAGTACAGTTCGAACTTAAGTCGTCCGTACATAACTATGGATCCACAATTAGAACAATGGCTAATCCAGTACGATTGGCCCGGAAATATTAGACAGTTGGAAAATGTTGTGGAGTATATGGTGAATATGGCAGAATCGGATGTACTTGGCTTTCATGATCTTCCAGATTATTTGTACCAATTTCAAGCACCTATTCATACAGGCGGGTTAAGTTTAGATGAGATGGTGGCCGAATATGAAAAATCCATTATCCAAAGTTTCTTCCTAGGTGGTCAAGATAGAAAAGATAAAGAAAAAGTGGCTGAAGAATTGAAAATCAGTTTATCGACACTTTATCGTAAGCTAGAACGATACAATTTAAAAGTTTGATCACTTTACCCTAGATTGCAAATTTAATTTGCAATCTTTTTTTCGTCTCTACGGGAAAATTTTTAATAATTAGAAATATTTTTCCGGATATGAGAACCGAAAAACAGTACGGAGTGGTAGGTTTTTTCTATAGTCTTCGCGGAAATGGGAATTTTACAATTCGTCCGATAGTAGGAATGTTGATTTAACAAGGATTTAATTTTGGCATGATTTTTGCAATAAAGTTTGGTGTAAGAGTTACTAGTTAGGGGGAGAAGGCTTTATGAGAATGAATATTGCGTGTCCCCGCTCTACTATGGAAAAAGCTCTGCTTCAGTTAGAACAAGCGTCAAGCAACTTTCCCCTACAGGAAAGTAAATATCAGAATATTGAGGAGGAATTAGGATGGATTACACTAATGAATATGATTTCAAAAATTTTGTCCATGATATGACTGTTATGGTGGAACAGAGTCAGAATGATAACGAATGTGTTGTAGAAGCGGAAAAGTTAATTAGTAAATTAATTCAATCCCAATCATGGCTTCCTGCTGAGAAAAGAAGACCAAGTGATGAGGGATACTCGCGGCATTCGCTGCATTGTGATCCAGAGGATCGATTCGAAGTGATCGCGCTAGTTTGGAAGCCCGGCCAGAAGACCACTCTTCATGATCATGATGATACATGGGGAGTAGAAGGAGTTGTCGCGGGTCAGGTTAAAGTGACGAATTATATACGATTAGAGGAATTATCAGGGGGAAAAATCGTTAAGTTACAGCATACGAATTCCATCGTTGTAAACGAGCAGAATACAGGAAAGTTATTGCCTCCCGCAGACTGTCATATCCTTGAAGGGGTAGGCGATAAACCTGCTATTACGATACATGTTTATGGAAAGCAATTGAGAAAATTTCGGGTATTCGCCCCTTTAGACGAAGAAGGGCTATATCTTGCAGAAGAAAAGCAGGTTGAATACTCCCCTGCTTAGAATCGATTAAATAGTGAAAGTGTGGTCCGGTCTGTCCCTTAGACGTTCCGTACTCATGAACATACAGGTCAAGATAAAAAACAATGATTCCCTTCGGATTTTTATCCGTGAAAGGGGAAGTTAAAAATGGATCAAATGGGCAACCCAGGAGAAATTGCGATTCGCCTTGGCTTTTAATCAACCGTTTGAAATTTGAGCTGGTACATGTTTTCTTAGTTTTGAAAAAATATTTCTCAAACGTGATAGGAAATAGGAATGATTAACCTATAAGTGGCTGGAAAAATAGTGATTTTACAAGGAATGAAAGATTGGCACGAATATTGCAAATTAATATTCATGACTAAGAGATAAGGAGGTAAGTGATGTATAAAGCCGTTATTCTAGGGACTGGACCTGCCGGGTTAACTGCAGCAATCTATTTAGCACGTGCAAACATAAGTCCATTAGTCATTGAAGGGCCTGAACCAGGAGGGCAATTGACATTGACAACAGATGTCGAGAATTTTCCCGGTTTTCCTGAAGGGATTATGGGACGAGAGTTGATGCAGAACATGAGAAAACAAGCTGAGTTTTTTGGAGCAAAGTTTAAAAGAGGCTGGGTTAAAAAAGTCGACTTATCCGATAACCCTTTTACTTTAACTGTGGAAGGAATAGGGGAGCTCAAAACACAATCTTTAATCATTTCAACGGGAGCTTCGGCGAAACTTTTGGAGATTCCAGGGGAAAGAGAAAATATTGGGCGTGGGGTAAGCACCTGTGCAACATGCGATGGATTTTTCTTTAGAGGAAAGAAAATTATCGTTGTTGGTGGCGGAGATTCTGCTATGGAAGAGGCAAATTTTTTAACGAAGTTTGCTTCGGAGGTTCGGGTAGTCCATCGCCGAAAGGAGCTTCGTGCTTCCCAAATTATGCAAGATCGTGCCAAAAAGAATCAAAAAATTACGTGGAGCTTAAATTCCATTCCTGAAGAAGTGATTGCAGGGGATCGACGCATTACTGGCCTCATAGTAACAAACAGCGAAACAGGAGAAAAAGAAGTTCTGGAAACTGATGGTGTTTTCATTGCCATCGGCCATAAACCGAACACAGCATTTTTAGACAATCAAATCAAAACGGACGATATGGGATATATCATGGTGAATCCTGGTACAACCGAAACGAATATTCCAGGTGTATTTGCCTGCGGGGATGTTCAAGATCATAAATACCGCCAAGCCATTACGGCTGCGGGAAGTGGTTGCATGGCTGCTCTGGATTGCGAAAAATATCTTGATGCAAGTGAATTATGTAGTGGAAACAATCAATCTATCATTGAGAACCAAGTATAGGGAGGATTTTAATAATGAAAGAGATTAAAACAAAACAAGAGTTTGAAGAGGCGATTTTATCAACAAAACCAGTTATGGCCAAATTTTATGCTGACTACTGCCCAGACTGTCAGCATACCGATTTATTCATGCACATTTTGGAAGAAGCGTATAGAGAAAAAGTAGATATGATTGCAGTAAATCGTGAACATTTTCCAGAGGTATTAGAGAAGCTGGATGTGTATGGAATCCCAAGCTTTATTGCTTTTCAAGAAGGGAAGGAACTGGACCGCTTTGTAAGTAAACTTGGAAAAAGTCAGGAAGAGGTTGAACAGTTTCTTAATCAAATTGTAGAGGTAAGTGGAAAACAAGGATAGAAAATCCTTACCTGGAGCCAATACCCGGACTACCGGTATCAAAATAGTTGAAAACCCCGAAATACATTGAATATAATATGTATTTCGGGGTCTTTTTCTCTGTATTACTTTTCTATACAATAATTAGTAATTTCTCTCTAATTGTAATTGAAGTAAGTCAATTGTAAATCCTGCCTTCATTAACAAATCTAATACTTTTCCCGTTAAATGTCAGCGTAATATCAACCAAAAGCAGTCCATATTTATACTCGATTTCCATTTTAGTGGAATCTCCTTAACCCTACATCTTGACGGATTTCAAGAACAATATTTGCGTGAAGGGTATGATAAACCAATTCATCGCCCTTTGATTTCAATAATTCCTTTGTTGCCATTTCGTCTGAAGCAGACTTTATTACTGCCACATCTTCAATCATTTCTTGTTCATTTTTGATATGAGACGATAACACTTTCAGTTTTACAAATTGGTTTGGATACAATTCTCTAACTTCAGACCATTTCATGTCTTTCACCGTCCCTTTCTTAATTACCATATATTATATCATTGTTCCATCTATCATATATTTAGAAATCTTTAATCAAGTAGTCAACCGATATATGAATTTACGTTATCAGAAAAAGTTAAATAACCTTAGCCCTGTTGAGTATAAAAACGCTAAGGTTGCTTAGAAGACATTTGGATTAGGTTATCTCCTTCTTCAGTTTAGTGCCCACCATCCAACTATCCTATAATCTTCTGAAGAAGGTTGTTAATTTTTACTACTGCTACAGGACAGGGATATGTTCATATCACGATTGGTTTTTATTTACAAAAACTAAGATGAATTTCATTCATCACAGACTGTAGACAAACTATTTTTGGAGAGTTCAGATGCTAAAAAATAGTTTGTCTTTTGTTTTATGGCAAATTTATCCAATAACATTTATACGTAGTGCTTTCTATGCTACAATTTACTATAAGTGAGGAAGGAAGGTGTCTTATGAAAATATCCGTTTATGTTGCAAGTGCATTTAGCAAGGATCATAAAGGCGGAAATAAAGCAGGAGTGGTATTTATTGAGAATACATTGACCACTACTCAAAAAATGGCAATAGCCAAACAACTGGGCTATGCGGAAACCGCATTTATATCAGAATCTGAAATTGCTGATTATAAATTTGAGTATTTTACACCAAAAGAAGAAGTTGATTTATGTGGTCATGCCACAATTGGCTCTTTCGTGATACTGATGCATTTAAATAAACTTTTCAGGAATCGCTATACGATTGAAACGAACAGCGGTGTTCTTACTATTACCATAAAAGATGACATCATATTCATGGAACAAAACAAACCGATATTCTATGATGTTGTATCTCCAAACGAGTTCATCGACTGTTTTGACATTAAAGCTATAGACAATAAATACCCAATTCAAATTGTCTCCACGGGCTTAAAAGATATTTTAATTCCTATAAAAAGCGAAACACAATTACATGCACTGCAACCTAATTTTGAAAAAATTAAAGAAATCAGCAAGTATTATAATGTTGTAGGGATGCATTTATATACTTTTAATGACAATCGAATTATATGTAGAAATTTTGCTCCACTATACGACATCAATGAAGAAGCAGCGACTGGAACTTCAAACGGTGCATTAGCTTGCTACCTTTATGAACAGCACTACTTGCAAAAAGAAGTCTATGTATTTGAACAAGGTTATTCTTTACACTCGCCTTCCGAAATATTAGTTAAATTAGCAACCAATAGCAAGAATGAAATAGAAAAAGTTTATGTTGGCGGCAAAGGCTATTACTGTGAAACTAAGTGTTTAAATGTAGAAAATATTGAGTGAAAATAAAAAAACACCGAATAAAAAGGTTGAGAAAATAATTTCTCAACCTCAGACTGTAAACGAAGTATTTGATTATTCGATACTTTGTCTTTTTTTCTTGGTAAAATGGAGAAAAGGAGCTGATTTAGATGTTGAAAAAACAAGATATGAGTAAACGAGATCAAATTGGTCTTTATTCTTTAGATGATCTAGTTCCACAGGAACATTTGTTAAGAGATATTGATAAGTATGTTGATTTCAATTTTATTTATGAATTAGTAGAAGATAAATATGATGAAAATAATGGTAGACCTAGCTTAGAGCCAGTTTTATTAATCAAGTTACCATTAATTCAATATTTATATGGTATTAAGAGTATGAGGCAAACAATTAAAGACATAGAGGTTAATGTAGCTTACCGTTGGTTTTTAGGATTGGATATGAAAGATTCAGTTCCTCATTTTTCTACCTTTGGTAAAAATTATTCAAGAAGATTTAGAGGCACTGATATATATGAACAAATTTTTTATGGCGTTTTAGATCAGTGTGTTGGCGCTCAATTAGTAGATACTTCAGAAGTTTTTGTTGACGGAACACACATAAAAGCACATGCAAATAATAAAAAATATGAGAGTACAGATGTAACAGAAGAAAGTTTATTTTATATTAAAAGCTTACAAGTAGAGGTTGAGAAGGATAGAGAAAAACGATTAAAAAAGCCCTTAAAAAGAAAAATAGGAAGTGATTTAAAAGTAAAAAAGAAGAAAGTAAGTACGACAAATAATGAAAGTGGTTGGTTTCATAAGGGAGAACATAAACAAGTATTTGCCTGTGGATAATGGGACAAAAAAACTTCAATTCAAGTCTTGCTTTATTAATCAGCCACATGAATATCTATCGCATAATGACTGTTCGGTAAATAGAGAACCTCAAGTCTTTTCCCTTTCATATTTTTTTCAAAATAATCTTGGCGTATCCATAGATTTAAAGCTTCAACTGTTACATCTTCAAACATGATCTTATAAACCATTTTCTGTCCAGACTCTGGGTGATCATACTCCACATCGTTCGGGATGCCAACGATCTTTTCAAATTGCTTATTTTCATAGGCGATCTTATCTTTATAGATCATTCTCACATCAACCATGAGTGTAGTCGCTGTATAGAAAACAGCAAGCGTCACCAAAACACCTGTTAATTTCCAAATCCAATTATGGGTCATAAAAATTAATGTAATAAAGGCGGAACAGAAAACAAATGTGAAGCAAACCCCACTAATCAACTGAATCATCTCATGAACAATCCAATCATTTTTGAAGAAAAATGAAATAGCATAAATGATAACCGTCAAAATGAAAAATATGGCGCACACGATCATAAAATAAGTGCCAATACGTTCCCCTAAGGTTTTTACATTATCATTATTTGAGATAAACAATCGATCGATAAACTTTGGTTTCATTGCTTTCACCCTTTCTCCGAAAAACTAGTTAATTTTTATACGTTAAATTTGCAAAAAGGTTTTAAAATTTTGCGATGATGGCTAGTTGTTTATTGCTTTTATTTGTATTTGCATTTGGAAGCTATCAAATATGGGATTGGATAAAAGATGGTAAAGTTTAAAATGTTTTTTAAGAAAATATTGTTTCCGGACAAAAAGTAAAACCCCAGCATAGAATCATTTTCATACCGGGGTGTGAGTGTACAAATCATGTGAGTTTCTTATTACCATTCTTTGCCGCTTTCTTTTCTCAGTTTCCACATTCTATCTGTCCATTCTGTTACCTTTTTACCAATTTCACTCGCTCTGTCATCGATTTCTGTATATTTTTCTTTAACTAATTGGGAAGCGATATTACGTAATTGTTCGTTTCTTTCCGATAACCACTCCCGCAGCGTTGAAGATGTCTCCGAATCGATCCATTTCTCTTGTTCCAGTATCTGGACTGCTTTCGTATACCTGTCATTTTCCCACGATATCATATTTTTAAGGGGTCCGCTTAGCGCATCAAATCGTTTTCGCTCCTCCATAATCTCCCAGGGGCCAGGCGCCTTCGTAAACGCCCAAGCAAGATCAAGAGGGGAAGGAAGCCATTGTGTTTCAATGGTTTTATTTAAATCATTTGGATTATTAGCGGAATAATACTTGCCTTTCCCCGCATCAGCCACTTTCTTTAATTGATCTTCCGATTTTGAATCTACATCAAAGCCGATGATGTTAACTTTATATTCACTATTTATAGATGCGAATGCTTCTGCTTCTTTTACCGGATTTCCTTCGCAAGTTTCTGCACCGTCACTGACGATATAAATCGTCGTATCCGCTTCATAGTCCTTGGTCATTTCCTTCGCTTTCTTTATCGCTCCTGCAAGTGGTGTCCACCCTTTCGCTTGAAAGGAGTTTACGGCTTTGACAAATGTTTTTTCGTTGTATTTTCCCATTGTATATTTCTCTTCAATAGCGCTGCACGATTTTTTCATATCTTTATCAGCAGAACTTCCGACATGACCATATACAATGAGAGAAACATCACTAGATTGCCCGATTGTTTTCGCAAAACGTTTGACCGCATCTTTGGCAATTTCCATCTTCATTTTGCCTCCAACATTCTGCAGCATACTTGAGCTCGCATCCAGTAGTATGATTGCTTTTGAGCTTTTCGCTTTCACCTTTTCTGTTTTAGTCGTTTTCTCTGGTTCTGGTAAATCTGGTTCTTTAAAACCAGGTTTAAATGCTTCAACTGGTTCAATTACATCCTTATAATATGGACTCCCAAGTAAATAGAGAAGCCCTTTTTCAAGCATTTCTGGGTCCTTCGTTTCCTCGGTTAATGACTCTAATTGTTCCGTCAGCTTACCCTTTAGCTCGCTGTCCATATCGGTCGGGAACAATGGGACATCTTTTGTTTCTTGCTCCATCGTATTATCTTCTATTAGTATTCCAGCTTTCTGGTCCTTTAAAGCTTCTTTTGTCGAATCTAGTTGGATATCGTTTAGTATGGATTGCCAATTATCCTTCGCTTTCTTTTGCGTCGCTTCCCCCTTTTCTGGTTTTCTGGGATGATCGTTTTCTTTATTGGCGACTTTTTCACCGTTGCAGCCGACAAGTAGCAAATTAACCATTAATAAAATTCCTAACAGTTTTTTCATTTCCCCCACTCCACTTCAAGCAAAAAAATTTTAGCACTAATGAAATTGTAAATGCATACTATATCTTCCAATTATAGCGGAATGCTTTTACCATTTTTTCTTATAATTGAAAATTCCAACTTTTTTCCTATAAGGCTAGTAAAAAGGTACTGTCTGAGTCTTATAAAATAAATTAGGTGAAACCAAATAACAATCTAGTCTCGTATATGAAACGAGTTATGGAAATTTGGTTGCATACGGAAATACTATTTATTCAAAGAATTCATTCGAACCTTCTTTGAGGAATTTATGATGCTATTCTTTCCCAACATCTCTGAAAAACTCGAATACAACCTTTTCTTTGAATCAGAAGTTTACTAGGACAAAGGTATGATATTATCATTGGCTAAAATCATGTTATGATGTTGTTGATTGGAAAAAATTACTTTTTTGGATTGGAGAGTGGACGATGTACAAACGGATTTCTGTCATTGTTTGTTTTGCTTTACTCTTGATGACAGGTTGTTCAGGGACACAAGATGTAACGAAACAAAAGGAAGAAAAGGTAGATAAAACATCGCCAAATCGCAAAGTAAATGAAAATAAAAACGAAAGCACCCAAGCCGTAAACATCGACTTCGAAAAGATTAAAGCCTATATTTCGCCTAATACATTAGACGACCTCACGAAAATGCCTCCAGGATTATTATCGAAAGATGTTCCATATGAAAAAGAGACTTCACAAGTATGGGGAAATTTTGATATGAGCGATTACCAAGGTGCAATGGTTGAAAAATTGAGGGCACTTACTGCAGAAACAGATGATGTTGACACCATTTATAAAGGCCTGCTCTATTATTTAGGAAGCAATAGCTATTCTCAATCCATCGAGAGATTAAGAGATTATAAAGGCGGGCTATACGAACCGTATTTGCCTGAACCTAGTGACATTAAGACAAATAGAAAAAATCCATCTAGTCCCGGAAAGGCGTTGATTTTACTTGACGCAAGCTCCAGTATGCTGCTGAATGTGGATGGTAAGCAAAAGATGAAAATTGCTAAAACAGCAGTTGGACGGTTTGCAAGTACAATCGGTCAAGAAAATGAGATTTCCTTATATGTATATGGACACAAAGGAACACAAGCGGATAAGGATAAGATATTGTCTTGTTCATCCATCGAAGAAGTTTACCCACTACAGCACTATGATGCGAATCGCTTTTCTGATGCGGTCGAAGGAATTCAGGCAAAAGGCTGGACTCCTTTAGCAGGTGCGATTAAGACCGTGCGTGAAAAGACAGCATCGATGGATGGTTCGATCACTTTATATATTGTTAGTGATGGAGCGGAAACATGCGGTGGAGATCCGATCAAAGAAGCAAAAAGATTTGCAGAAGAAAACAATCATCGCAAGGTAAATATTATTGGATTTGATGTTGATCAAAAGTCGGAAAGTCAGCTCAAAAAAGTGGCGAAAGCAGGAAATGGTGATTACATTTCAGCAAATACTACGAATGAATTGGATAATTCCATAACAAAGAAATGGGTGCCAAGCATATTCGATGTGATGGAAAAGCATAACTCTCTCCTAAATAATTGGGGGAAAACATGGACCAACTTAACAGAGCGGAGTGCCCTTGCAGATCGTATATTGTATGCAAGCTATAATGAAAAAAGTAGGTTATCTCAAGCTATTGGATTGATGCAATCGAATAATCTGCTTTCCAATGAAAAGCTTGAGCAATTAAGCAAACTAGTGGAAGACCACCAACAAAATATTGTTGAGGAAATGAAAAAATTAGAGCAAGCAAAAAACGAAGAAGAGAAACAGGAACTGGCCAGAATACAGAAAAAAGTAGATGATTGGGGCAAACGGATGGATAAATTGCGAGGAGAGTAGTATCTATCGTGTTCCACTTTTCTTAAATATGAATTTGGGGCGAAACTTTCGATGTCTGTTGAATTCTGTTCTATTGTAAGAGAAATACAAATAATTGGATTGAAATCAAGGTATTCTGCTTTTACATTTCCTGAAAAACAAACAAACGAGGGAGCATGATTGCTCTCTTGTTTGTTTTATATTAAAAACTGCAAATCGTTTTGACAATATTTTTCTATAAAACTTAAAAATTTAGCATGATATACTTAAAATAGCTTATTTAATCCCTGAATAATGAGCCCTTTTGCTATGCCAACTTTTAATCGATGAATAATTATTAAAAGATTGTAGAAATATCGTAACTATTTTAAAAATATTTACTCTTAATCTAGTAAATACCAAATCACTGTTGATGCTTAGACATCAACGATTGTTAACGATTTAGCTCACGAATTGTGAATATATGGTTAATTTTTTGAGCGAATATAAATGATAAATATGAGCTTCATATGGTGAAATTCTATTCTTAAATTGCTATAATCAGATATTAATAGTGAAAAAATTGTAGATTGGCGGTAATAAATATGTCGAAAGTAACAGTGTATACAAAAAATGGTTGTCCTCAATGTGACATGACAAAAGTAGTTCTAAATGGGGAAGGAATTGAGTTTGAAACATTCAATGTAGAAGAAGATGAAAATGCTTTTGATCACGTTGTAAATACACTAAATTTGCGTCAGATGCCAGTAGTGGTAGTGGAGGGGCAGGAACCATTTACTGGTTTTCAACCAGATAAATTGAAAGCAATAGCTGTTAAATGTTAATTGTCTATCTTTCCTTAACTGGGAATGTTAGAAGCTTTGTTAAGAGGACCGATCTGGAATCTGTTGAAATCAACTACTCGGATCCTCTTTTCGAGGTTCAAGAATCCTTCGTTATGATTGCCCCGTCCTATGATGACGATATTACAGATATCATTAGTTCATTTCTTAACTATAAAAATAACCTCGAATATTTAATTGGCTTTGTTGGTAGCGGTAATTTGAATTTTGATCATAACTATTGCTTTAATGCACGGGATTTAGCTCAAAAATATAATAAACCATTGCTCTTTACATTTGAATTTAGCGGGACAGATGAAGACGTTATTTATTTTAAGAAGGAAGTGAATCAACTTGTTAGCACCAGAATTAAGTAAAAAGGTCAAAGAGGATACGTATTTTACTCTTAACAATCTATTAAATTTGCCTAAGGATGGAAAAATTCAATTAGATAAAGATAAGGAAGCTGTTAAAGCATACTTTTTAGAATATGTTAATCCTAATACAGTATTCTTTCATTCATTAGATGAAAAGTTGGATTATCTAATTGAAAATGATTATATTAAAGTCGATTTTCTAAATAAATACGATCGCAAGTTTGTCAAAAAAGTATTTAAAAGTATATATAATAAAAAATTTCGTTTCCGTTCATTTATGGGTGCCTATAAGTTTTATTCCCAATATGCAATGAAAACCGATGACGGGAATAGATTTTTAGAAAGATATGAAGATCGCCTAGCTTTTAATGCTCTTGCGTTAGCTGATGGGAATGAACAATTGGCACTTGACTTAGGAGAAGAATTAATTAACCAGCGGTATCAGCCAGCAACCCCTACGTTTTTAAATATTGGTAAAAAGAGAGCAGGGGAAATGGTTTCGTGTTTCCTCTTAACTGTTTCTGATGATATGAATTCTATTGGCAGAAGTATCAACTCTGCTTTGCAACTATCAAAATTGGGCGGAGGAGTTGGAATCAGTTTATCGAATCTCCGTGCAAATAATGATCCAATCAGAGGTGTATATGGCCTTGCTGATGGGGTAGTTCCTGTTATGAAAATGTTTGAGGATGCCTTTTCCTATGCCAATCAAGGTGGTGCAAGAGATGGTGCAGGTGTCGTGTATTTAAATATCTTCCATCCTGACATCGTTGACTTCTTATCTGTTCGTAAAGAAAATGCTGATGAGAAAGTGCGGATCAAAACATTATCACTTGGCCTCATCGTGCCAGATAAATTCTATGAATTAATTAAAAACAATGATTATATGTATTTATTTTCTCCGCATGATGTCGAAAAAATTTATGGAAAACCATTTGCATATATAGATATTACAAAGGAATATGACAGGATGGTTGAAAATCCTAATATTCGTAAATCAAAAATCAAAGCGAGAGACTTAGAAACAGAAATAAGCAATCTTCAAAATGAAAGCGGCTATCCATACATCATAAATATTGATACTGTTAATCATTCGAATCCAATTGATGGAACGATTATTATGTCTAATCTATGTACGGAAATATTTCAGGTACAGAAGGATTCCTTGATTAACAATGACCAAACCTTCGCTCATTTGGGGAATGATGTAAGTTGTAATTTAGGTTCAACCAATGTCGCCAATTTAATGAGTTCACCTGACTTTGGAAAATCAGTACGTACTATGCTTCGTGCCTTAACATATGTAACAGATCATTCTAGTATTGATGTAGTCCCTTCCGTGAAAAATGGGAATGACATGTATCATTCGGTTGGTTTAGGAGCCATGAATTTACATGGATTTTTAGCCAAAAATAAAATGTATTATGGATCCCCTGAAGCATTGGAATTTACAGATATTTATTTCATGTTATTAAACTATTGGACTCTTGTTGAAAGCAATACAATTTCAATAGAAACGGGTAAAACCTTCTATGAGTTTGAAAAGTCTAAATATGCAACAGGTGAATATTTCGACAAATATTTAAATGAACCAGATTTTGAGTTTAAGCATGAAAAGGTGAAAGAATTATTTAAAGATATTTTTATTCCGCATCATAAGGACTGGATGCAATTAAAAGAATTGGTCATGCAATACGGAATATATAATGCCTATCGGCTTGCAACTGCACCGACAGGATCCATTTCATATGTGAACGAGGCAACAGCCTCCATTCATCCGATTACACAACGAATTGAGGAACGTACTGAAGGAAAGCGTGGGAAAGTCTATTATCCTGCACCATATTTAACTAGTGAAACGATTCCTTATTATGAGTCTGCCTATGATATTGATCAACGAAAAGTGATTGATACGTATGCAACAGCACAAAAGCATGTCGATCAAGGTTTAAGTATGACGTTGTTCATGAGATCCGAATTGCCAGATGGTATGTATGAATGGAAAATCAACAGTGAATATCCTACGAAGAAAACAACAAGAGACTTAAATATCTTGAGAAATTATGCATGGAAAAAAGGCATTAAATCAGTCTATTACATCAGAACTTATACGGATGATGGAACTGAAGTGGGTGCTAACTATTGTGAATCATGCAGTATTTAAGGAGGATATAAGTGCGGATGGAATGGAATTATTATGATGCAATAAATTGGAATAATATTGAAGATATTATGGATAAAATGACATATGAGAAATTAACAGAACAATTCTGGCTGTCTACACGTATGCCTGTGTCTAAGGATAAATCTGACTGGACGAAGCTTCCTGATCCTGAGAAACGTTTGGTAGAAAAGGTATTTGGTGGGCTAACCATGCTGGATACACTCCAATCTGAGAATGGTATCGATGCATTGCGGATGGATGCAAAAACACAGCATGAAATAGCAGTACTAAATAATATTCAATTTATGGAATCAGAGCATGCTCGAAGTTATTCATCGATTTTCAGTACACTCAATACTAAGAGGGAAATTGAAGATATTTTTAGATGGGCGAGAGAAAATGATTTACTTCAAACGAAAGCACGTATCATTGATGAAATATATCAGAACGGTACTCCGTTAGAGAAGAAAGTGGCAAGTGTCTTTTTAGAATCATTTTTATTTTATTCCGGCTTTTACACGCCATTATATTATTTAGGTAGAGCAAAATTAATAAACGTGGCAGAAGTCATCAAATTAATTATTAGAGACGAATCGGCACATGGCGCCTATATTGGATATAAGTTTAAAATTGGATTCGAGCAATTGCCAGATTCGGAAAAAGAAGCGATGAAATCATGGACGTACTCTCTGCTATATAAATTATATGAAAATGAAGTGAAGTACACAGAATCCTTATATGACGAAGTAGGTTGGACGGAAGATGTAAAAGTTTTCCTTCGTTATAATGCGAATAAAGCATTAATGAATCTCGGATTATCACCACTATTTCCGGATACAGCAGATGACGTGAATCCGATTGTTATTAATGGATTATCTACAGGAACAACGAATCACGATTTCTTCTCAACGGTCGGAAATGGCTATTTACTATCAGTTGTGGAGGATATGAAAGAATCAGACTATGACTATTAAACAGTTTAGCGATGGGAGTATTTGGACATCCCATCGCTATTCTTTAGAAGAAGAGGAGAAAAAATGTTGACACAACAAATTAAGATTAAATATTTTGACGAAAACTTAGTAAAAATCGATAAAATTGTACAAGGTGACTGGTTGGATTTACGTGCAGCAAAAACAATGGAATTAAAAAAAGATGAATTCAAATTAATTCCACTTGGCATTGCGATGGAGCTGCCTGAAGGCTATGAAGCTCATGTCGTACCTCGTTCCAGTACTTTTAAGAATTTTGGAATCATCCAAACGAATTCCATGGGAGTCATTGACGAATCTTATAAAGGTGATAAAGATCAATGGTTTTTCCCTGCGTATGCATTAAGAGATACCGTAATTGAAATGAACGACCGTATTTGTCAGTTCAGAATCATGAAAAAAATGCCGACGGTTGAATTTGTTGAGGTTGAAAAGCTAGAAAATGAAAATCGTGGCGGACATGGTTCTACTGGAACTAAGTAATAAGTTTGTCCAGACCTAAATAAAAGGACATTACATATTTTATATGACAATATGTAATGTCCTTTTTTAAAAGGTAAGAAAGTATAAAATTTACTAAGGATATTACACACTAAAAGTGTCTGCTATGTCTAGCTCCAGCGCCTATCGGCTAGCGGATTTCTACGTCTCCTCCCTACGATAAGTCAACATCGGCTCGAGAACTACCTCACCGTGTTTCCTTTATCTCAGTCGAAGACTACAAAATCCGTACGCCGATGAGCGAGGCGCTTGCGCTTTTCTTATTCCACAATCGCTCCCGTTTGTTGAATAAGGGATAGCACTATAAAACGCGACGTGCCTTTACATAGTTTTGATTAGCCCAATTGGATGCTAAATCTTCTGTAACAACACCATTTGAAGCTAAGCGAATATATTTATTATCTCCGATGTAAATACCTGCATGAGTGATTGTTGTCCCACTATTATCACCAGAAAAGAAAATTAAGTCGCCCTTTTGCAGATTTGCTTTCTGGACTGCTTGTCCAATTTCTGCTTGACGGCTTGCTAGTTTTTCTTTTAAATCAATACCTTGATTTTTGAAGACATAATACGTAAATCCAGCAGGAGTAAATGTTAAGGAATTCTCATCATAAACATAACCAAATTTTGCTTTTCCGGTAAGACTTGTAGCTGAATCCACTACTTTATCTGCAGCCGATGTATTTGTTACCGGTTTTTCAATTGGAGCCGTTTCTTCGGTAAAAACACGTTTTGCCGTTATATAGTGCTGTTTGTAGTAATCAACAAAGAGAACCCTAGTCATAATTCCATTTGAATTCGGGACGATAATTCTATGGTCTCCAGCATATATAGCGACTGATCCTGGTGTAGTTGAACCAACCACACTGTTGAAGAAGATCAAATCGCCTTTTTTTAAGTTTTCTTTAGTAACGGTTGTTCCTTTATTCATAAGTTCTTTAAGGTTTGTTGTCCCTAATATTACTCCATTTTTTTGATAAACATAATTGACAAAACCGGTACTTGTAAATTTCAGCGCTGCTTCATCATTGATGTTCCCCATTGTCACTTTATTCATCAAATCATAGGAAACTCCAACAATGTTATCTCCAATAGTTGCTGGGTTCGATGGAAGTAAGCTTGGTAAAACCCTTCTAGCTGAATAATAATTATCTTTATAAAATGGTTTGCTATCTAAATCGGAAATCACGATATTTTGTTGTGGATCAGCTATATGTATGATTTTATTATCACCAATATACATTCCTACGTGGTCCGGATCAGTACCTGTTGTCTTACTTTTAAAGAAAACGAGATCCCCTTTTTGTAGTTCATTTCTTGCAACGTATGTTCCTTGTTGAACCATGTAATCTTCATTGTATGTAGCTAAATCGACTCCGTTTTTTTCAAAAATGTACATAATAAAAGATGCACAAGAAAATTTATATGGAGCCGTTGGTTTATACTCCGTATTACTGTATGTAGCCTTGCCTATTAAACTTTTAGCTGTTTGAATTAATTGATCAGCTTTTGCCTCGACAGCTAATTGATTATTCTGAGGATGAATTGTAGCTGCTGATACTTTCACTGCATTTAGCGAAGGTACTATTATCGTACTTAAGCCAAGTGTAACTGCTAATGCTGTGGTCGCTAGATGTTTTTTCATTCGGTTACCTCCAAATATTCTTTTTTCCAGCTTCGATTCTAGCATATAAAATTGAGGTGTCTTTGTGGTTATTTATTCCTGCACTGTTTTTAATCGGCATAAGCATTGTTAAATCAGGGGTTGCAAGGAACCTTACAGTTTCTTTACAATTGCTACAATCAAAATACAAGTAAGGCGAATGATTTTTTTACTAGAAGATTTATTAGTAGAAGGAAAATCAATTAACTAGCCTCCCTTAGGAAGTGGAAATGGTTAAATAACGCTGAAATTTCTTCTAAAAAAAATTAAAAATTCTCATTTGCTATGAAAACCGAATAAAAATCAAGTATTACTATTTTCTCGTCCGAACAGTATAATCAGGGATGGGAGATGAGATAAATGAATAAAAAAGACATCGCTAAAATCCGAAATCAATTCAAAATAAATAGTCGATATATGAAACTTCGTGAAATATTCAATGTATATGTAAAGAAAGAATCAGGAGAGATTTATCATCAAGTTAGCCAACCGTTTGAGATGTTAGAACAGGAAGCGCAAGAATTGTTTTTAACCAACTTTAAAAAGGTTTTGACAGGGGGTCTTGACGCCAAGCTGTTTGAACTGAAATTCCGACGTGATGTGGAAGAGAGCACACAAATGATTCTTTTCAATGGATTACAAGCAGCATCAACGGAAGATTGGAAAGAAAAGATGCTCCAAATCGTGGACAAAATGTTTGCACATGCAAAGTATGAATTTGATACCGTAGTAACATTTATCCGAGGTGAATATCAAAAGGCGACAAGGAAACGGGATTTGGAATCCGAAGAAGGGGGAGATGATGAGGTATACTCCAGTGAGTTTGTCCTTTGCAGTCTCAATAAAACTGACCAGCCGAAAAAAGCCTTGCTTTTTGATTATATTGAGAAAGAATTTAAATCAAATAATGCCGTGGATCCCATTATTAATTTGACTTCTCCATTAGCTGGTTTTCTGTTTCCTGCCTTTAATGATAATTCAGCAGATGTGAATCATATTCTTTATAATGGTGGGAAAGTGAATCAACCAAATGAAATTTTTATTGTGGATGTCCTTCAATGTGAAGAGATCATAACCGCGATAGAAGAAAAGGATAGCTTTGATCAAATTTTACAGATAGTAGTAGGAGACGAAGTGGATTCCAAGGTCATTTCAAATGTCTATGAGGAAATTGATAAAATGGTACAGGAGAATCAAGAAAATGAAGAAAGTGAATCTCCTAAACTGGATTCAAAGGACATCGAACGAATCTTAGAGGCTAGTGGAGTTGAAAATGTAAACTCAGACAAAGTGGAACATGCCTTTAAAAGTGTTGTATATGATGAAAAACATGAAATCAAAGCAAGTAGTGTCATTCCAAAATCGATTAAAATTGAAACGAAGATTGCCAAGGTAACCATTAACCCAAAAGACCTCAAAAATGTTAAGTATATTACTTATAATGGAAAGAGATGCCTATTATTAGAGGTTGATGAAGAAGTAGTAGTCGAAGGATTTCGATTGGAATCAGAAGAGCTGCTGTAGAGGATTTTGTAGGATAGGGATCAGACTATTCAAATCTTATAAGATGATCCAGTGATAAAACAATCTATTCGTAGAGTTTTATTCAAAAAAACAAAATCCCCCATCAAAAAATGGGGGATATTTACCTTTCGCAGTACTTTGTTTTACATATTTTTAGCTAAGAAATTCCCCCTGGCGTTTCTGGATTGGATTAATTTTATATTAAAAAATATATTCATGTAAGTTAGAAAAATAATATACTTATAGTAATATGCTATATTAAAGGGGGAATAGTATGAAGCAGCTCTATATAAAGCAAAAGGTATTCAGTCTAAGTGGAAAATTTACGGTAAAGGATCAGCAGGAGAAGGATGTTTATTACGTGGAGGGGAGTTTTATGCAAATTCCAAAGACTTACTCCATTTTAAATACTACAAGAGATGAAGTTGCGCTCATTACGAAAAAGATGTTCAGCTTTTTGCCAAAGTTTTTTGTTGAGGTGAATGGTCGGGAAGTGTTAACGATAAAGAAGGAATTTTCTTTTCTTAAAGCACGCTATACGATTGATTCTGCAGGAATTGAAGTACATGGTAATTGGTGGGATATGGATTTTCAGGTTTTACAGCATGGTGAACTGGTCGGTAAAGTGAGCAAAGAGTGGTTTACTTGGGGCGATAGCTACAAGGTGCAAATATTAAATGAAGAGATGGAAGCCATCATGATTGCGCTCGTTGTCGCAATTGATTGTGTGAAGGCTGACCATGCATCTGCTTCCTCAGCAGCAACTTAATGTAGGGACATACTACAATGCCTCACTAATGTTTTTATTTATATATATATCTATATTCTACTATTTTTAAATACTATTCATCAGAGGATTGCTTAAAGTGAAGAGGTTCATTTCTTCTATGAGTAATAGAGCCATTTTCAATTTAATGATTACTTTGCCATCCTTCAGTGTATTTTTTCATTGAGGATATTTCGAATAGTTAATCATTAAGGTGTCAAAAAAAGGATGGACTTTATACTCATCCTTCTATTTTATTTGTTTGCTAAAATATACATGGAGTTTACTCTTTAATCAACTAGACTGAAATTGCATAAAATAAAGAGGGGGAAAACATGGACATTCATACATTAAAGAATTGGATTCTTTCTTTTAATTATATGAGCTTAATCATTATTGCAGCTGTTGTAATTGGAATGTTAATATTGCGATGGATTCTTCTTACGACTCTCAAAAAGCTTCCCAAACATCATGTTGCGTTGAGAAGCATAGTAAATTGGTTTACTTTTTATGGAACCCTGGTCTTTTTGCTCCTATACTTTTCAAAAGCAAAATGGATGTTTGCTAAGATATTTAAATTCGGTAAAGTAGATGTAACGCTATTCATAATTATTGTGGCCATTTTAATTATTTCTTTAGCTAGTCGACTTTCAAAAATTTCTACTAATGTTTTATTGCCGGGTATATACAATCGATACCATTTAGATAAAGGTACGAGGTATACATTTGACCGAGTTGTGCATTATTCCATTATGATTATTGCAATTATTGTCAGCTTAACGACAGTGGGGATAAATCTAAGTGCACTAACTATGTTTGCTAGCATCATTAGTGTTGGAATTGGGTTTGGACTGCAAAACATTGCTTCCAACTTTATTTCTGGGGTTATTATCTTGTTTGAACGGCCAATAAAAGTCGGGGATCGTGTTCTTATCGATAACATTATTGGGGACGTTGAAAAAATTAATATGCGGGCGACTATCATTAAAACAGTTAACAATGAACATATTATTGTACCGAATTCATACTTTTTAGGAGAAAAGGTTGTTAACCGTTCGTTTAGTGATCCTAGACTGCGAATATCGATTCCCTTTAATGTTGATTTTGGAACCGATGCAGAAAAAGTAAGAGAGATGCTTATGGAGATTGCAAGAGAGGAAAGCTTGGTTTCACCAGCAGTTTTATTGGATCCGGAACCATTTGTGAATTTTGTCGGCTTTGGGGCTTCATCCCTTCAGTTTGAACTATCCGTCATGATATCTGATCCTAATCAGCTCGCGATAATAAAAAGTAATATAAACTTTAGAATAAATAAGCTATTTTTTGAAAATAAAATAGAAGTTCCGTGCAAGTAATAGAAGTTGATGAAGAAGTAGTAGTTGAAGGATTTCGATTGGAAACAGAAAAGTGTAGTGGATTTTGAAGGTTAGGGAACGCTTTGCCATCCATGGCAAGGCGTTTTCATTGTTACAAAACAAAAAGCCGTTCAGAACAGGCTGAACAGCTATTAGAATTTAGTTTTTAAATTTTAAAAGACGTAGTGCGTTTAAAATTACTATGATAGCGGCTCCTGTATCACTTAAAACGGCTAACCAAAGTGTGAGCCAACCTGGAAAGATGAGGCCTAATGCAACGAATTTCACTATTAATGAAAACCATATGTTTTGTTTAATAATAGCAAGTGCTTTTCTGCTTAACTTTATCGTGTATGGCAGTTTCTCTAGATTATCAGCCATCAAAACGATATCCGCAGTTTCCATTGCTGTATCGGTTCCAGCTCCACCCATAGCAATTCCTAAATCAGCTGTGGCGAGGGCAGGGGCATCGTTAATGCCATCCCCAACCATGGCTACTTTTTGTCCTTCGTGTTGTAATTGTTTAATTGCTTCCACTTTATCTTCTGGTAATAGTTCAGCAAAATAACGACTAACATTTGCTTCCTTAGAAATCATCTTAGCTGTACCTTCATTGTCACCGGTTAACATAGCAACTTGGCTAATGCCGACTTGTTTTAATCCGTCTAGGGCGTTTACAGTTGTTGTTCGGATGGTATCTGCAACAGAGATGACTCCTATTACTTCATCCTGTGTTCCGATGATCACAACTGTTTTCCCTTTGCTTTGCATCTCTTGAATGGCTGATTTTACTTTTCCAAAAGGGATGTTCTTTTCTTCGAAGAGCCTAGCATTCCCAGCGTAATATACGATGCCATCAATAGTTGCTTGAACACCTTTACCCACGATACTCCTAAACAATTTACCATTTTTAGGCTGTAAATTTTTTTCTTTAGCATATTCTACAATTGTTTGGGCAATCGGATGTGTTGAATAAACTTCTAGTGTTAAAGTGATGGATAATAGCTCGTTTTCAGATATACTTAGCGCCTTGACTTCTGATACCTTTGGCATTCCTTCTGTTAATGTACCAGTCTTATCAAAAGCAATTGCACTAATCGCTCCTGCTTTTTCTAAAAATGTACCACCTTTTATTAAGACACCATTCTTGGCAGCATTACCGATTGCAGAAACAATCGCAACAGGTGTCGATATCACCAATGCACATGGACAAGCAACTACTAATAATTCTAGCCCTTTATAAAACCAATCTCCCCATGCTCCAAACCCAATTAAAGGAGGGATGACCATGACAACTAATGCTAAAACAAACACTATCGGTGTATAAATACTTGCAAACTTATCGATAAACGCCTCGCTAGGAGCTTTCTGTTCTTGTGCTTCCTCAACTAGGTGAATAATTTTAGCAACGGTGGTATCTTCCACTAATCTCGTGACCTTTATTTCAAGCGAACCGTTTTCGTTGATTGTTCCTGCATAAACCGTATCTCCAACTTGTTTATCGACTGGAATAGATTCTCCGGTAATCGGAGCTTGATTAATACTAGATTCCCCATTTACAATTTCACCGTCTAATGGGATTTTATCTCCTGGTTTTACGATTAAAATTTCCCCAACAGAAACTTCTTCCACCGGCTTTTTCATTAACTGTGTGCCTACTTTAATCCAAGCCTCTGATGGAGCTAAATTCATAAGGTTACGAATGGAACTTCTCGTTTTCTCAATGGACATATTTTGAAGAGTGGTTCCTAGAGCAAACAACCAAACTACCGTTGAACCTTCTAACCATTGACCAATTACGGCGGCGCCAATAGCGGCAGCTGACATGAGCACATTCATATCTAAGGATCGACTTTTAATAGAAAAATAGGCGCTTTTTACCGGCTTATAGCCACTAATAATCAAGGCTATTGCGTACATACATATTGGAATAAGCGAAGAAATGCCAGTAAAAGAACTAATATATCCTAATGCAATGAGTATCCCCGAACCTATAATAATTCCATATCCTTCTTTGTTCTTTTTTTCTTCGACTAGTTTACGATCTTTCGAGATCAAAGACGCTTTATAACCGATCTTGGAAACTTCTGAAATAATTTCTTCCACACTGTTTACGTGTTCCACTTTCATTTTCCCTGTTGAAAAATTCACCCTTACTTGTTGAACGGCAGGGATTGTATTTAAGTGGTTTTCGATACTTTTCGCACAACTACCACAATCCATTCCCTCCACCGTATAGGATCGGACATTTTTATTTTGTTTCAGTGGTTCAACACGATAACCCAGCATTTCAACCACATTTTCTATTTGTTCAGAAGAAAGGGTATCTTTACTAACTACTTGTAGTTTAGCTGTATTATAGTTTACCTTTACTTCTTCTATATTTTCTAGTTTGCTTAATCCTTTTTCTATGGACATGGCACAAGATGGGCAATCCATCCCGAATATACGATATGTGAGCTTGTCGTCAGTCGCAGAAGTAAGATAACTTTGATTTTCCTCCAGACCTGTGTTATTGCAACATGATGAAGAATTTGTTTCTTTCTCATCAACTTTGCTACTGCAGCATGAATCTTTCTTTTCTGCTACTGCACCGCCGCTGCAACAAGAGGATTTCTCTTCTGACGCTACTCCGCTACTACAACACGAGTCTTTTTTTTCTACTATTACTTCTTTGTTGTCATTGTTACCATTACAACAGATAGTTTTTTCTTTCACGCTAATGTCCCCTGATTCATTAGAACCGCAACATGAGTCTGCCATTTCTTTCACCTTCTAAACGATATGATTTTTACAACAAGTAACGTCATTTTCCACTTCTTCTAGAACGACATCAAACATCGTTAACAAATCACGAACTTGTTGATTTCTTAAACTATAGTAAATATATTTTCCTTCCTGTCTTCCAACGATTAACCCACAGCCTTTTAGACATGCTAGGTGCTGGGAGATATTTGATTGGTTACCATTTAAATCATGGACAATCTGAGATACCGTTTTTTCTTCTTGTTTAATACATTCCAGAATTTGAATTCTTATTTTATGCGCAAACCCTTGTAAAAACTTTACTTTTGTATCTAAATCAATTTCTTTAATCACTGTATTCCCTCCATCATATTAGAAATCACTAATATGTTTTATACTATCATATTACTTCTTTCTAATATGTGTGTCAAAAAATTAATTAGTGAAAAAGAGCAGTTAATTTTTGATATAAATGTACAATGTGTAGAATGCCTAAATCCATTCATTCCACTGATAAACGATAAAACAATGGACATACTAAGTTTATATTTATAGTGGGAGGATATTAAGGTGAGTACAAATGAGAATATCTTATCTATTTTCGCCTTAGGTGGCTTAAATGAAATCGGGAAAAATATGTATGCAATTGAATATGCTAACGATATCGTGATTGTCGATTGTGGCAACAAGTTTCCAGATGAAAGTTTATTAGGAATTGATTTGATTATTCCAGATATCACTTACTTAATAGAAAATAAAGATAGGGTAAAGGCTTTAATTGTCACACATGGTCATGAAGATCATATCGGAGGGATTCCGTTCTTTTTGAAAAAAATAAATGTCCCCGTTTATGCTACACGCTTCACACTAGGATTAATTGAAATCAAATTAAAAGAACATAAATTTTTAAGAGAAAGCAATCTTATTGAAATCAACGCAAATTCAAAATTAACATTCGGAAAAATATGTGTAGGCTTTTTCAAAGTGACTCATAGTATTCCTGATTGCTTGGGTATCGTCTTTCACACACCAGAGGGGAATATTGTACATACCGGGGACTTTAAGTTTGATTTAACTCCTGAGAAAAGGGATGAGCGTTCGGATATTCATAAAATGGCTGAAATCGGTAATGAAGGGGTTTTACTTCTATTGTCCGAGAGTACAAATGCCGAACGTATCGGCTTGACCCCATCCGAAAAAATGATAGCTGATCACGTAGAAGCAGCTTTCATGAAAGCGGAACGAAAGATTATTATTTCTACCTTTGCTTCCAATATTAGCCGTGTGCAACAGGTCGTGAATGCTGCACAAAAAACAAATCGAAAACTTGCGTTGCTTGGAAGAAGTATGGTGAATGTAGTAGGGGTTGCTATAGAACGAGGTTACTTAACAGTTCCTGATGGAATGTTAATAGACCAAAATGAAATAAATGAACTGCCTCCTGAAAAGGTAACTATTTTATGTACGGGGAGCCAAGGAGAACCATTGGCTGCACTTGCCCGCTTGTCGACTGGAAACTTTCGCGGTGTCGAAGTTTTACCAAAAGATACGGTTATTCTTGCAGCAGGTCCAATACCTGGGAATGAAAGAAGTATAACAAGTATTGTAGACAATTTTTATGCCATTGGAGCCAAGGTGATTTATGGATCAGGAAGTTCATCCGGCATGCATGTTTCCGGTCATGGTTATCAAGAAGATTTAAAACTAATGCTTACTTTAATGAAACCAAAATATTTTATTCCGATTCACGGTGAACTTAGAATGCTGCACCATCATCGTTTATTAGCTGAATCCGTTGGAGTAGAGCAAGGAAACACGTTTATTATCAATAATGGCGATGTTGTCGATATTGAACATGGAATTGCGCGCCAGACCCGCCATTTTCCTGTTGGGAACACTTACATAGACGGTGGAAATGTTGGGAATGTAGGGGAATTTGTTTTACGAGATCGTAAACAGTTTTCAGAGGATGGAATGCTCATCATTGTTTTAGCGATAAGCAAAGCAGAAGGAAAGCTGCTTGGTGAACCGGAAACAATATCCCGCGGATTTACGGACGGTGATTTCTCAGATATCCGAAAAAATATTAATCAACTTACTACAAAAACGGTTAATGGGCTACAAGAGGAGAATCGAAACGAACGGAAGGTAATGAAAAGAGAAATAAAAAAATCAATCCAGCAACATATGTTTAATGAAATGAAGAAAAATCCAATGGTTGTTCCTATAATTATTGAAATTTAAAGGGGAATTGAAGTGCTTTTTTCCCGACAATCGGTATCAATTAAAATTAGCGCTTTAGGAAGCGAAAAAAGGATGAATATTATAAAAAAGAATAAAGTGTTTTAAGGAGAATGAGGGATGTTTGATTACACAATTGAAACCCACTATACCATGGACGAAGCAGTTAAGAGAATTGAAGAAAGTTTAAAGGAACTTAAAATTGTTGGTGATATAACAAATTAATTCTCATACAAAAAAACTCCGAAATTGCACGGTGTTTTTTATGTAATTTATTATTAATCTTGTTTAACCAAAGCACCATTTACTTTAAGTACACTATTTCACAAACTTACTTTTAAAATGACTTTGTTAAATACGTTTTGATTTATAGGGAAAATACACAATAGTCTTCAACTGAAATAGAAACAAGCCTAATAGCATAATTTAATTTCTTTCATTTTTGGGTCATTAACTAACACTCCACATGTAAAAATCACTTTTTTCTGCATTAATGATGCACTTGGGAATCTTTTAATGATTTATAATACGGACGTACTTTTTTCTTCCTACTGCCTAGAACTTTCTTAAATATACCTTTTTAATTCTATGGTCGTGCCCCTTTCTAATTACAATATTAGCCCTTCGCCTCGTAGGTAATATATTTTCTTTTAAGTTTTTTGCATTAATGTCTATCCAAATTTCAGTAGCTCTTTTGATAGCTTCATCCTGAGACAAATTCTTATACTGATGAAAATAAGATTCTCTATTCAAAAAAGCTGTCTTTTGTAGTAAAAGGAACCTTTCAATATACCATTTCCTTATATTGCTCTCATCGGAGTCAATATAGATTGAAAAGTCAAAAAAGTCACTGACAAATACATGATGTGAATTGTTGACTTGAAGAACATTAATACCTTCTACTATTAGAATATCTGGATTACTAATAACCTCTACATTATTGGTCAGTATGTCATAAGTTAGGTGGCAATAAACTGGAGCTTCGACTTTGTCTTCTCCTGATTTCACTCTGACCATAAAATCAATCAATTTTTGGGTATCGTAGCTTTCGGGAAATCCTTTTCTACTCATCAGTCCCTTTTTCTCTAAAGTATCTTTAGGATATAAAAAACCATCTGTTGTAACTAGTTCTACTCTTTTATGGTTTCCCCACTTCGATAAAAGTGTTTGAAGAACTCTGGCTGTAGTGCTCTTTCCAACAGCTACACTACCTGCAATTCCAATAATAAATGGGATTTTTTTAGCCTTATAGTCTAAAAATGAGTTGGTTACTCCCTGAAATTGTCGTGAAGCTTTCACTTTTAAATTAATTAAACGTGCCAAAGGCAAATAAATCTCTTCAACTTCTTGAAGAGAAATTATATCGTTTGTTCCTTTTATACTCTCTAATTCATCTTCTGATAGTAACAAAGGAGTTTTATTTCGCAAAGCTGCCCATTTTTCTCTATTGAATTCTATATAGTTTGTAAAAGTACTCATAAATTATCCTACCTTGCATTAGATGTAAGTTAATTTTAACAAATTGCTACTAGTTAGCCATTAACATAAGAAAGAGACTTCTTGCTGCCCGATTATGGAAGATTGATGTCTAAATATTCTTCGTGATAAACACCCCTTAACGAGGGTATAGTATGGTTGGTTGGAATAGTGAGTTTATATTCTTTGAACTAATAAATGATTTTAAAATTGGTTTGTTTTTAAGAAATCCTTTTGGTTCTATAACAGGTTTATAAATTTCTTCGATTAAAAAATGCCCAACTATTCTATTTGAAAATTCTTCATAGAAATATATTTTTTAGATCAAGTAGAAAAAAGTTTCTCAGATTGTATAACAGGATTATTATTGGAAAATTTATAGCCTATAGATTAGCTTGTATGACTCAGGCACTCTTTTGATAATCTAATGAATAATTCCATTGCCGGTGTAATCCATTTGTTCTTATGATAGACGCAAACTGCTGTAATGTTTCTATCAAAAAGCCCTGTTTTGAGTTCTTGTAAGGTTCCATTTTCCAATTCATTTTCTACTGCAAAGCGAGGGAGAAACGCAACCCCTAAATTACTATTAACACTTTGTTTTATTGTTTCGATACTACCTAACTCCATAATTCCTTCAAGCCTAATATCTTTTTCTTTTAAGTAATTATCAAACATTTCTTGATAAATACTTTCCCGATCATTTGTAATCAAACAGACTGAACTTCTTTGACCTTCAGTTATAAAATCACAAAATTTATTTTCTAATGATGGACTGGCGATTAGCGATAAAGGAAAATCTGCTAATTGTTCAATTACCATAGATGCCCCATATCCCCCTACATCATAATGGACACCAATATCAGCACCACCATTTACTACTTGATCACGGATTGTATAACAGTTTAGCGCTTGTAGTGAAAGTTTCACTCCAGGGGCTTGCTCTCGAAAAGCCTTTAAGACAGGTTGCATTTGATTAGTCAACAATGTCTCTGGCATTGCAACCTTCAAATTCCCTTTAAGTTCCTTTGTTCTCTTACCATAATTTTCTAACTGTTCAACTGATTGCAGTATGGTTTCAACAAAAGGCAGAATATCTTCTCCAGCTTGTGTTATAACCATTTTCCTACCTATTTTTTCAAATAACTTGACAGATAATTTCTGCTCTAACTGCTGCATTTGAAAAGTAACTGTCGATTGAGTGTAGTTTAATTTTCGGGCAGCACCGAGAAAACTGCCAGTTTCTAATATTGTTTTGAGTGTTTGAAGATATTTAAGTTCCATTACACCATTCATTCACTTTCATTGAATTTTGAATTTGAATAATTCAATTTGATTGATATATCCTTTAATGATATTTTAAGAGAAAGGGAGGTGGATTTCAAGTGAGTTATGGTGTTTGGCTATCCTTTTTTTCTTACACTATAGTAACAGCCCTTTCGCCGGGACCAAACAATATTTTAGCACTCAATTCTACTGGAAACCTCGGACTAAAACAAAGTAGGAAATTGTTGTTTGGTATCTATACAGGATTTTTAGGCGTTATGGCCGTGTGTGGTGTTTTTAGCACCGTTTTGGTAGCGATGTTGCCAAACATATTGATCTATATGAAATATCTTGGTGTTGCCTATATTGTTTGGTTGGCATATCACGTCGTAATCAGCAAGCCTTTGGAAGTAACGGAAAATGAAAATTCTCCATCGTTTTGGAAAGGCTTTATACTTCAATTTGTGAATGTGAAAATTATATTATGGGGCATTACTGTCTTTACCAGTTTTGTACTGACAAATTATCATTCTTCCATCTCAATTTTAGGGTTCATACTCTTGTTATCTCTAATAGGAAATGGAGCCACTTATATTTGGGCAGTTACGGGTTCCGCTTTTAGTGACTTATTAAAGAAGTATTTTCGTGTTTCCAATATAGTCATGGCGGCGTTACTTTTATATAGTGCCGTAAAACTAATTTTTTCATAAAATACAAGGAGAATAACTATGACATTTAAAATTGTTAAACAATATTTTGAAGATCGTAACTTAGAAAATCGTATTAAAACTTTTGGTGACTCGTGTGCAACTGTAGAAGAAGCAGCAAAAACAATCGGGGTAATCCCAGCAAAAATTGCCAAAACTTTAACTCTGCGGAAAGACGATAGTTGTATGATGCTTGTTATGGCTGGCAATGCTGGGATTGATAACAAAAAATTCCGACATTACTTCGGGATGAAAGCCCGTATGCTTACAGCCGATGAGGTAACACTTATGACGGGACAAACTGTTGGTGGTGTATGTCCATTTGCGATTCCTGATAATATTCCTGTTTATATTGATAGTTCGATAAAACAGTATGAGACTTTGTTTCCTGCTTGTGGTAGCCCATATCATGTTGTAGAGCTTTCCCCAGATGAGGTTTTTCAGTATGGGAATGCATTAGAATGGGTCGATGTTTGCAAGGAGTTGTAACTCTCATTCACTATCCAAATTTGGGTAAACCGTTGCTTTGGCGCATTTGTAATTGTCGAATTAAAAAAAGGTAATAGTTGAAGAGGAGAATGGTGACTTTACAGGTTGGAGATGTCATTACTTTTGAAGGACATTCATGATAGAAGATAAATTATTTACTAAAGTTTCAGGAATGAAGGGGATCATCACATTAACCCAGATGAAAAAGAAAGGTTAATTATTCAGGGATTGATAATCACAACATGGCCACGAAAGTTGTAGGCGATTATAATGTTCTGACCCGTAAGATGATACTTAATTTTTTAGTTCAGACTTTAGGACAGGTATCATTGGCTGCTTTATATTGGAATCAATTCAAGCTTATACTACTGTTGTGAAGAATAAACGTTTTCCTAAAAAGAAACATTTTTTTTCGATGATGGAAGAGGAACTGAGAGAACTTTATACGAGTTTAGCAATTAATGTAATTACAAATTGCTAAAAGGCAGGATTCATATAAAATTCATTCAGGAGAATTATGACGTTGTGCTCCGGTTGACACACTTTCCTTTTTATTTCTCGATGATTATCTAGGTAGGAGCAGCAATTTTTAGACTTTTACTTTCCTGAACTTCATAAGAAAAAAAGAAATGGAAACACAAATATTTACTTAAAGGAGACTATAAAATGTTCAATACTGAAATGATTGTACGTTTCAAGGAATGTGATTCTTTGGGGCATGTAAATAACGCTACTTATTTAACATATTTTGAAGAAGCTAGAAGTGAGATTTTTCAAATATTTAATCCTAATTTAAGCATAAGCTCGTGGAATCTAATTGTTGCTTCTACCCAATGTGACTACATTCGTGAGATGGTTTATGCCCAAAATTTCACCGTGTACACTTGGATTAGCAGGATTGGACAATCTAGTTTTGATGTTGAACATGCCATTAAGGACGAGCATCAAAATTGGGTTGCGCGTGGAAAGGTCGTATTAGCCGGCTTTGATTTTAAACATAGAAAGACAGTTCCACTAACAAAGGAAATTCAAAATAGACTTCTAAAACATAATGAGGGTCCTTTAGACGCCCCTACACTTAGATAAAAGTTAATTTAATATCGTTTTCGTTGAATATAATTCATCAGGCATTCTAATCCACTTGAATTATTTAAACCCTTTTCACAATTTCAGCAATCGAGCGTGTTTCTTGATATTCGGCTCACAAAATAAAATGCCACATTAACAAACGTCCCGGGCTTTTTACTCACGTAGTCTTAACAATGCCCTTTTACTAATTAGAAAAACCGCAAGCCAGTGGAATTTGATTTGCACCCCAAAAGTTAGACCAAAAACTTTAACTTTTGGGGTGTTTTATATGGTCAAATATGATGAAGGATTTAGGCCACCCTTTTTAGTCATAAATATCCCCTCCAAGTAGTAGTGTATTATTCCGCATCATTTGCGGACTTTTTTAATACTGTCTACTTAAAGGGGAAGTATCTCCAGCACAGCCTACAGTACCAAATCTCTTCTAAATGAGTTAGAAAGATCTTACAGAACTGTACTTCATCGCAATGTACCATTTCAGTAGAAAGTAAAGTCGGATCTCGCCAACCTCTACCTCTACCGCCATCGACAATGACTTGGCGAGCAGTGCTGTTTTCCTTAATAAAAATCGTCAATGGTTTTGATACAGGCATTACACCAAAGCGAATAATCACATTTGGTTTAAGGGCCTTTTTAGTATTCTCATTTCTCAAAAAGCTATCATATGTATCAATTATAAGGCTTCCATTGTGAATTCCCCTCCTCAGCTGGGAAAGTGGATCGGCCACGATTGGAAAGTTCAATTTATTTGCAAGTTGAATAACAACCTCCAGGAAACTAAGCTTCTCTAATCGTGCCAGATTTTTCTTAATACGAAATACGAGATAATTAAGACTTACTTAAGAAATAAATAATTATGGGATTAACTCTATTTGTTATATTGATAACCGTAATAATTAAAAATAACAAATTAGGAGTGATTTAATTGAAGAAAAATTTTTTAGGCATGTTATTACTCATTTTAACAATGGCTTTTGCTTTAGCAGCTTGTGGGAATACAAATGATAAAAATGAGATGACAAAGAGCAATGTGACAACTAAGCAAGAGAATTCATCCATGACTAAGACTACAAGTAATTCAAAGAATGACTCAACATCTACTCTTTCAGGTAGTTTTATGGGAAAAAACGGAAAAATAGTTTCAGGAACAGCCACCATCAGTAATGGAAAATTAATGTTATCAAACTTTAAAACAGAAAAAGGTCCAGATCTACATGTATATTTAACAAAAGACGGTGATATTGCCTCCGGTAAATCAATTGCAAAAATTGATTTAGAAAATACTGATCAAACTTTCTCATTAAATGGTATCGATACAACAAAGTACAATACTGTGGTCATTTATTGTAACAAAGCTCAAGTTACTTTCGGTCAAGCAATGATCATGAATCCAGATATGTCTGTAACTGGGATGTTTATGGGGGAAAACGGAAAAATGGTCTCAGGAACAGCCACCATCAGTAATGGAAAATTAATGTTATCAAACTTTAAAACAGAAAAAGGTCCAGATCTACATGTATATTTAACAAAAGACGGTGATATTGCCTCCGGTAAATCAATTGCAAAAATTGATTTAGAAAATACTGATCAAACTTTCTCATTAAATGGCATCGATACAACAGGTTACAATAAAATAGTCATCTATTGCAATAAAGCCCATGTAATATTTGGTTCTGCTAAATTAATGTAAAATTTGATTTTTATGCGAGGAAATGTAAATTGATCAAATTATTTAAGTATCTCTTTTCACTGATTAGAATAGGACTTGGAGTTAGTTGGTTACAACAAGGTGTTTTTAAATTACAAGCTCATTTTACTATGTCTGGACTCTCAGAAGCTGTAGCAAATAATAATGTAACACCTGATTGGTTTAAATTCTTTATGGTGCATTTTGTAGAACGAAACATGAGTCTTTTTAATCTATTGATTCCCTGGGGTGAAACATTAGTTGGTCTAGGCTTAATTTTAGGGATATTAACACTTCCTGCTATTTTATGTGCCATCTTTATGAATCTTAACTACTGGCTATCTAATATGATTTATATTTATCCAGTTCAGCTATCTATAGCGGTCATCTTATTGTTAGGAAATAAATACACTTCCTATTTCAGCGTAACAAGGTTATATTTTTATTTAGTTAATAAAAATAAAGTGCATAATAGTATTAAATGATTTTCCCCATCAGAGTGAAATAGAACTATTTTTTCAATAGCTCTGTTTCACTCCTTTTCAACTGAAAGGATAGTATGTTGGATTAACAGAGGTGAACCTATTGAAAAAAACAATTCTTATTGTGGACGACGAGCCTACCATTTTAGATGTATCAAAGCGTTATCTTGAAAAAGAGAATTTCACAGTGTTAATCGCATCAAATGGTGCTGAAGCATTTGACATTTGTCAACAGTATCAAATTCACCTAATTGTAACAGATATTATGATGCCTGAACTCGATGGGTATGATTTTATTTTAAAAATTCTAGACTCAGATCAAGATATTCCGTTCTTATTTATCAGTGCAAAAACACAGGAGAAAGACCGTTTATATTCTTTAACACTTGGTGCTGAAGATTATATTACCAAGCCCTTCAGCCCAAGAGAATTAGTCTTGAGAGTCAAAAATATTTTACGCCGAATCAATAAGAGCAGCAATTCTATCATTAATAGAGGTTCATTACAAATCGATTATGAAAAACGGGTAGCTACTCTATTTGAAAACACATTGGATTTGACCCTTAAAGAATTCGATCTTTTATGGATATTAGCAATTGAACAGGAAAGAGTCTATTCTAAATCAGAGCTTTTTGGAAAAGTGTGGGGCTCTGATTACTATGAAGATGCCAATACATTGAATGTTCATATTCATCATTTGCGGGAAAAGCTTGAAAAAGCATCAGATGGCAAACCATACCCCATTATTAAAACTATTTGGGGGCTGGGGTATAAACTAGAGGTGGGTGGAACTTGAAATTACGTACTATCATTATGTTGTCCTACGGATTAGCTTTAATGTTAGTTATTTTTATCGTGTTTTTTAGTGTGAAATATATGGTATTGAAATCAAATATCGCTTATATAGTAACTTTCATAATGATTGTCGCGTGCATCCTTTCTTTTATTGTAAGTTACTTACTATTTTTACCTACTTTTCATTCCATCAGAAAATTAAGCAGTCATAGCAAAAAACTAGCTACAGGTCAATTTGAACAAATAACAGATATTCATTCATCCAAAGAATTAGCTGAACTTGCTAAAGATTTTAATTATATGACTGAGCAATTAGAAAAATCATTCAAACAAATAAAGAAATCTGAAAATGAAAAAAACACGATGGTTTCACAATTATCACATGATATTAAAACACCCATTACCTCCATTCGTTCACAAATTGAGGCTATTATGGATCATTTAGTCAGTGATAGCGATATGCCCACATACCTAGAATCTATTCACACTCAAGTAATGCGCTTAAATCGATTAACGGATGAATTATTTGATTTTACTATTACACAAGAAAACCAAAAGATAAAACCTGCCCGAAATAAAATATGGATTGACCAAATATTGGTAGAAGTATTAAATAGTTTTCAAGTGCAATTCAAAAATGAGAATAGAGATATTTTGATTGAATTAGACGATAAAATTTCTTTTATTTATTCAGACGAAGAAGGTATCAATCGTATTTTATATAATTTAATAGGAAATGCTTTGAAATATTCGCCTCCAGGAACACCGATAAAAATTACCGGAAATATAGATAATAATCGGCTTCACATTTCTATTCAAGACTTTGGAATAGGTATTCCGGAAGAAGAACAAAGCAATATATATGAACGCCTGTACCGCGTAGAAAAATCACGTAATCCTAAATACGGTGGTACAGGTCTAGGGCTTTATATTTCTCAAGAAGTCGCAAAAAAACTCAGAGGGGCTATTTTTGTTAATAGTGAAGTGGGAAAAGGAAGTACATTTACACTTAGTTTGCCTTTATTGTTAGAAGAAGCCCGTTAAGAAATATATTTATTAGGGATTGGTAGAAAATAAAAACCGGCAGTTTATATAAACCAAGGGAAATTACTTGGTCTATCTCGTGTTTTCAATATATATTTTGAAGTAAAGTTAAGAAGAAAAACTTCTTTTTTAAGCAGAACGGAAAACTATGGTTTGAAGTTGTAGATGAAACGTTTACTGAAGAAGAAATGAAAGAAACTATTCAGGCAAACTTGCGTGAATCTCTAGAACTAAGTTGGATGTTAAAAAAATTATAAAAATATTAATTATGTCGCTCTTCGAGGATAAAACGGTACAACTTTATTTTAAATCCATATCTTTAGTTTTACTTTTAAGTGGAATTAAACAAAAAGCTCGGGCGTTTAGAATCCCCTACTAATCAGAATCACTCTTCTAATGTTCAACTACAACTATGTATGACATTAAAACCCTGACATGAAGTTGTCAGGGTTTTAATGTCTGTTTAAGATTTTTCGTAAACTTTCATAGTGATTCCTTGCTTTCTTTTGGTGTAAAATAGTTCATACGTTAAAATTTCAAGTCAATTATACACTCGAAATTTACTCACTTAATTTATTAATTTCTTATTCAAAGCACATTGCGTTAAGGTTTCAGTCCAAGTTCAAAGACGCTTTAATGTGTCGCTCTTTAAGCTCATTTCGAAGTACAGCAGGCTTTAATACCGTTATATTTTCTCCAAAAGACAATAAGAGTCGATAAGTCCACTCGTCCAAAAACCAATCAGTTGAAACTCTCACTGTATCTGTTTCTTCACGAAATACGCACCTATGATCAAACATGTCATACACTAAATGGGCTACCTTTAAAGGAAATAACAATTCGATATGTGTTTTCAAGTCATTATTTATTTCATTGTCAGCCTGTGTTGTGCTGTGATAAGAATGATTATTTATCGAATTCTCAAATAATGATTTGAACTCTAAAATTCGAGACATTCTAAACCATCGATAGTCTTCTTGTAGTTGACAATAGGCGTAAAGATACCATTCCCTTGTTTTGAAAACTACTTTTATTGGCTCTACAGTTCGAATCTTCACTTCTCCTTGCATATTAATATAAGATATTTCAAGCAAAGATGATGTGCGAATGCAATCTCTCAAAACAGCGACCATGTCATTTTGTCGATGATTAGGAATCCAAGATGAGAAGTCAATTTCAAGCCAATCATCTTTAGTTGCAGCTTGCTTATTAAAAATTTGTGAAAACTTTGTCCTGATCATCTCAATATTCGTACCAGGAATACTGCGCAAACTTTGCAGAAAACTCATTATTTCATGTTGCTCATCGTTTGAAAACATTGTTTTATCAATAAAGAAACCATCCATAAGATGGATACCGCCGTGTTTTCCGGTAGTTGCATATATCGGGATTCCTGCCTGAGCAAGCACTTCAACATCTCGATAAATTGTCCTGACAGAAACCTCTAATTTTTTTGCAAGTTCGGTGGACGAAACTTTTCAATCTTCAGATAGCAATACAAGTAAATTGAATAATCGACTTGACTTCATGAGATCACCTCAAGTCCATTATACATGGGCAATCAAACCCTGACAATTTAATGTCAGGGTTTGATTCAGTTCATCGAGGCTATTCCATTGATTCTGACTGAGACTGGTGGAATGATCTGCACATTAGATGTTTTTCAAAAAACTAACATTATTGCTTATTAGGATCATCCATAATAATGGAGGTCTGGCTGCTCAATACCATCATTTTCCCCGTATCTGGATGTCGGGAAATTTCCACTTCACTTATGGTGCTAAAATCTACATACACAAGCTTCTCGTTTGAAGTGTTCTTCACCACATGAGAGCCACCTTCGCCTGCTGGGAAAGAGATTGCATCTCCCGCTTTAATTTTTTTCTCTCCGTTAATTGTGCGAACAACACCTTCGCCACTAAGCACAACAAATACTTCCTCATTGATTTCATGATAATGGTATGCATAAGCTTGATTGCCAGGCTCAAGCTCCACAAAGGACACTTTACACTTTGATAGCAGACCTTCATCTGAAACTGGTTTTACTGTTAAATTTATTTCCCCACCCCAGTTAATTTGTTGTCCAGGAATTTCATCAATGTTTTTAATCTGTGTTTTTTTCATTTTATTTACTCCTTAAAAATTTTTTATTTTAACTCCCAAGTATTGCGCCGATAATGGCAACAAATTTTCATCTAGTTAAATCAAGAATACTTTTTAGTTTGTTTAGACTATAGTCATAGCAGGATAAATCATTGACGAGTATTCAAATTTTTACCTCCTTTCAATTTAGATTTTTAAAAAATTTACATGATCAGACACGTCAAAATTCATTCTGGAAAAATCAATTTTCTAACAACCGCCCGCTATCATTCCAAGCACCATACATTTTACCTTGTTGAGTATTTTCAATTAATTTGTTTAGACGTTGTTCAAAGACTTCCTCCTGTTTTTTTCCCTTTTTTAGACAAGACTGAATGGTGTCCACACGAACTCTCCTGTATAGTTCGGGAAATTCAAGAAATTTTTCATAAACACCTGGATTACTTTTTAAAGCTTGCATTACACGAGGGTGTATTTTGAATGAACTTTCCGACATGTCTGGCAGGCACTTCCGCCCCTCATCAGTCATTAAACCCAATCTTTCCAATCGTCGAACTCTTTCCTTGTTTAATTCAGTCCAACTACTATTTTTTCTCCTTGGAGTAAAACGTCCAGCAAGTATGCCATCAGGAGTTTTTTTCCCTGAGTTATCTATCCACCCAAAACAAAGTGCTTCTTCGACAGCATCTAAACCTAATATTAAGTTTGGTTTTGGAGAAATGGAGAGGGGTATCCAGCAACTTGTTTCTTTTGTAGAATTATCAGTTAGCCATTCTCTTAATTCTTGACGAGTTGAAATATTTAGAAGATTTTCTATTTCCATTAATTTACCCTCACTCTTTTTGTTTAACTAACCTTAGTATGACACTTAAACCCTGACAACAAGCTGTCAGGGTTTAGAAATTAAATTATTTAATTTTTCGATTCAGTTTCGATACCATAAAATCATGTCATGTTCAGATTTTGTTTCTGCGTCCCCAGTAAAAATGAATGATTTTTTTCCATAAACAACTCTTAAAACCGCACTCCAATCGTTTGTATCATTTACACTATAAGTCTTAACTGGTGCCACACTGATTTGTAGCTTTAAAATAAAGATTGATAAAAAACTACATTCAATCCATATACAACAAATAGAAAACCGTTATTTCGAAAAAAGATTGATCAAAATGACGGTTTTCATTAAGTTTTACCATTTCTTCTTTAACTAAAGCCCCCGAAAATTTAAGTGCATTTTTTCACAATTTTGGGATAGCTAGAGAAAAAACTTCTATTTTCATAGATGATGCTGTATTATCAATAAGGGCACCCTAAAAATAGAAAGAGGTGCTTAATTAATATGTACGGAATAATTCATTATGAAGTATTTTTATTAACAGGAATTTTGTTGAATTTAATTCCTGGTGCAGATACGATGTATATCGTTGGGAGAAGTATGTCACAAGGCAGAAAAGCTGGTGTATATTCTGTTTTGGGTATTATTACTGGTTCTTTGACTCACACGTTGTTCGTTGCGTTTGGTTTATCAATGATACTTGTTAAATCTGTATTCTTATTTAATACCATTAAGATTATAGGTGTTATGTATTTAGTGTATTTAGGGATTCGCATGTTACTTGATAAGTCCAATTCAGCGTTTCAGGCAGCGGCGGCATCCGACAAACTAAATATACGGAAACTATACGTGCAAGGACTTTTGACGAGTCTTACAAATCCAAAAGTATCTTTGTTTTTTATTGCGTTTCTTCCACAATTCATAGAAACAAAGGCTTCAGGACCCATACCATTTCTCATCTTGGGACTGACCTTTACAACCACTGGGTTGTTATGGTGTTTATTTGTGGCTTATTTTTCTTCTTATGTTACAAAAAAACTTAGAGGAAACCAAAAAATAGGAATGATTTTAAACAAAATTACAGGAATAATTTTTATCGGCATGGGGATTAAACTACTGCAAACAAAAGCCCCTAACTAAACTTTAATTAATCTATGAATGCCCCCTAGGAATATTCAAGTTTAAGTCGATTCATATATAGAAAGAAGCCCTTCAGAGGTACCTCAGAAGGGCTTCTTCTCTTTACCATAATAGGGATTCGCTAACCATCTTATTCGACAAACCTGCCCCTTTTATCGAATAAGAAAAAGCCACCAAATTGGTAGCTGGCTCTTTAACTAAACCAGCTAATAGGATGTCAATATTTTTCATTAAAAAACAAAAAAATAGATGCTATACTAAAAATGCTCATGCCAAATAACCTTCCTCATTAGAATTGGAAGGTTCTTCATTACTTACTAAATTGTATATTTTAAGCTAAATCTAGGAAAGTTTCTTTACTTTTTAATAATGCAAAAATCCAATGAACTAGTTTGTTTGTACAAGCAATCATTGCTACTTTAAAGGGTTTTCCTTCTTCTCGCTTTTTATCATAAAACGCTTTTAGCTTTTTATTTCGAGAGCCTCTAATCCCACAGAGAACAGCCATATATAAGGCATGACGCAATCTGCTTGATCCTCTCTTGGTAATCCGATTTATCGTCGCTGTAAATTTACCTGATGAATGTACACTTGGATCAAGCCCAGAGAAAGCAACCAGTTTTTAGGGTGATTAAACCTATCAATCTCTCCAATTTCGGAAATAATCGTTGCCGCGATTTTCTCTCCGATACCAGGGATTGTTTGGATAATCTTATATTCTTCTATTTCTCCTGCAAGGGCATCAATTTGCTCATCTAATCGTGCTAGATGCTCTTGATACTGGAGAAGCATACGAATATACATATCAAGACTTATCAAATGACTTTGATACAATGTGCTTTTAAATGGATTTCGGTTCGCTGCTTCAAGGAGCTTCTTTGCTCTATCCCTAGCCCACCGTTCTGAACGACTCAAACATAAGCAAGAAATCTTTTCAGTTAATCTATTTTCCCCAGCCTGTAACACAGATTCTGACGTACTAAATTCCAACAGTAAATTTAAAGACACTTTAGAATACGTATCCCCAAAAACCCCTTTGTATTCAGGAAATACCTGATCAAGAATCGCATGGAACTGTAATTTGGCTTGAACATATAGACCAGTAATTGTTTCATGCTGTCTTGTAAGATTACGAAGGTTTAATAGTTGAATTCCCCTTTTCTTATATGGCTCAAAATCTTCTTTGTAAAACAGTTCACACAAACGAAAAGCATCAATTTCATCCGTCTTTACTTTTCGTAAACTTGATTTTTTTGCGTTATAAGAAAGTAACGGATTAACCAAAATGTACAAGTAATTCTGCTCATCTAAAAATTGAATTACAGGTGTGTGGTAATGCCCAGTTGATTCTAATATTACTGTTGGCTCAACCTTTGTCTTCTCCTCCACCTCCTCCAAAAAGTGAAGTAAATTTGTTAATTGCTCAGTAGTGTGCGATACAGTAAAACTTTTTCTATATGGTTTTCCTTTATCTAAAAATGCTTGGACCTGACTTTCACCTTTTGAAACATCCAGACCAACTACTGGATTCATTTTTTATCTCTTCCTTTCACAAATTACTCACCAGTAACCCCTATTCCATCTTGAAGTATCATAGCTTCGCTTGTTATACGAGATCTGCGTCCCAACCAGCCTCAAACATGTTTCTACAAGTAGGGGGCGGACAGTTTAGTTGACGGGATCATGTCCCACGCACCCGTACGTCCTACCCTGGCTACTGATATAATAGAATCTATTAAAAAAAGGTCAACCAGTAAAAACTGGTTAACCTTATAATACGATTGCTACCCGTTAGCTTAACATTATACTCAATATTTTTAAACTATTTTGCTCTCTGTTCCATTTAGAATTCTCTTTATATTTTGTCGATGAAGAATGATTATTGATACGCTTATTAGTAGAGAAAGTGCTATGATAACTTTATCTTCAAATATTAGACTGTAAATAAATAATGCTATACCAGCCAACATTGAACTTAGTGATACATACTTAGTAAATAACAAAGTTAGTACAAACACAACAAAACCAACCAAAACACCTAAAGGTGTCAAAAATAAAAAAACTCCAGTTGCTGTCGCAACAGCTTTTCCACCTTTAAAATTAGCAAATACAGAAAATATGTGTCCTAATATGGCTAATAAACCACAAACAATAGGATTAATCGTAGAACTAAGTATTAGTGGAAGTAAACAAGCAAGTGTACCTTTTAATATATCAGCAATTGCAACAATTACTCCTGCTTTTATGCCTAAAACTCTATAAGCATTAGTTGCACCAAGATTTCCACTACCATAATCACGAATATCTTTCTTATAAAACATTTTACCGACTATTAAAGCAAATGAAATTGAGCCTATTAAATAACTTAAAATCAGAGTTAAAATGTTCAAAGTAGTATTATCTCCTCACATAGTTTGTTATTTTAAGTATTTCTATTTGTTGTATATTTTTTCCTGCAATCCTTCTTGCGTTAAACTGCCCCGATAGTTCAATAAGAAAAGCCGCCGAAATGGCAGCTAGATCTTAAACTCTTGCACCCTTTACTTTAAGAGTAACCTTTCACAATCTTTATTCATAGAACATTACATTTACTTTAAAATGTCTTGCAAGGTCTTATCAAGTGTTTTATAGGTAAACGTGTAACCTTCACGTTCTAATCGGTCTGGAAGAACCCACCGACTTTTTAATACCAATTCTGTTTCTGTTCTAATTAGTAGCGATCCAATCTCCAACAACCATTTGGGCGAAGGTAAACCGAATGGAACATCCATCGTTTTTCTTAGTACTTTCATTAATTCACGATTACTAACAGGTTGTGGTGAAGAGCAATTAAAAACTCCACTTAGCTCTTCTTTATCTTTCAAAAAAAGAACGATTTTAAACAAATCTTCGATATATATCCAACTAAACTTTTGGTTTCCCTTTCCCTGAATACCTCCAAGTCCAAACTTCACTAAATTTCTATAAGGTATTATTACTCCGCCGTCCTTACCTAATACAATAGCTATGCGTAAGGCGATTTGCCTTGTTTTTGGTAAGTCAAAGGAAAAGAAGGCTTTCTCCCAGTTTGTTGCAACATTAACCGAGAATCCTGAACCAATCTCTCCTTTTTCTTCTGTCATCGGACGATCTTCAGCGTGTCGATAAATGGTTGCCGTGCTGGAATTCATCCAAATCTCAGGTGGATTATTACATGCCTGTATAGACTCTCCAAGTAATGTGGTTGTCCTTATCCTTGAATTCATAATTTCATTTTTATTTGCTTCATTGTATCGACAATTTACAGATTTCCCTGCAAGATTGATAAGAAGTTCAGTATCTTCTAATGCCTCTATAATGCCCAATTTATCTTCCCAAGAAATATGTTGCTTTTGCCGTGATATGATATTTACCTCATATCCTAATTCCTTAAATTTATTCTTAAAATATTCACCGATAAAGCCTGTTCCTCCTGCTAAAACTACTTTCTTCATATAAAAACTCCAATCTATTTTTTAAATCGGTTTCTTATTTTGGGTGGTAGCAGCATACTAACCTCCTTAATCATTATTCATTACAGTCTTTATTTCTAGATAGTTTAGAATAGTTCCTTCTCCAACCTGCTTCGTTATTTTAAGTACATTTTTTCACAAATACCATAACAGAACTGAAATGAAATGGAGCATAAAAGTCTTATTAATTATTACCAATACAGAATGTTCTGTAACACATCTTTTTAGGTGTGATTTAGCATACCAAAAGTTTGCTAATCTTATTAGAAATCCCTTGATAACAACAAAAAGAAGGACAACCAAATCGTTGTGAGTTGATGTCCCTTTTCTAATGATAATTGATATTTTGTACTCGAAAACAGAACCCGCTACGTTTACAGCGGTCCATTCTTAGCAAATAAGTTTTAAAAAAATTTTTGTTTATTTTAGTTGACATCATACCTATAGGGGTATATTATAAAGCTTGTCAGTAATTTTCCTTGTCTTAAAGGCGGTATTGTAAATGATCTTTTTAATTATTATTGCAGCAATCTTAGTAGTTCTGTTATCTCTAACGTATAAAAGATATTACCCAGTCTGTGATGTAGATTCTGTTTTAATTGATCACGTTTGTGATAAGATAAATGTGATAGATATTAGAGATTACAATATATCATATAATAATCCAATCGATGGCTCAATTAATATACCTGTAGCTTATTTAAAAAGATTTATTAATGAAATACCTAATAATGACGTTCATATAGTAGTATCTAATCTACTTGAAAGAAATGTAGGAGTTCGTTTATTACGTCAATTTGAATTTAACGTTATGGGGTATACCATTTTAGATCCAAAAGAAAAAAATAAAAATATTGAAAGTCTTTGTTGTAAAGGAGGGTAATCCATGTATTACGATGATCAAATGAAAAATCGTGTAAAACGTATAGAAGGACAATTAAGAGGAATTCTTCGGATGATGGAAGAAAACAAGGATTGTAAAGAAGTGATAACACAACTTTCAGCAACGAGAACGGCTATTGATCGTACGATTGGGGTTGTTGTTAGCTCCAATTTAGTGGAATGTGTGCAAAAAGCTAATGAAACAGGAGAAAGAAGTACGGAGGAATTAGTAAAAGAGGCTGTTAACCTACTTGTTAAAAGTAGATAAAAAATAGGTTGACATCCTATTTTATTTTCATTAAGATAATACCCGTAGGGGTAATTTGTAGGAGGTATAAAAATGAATTCAGATAAAATTTTAGATGCAAAAGGATTAGCATGTCCAATGCCAATCGTTAAAACAAAAAAAGCAATCAATGAACTGGAGTCAGGTCAAATTTTAGAAGTTCATACAACAGATAAAGGTGCAAAAAATGATTTAAGTGCTTGGGCTAAATCAGGCGGCCATGAATTATTACATTTTGAAGAAGAAAATAATGTATTAAAGTTTTGGATTAAAAAGGATTAAATTTTTTTAGATATCATAATACCTATACAGGTATGGGTTATTACAATACAGGAGGTTTCCAATGGGAGATACGAAAAAAACAACAATCGTTTTATTTAGTGGTGATTATGATAAGGCTATGGCAGCGTATATTATTGCAAATGGTGCAGCTGCTTATGATCATGAAGTAACAATTTTCCATACATTTTGGGGTCTAAATGCGTTACGCCAAGAGACAAATATTCCATTAAAAAAAGGATTTATGGAAAAGATGTTTGGGAAAATGATGCCTAGAGGGGCAGACAAAATGGGACTTTCTAAAATGAACTTTGCAGGTTTTGGTCCTAAAATGATTAAAGGGGTAATTAAAAAGCACAATGCGATGACATTGCCACAGCTTATTGAAATGGCACAGGAACAAGATGTTAAATTAGTCGCTTGTACAATGACAATGGATCTTCTTGGACTTCAAAAGGAAGAGCTATTAGATAACATTGAATATGCAGGTGTTGCAGCTTATTTAGCAGATGCGCAGGATGGTAATGTTAACTTATTCATTTAATAAAAGGAAGAATACGATTTCCTTCTGATGGAGGTTTTACAATTGGATTATATAAAATATATTATTTTTGCCCTTATTATTCTCTTTTTCATCACGCGTATGCTCCCAACTAAAGGTGTAAGAAACATAACATCTGCACAACTAAAAAATGAATTAAGTGATAAGAATAAACAATTTGTGGATGTTCGAACACCTGGTGAGTTTAAGGGTAACCATATTAGACAATTTAAGAATATCCCTCTACATCAGTTAGAGCAAAAAGTAAGTCAGCTCTCTAAAGATAAAGAGGTTGTGGTTATCTGCCAGAGCGGGATGAGAAGTAATAAGGCATGTAAGGTGTTAAAAAAACAAGGATTTAAACAAGTTACCAATGTAAAAGGCGGCATGAGTGCTTGGTCTTAATCATTTATTTAGGAGGAATATAAAATGAAAGAAATCACACCAAAAGAAGTAGAAACATTCATTCAAGAAGGTAAAAAGGTAAACCTCATTGATGTTCGTGAAGTGGATGAAGTAGAAGCTGGGAAAATTCCAGGAGCTGTTAACATTCCTTTAGGAACAATTGAATCTCGTATAAATGAATTAGATAAGTCAGCTGAATATATTATGGTATGCCGTTCAGGCGGCAGAAGTGGCCGGGCAACGGAGATTTTAGAAAGTGAAGGATTTAATGTTATGAATATGAGTGGTGGAATGCTTGCTTGGGAAGGCGAAGTGGAATAATTTTTTTGATTTCATATATACCCTATTAGGTATAAAAATAGGAGGTTCATCATGGAAAGCATAAAAGCAAATGTAATTTTAGACGCAAAAGGATTAGCATGTCCAATGCCGATTGTGAAAACAAAGAAGGCAATGAATACCCTTGAGGAAGGTCAAGTAATCGAAGTTCAAGCTACAGATAAAGGTTCCAGAGCCGATATTCAAGCATGGGCTCAGAGTACAGGTCACCAATATTTAGGAACGATAGAAGACGGTGATGTCTTAAAGCATTACTTACGAAAATCCTCGAGTGAAGAAGTAAACGAGAAAAACCACCCTAACGTGATTAGTAATGAGGATCTTGAAGTGAAGATTAATGCAAATGAAGATATTGTGTTACTCGATGTTAGAGAATCTGCAGAATATGCATTTAATCATATTCCAAATGCAATTTCGATTCCTTTAGGTGAATTAGAAGAGAGAATGGATCAATTAAATAAGGAAGATGAGATTTACGTTATATGCCGCACTGGTAATCGTAGTGATCTTGCAGCACAAAAATTATCTAAAAAAGGATTTACTAATGTTGTCAATGTAGTTCCGGGCATGAGTCAATGGTCTGGAAAAACGAGCAATATCAAAAAGAAGATTTTATTGATGGAATAGAAGTAGGCGGAGCTGTAACATTTTTAGAGTTTGCTAAAGATGCAGATGTAGCATTGACATTTTAGGAAAAACATCTTTTTTTAAAGTTGAATATACCGTAGGGGGTAAGATTTAAAATGACTGTTCAAGTAATGACTTCCGCAGATGTGACAAAAAAAGTATTTAATAAAGAAAAGCTATTTGTATTGGATGTAAGAAATGAAAGTGATTTTAATGACTGGAAAATTGAAGGTGAACATTTTGACTACCTTAATGTTCCCTATTTTGAATTACTAGATGGTGTAGAGGAGATTTTAGAAAAACTTCCTTCTGATAAAGATATCTTAGTGGTTTGTGCAAAAGAAGGATCTTCTATCATGGTTGCAGATATGCTCTCTGAAGCAGGATTGACTGTTTCGTATTTAAAGGGAGGCATGAAAGCTTGGAGTGAGCATTTAGAACCTGTTAAGGTTGGAGACTTGAAAGAAGGTGGAGAGATTTATCAATTTGTCCGTATCGGAAAAGGCTGTCTATCGTATATGGTCATTTCTAATGGGGAAGCTGCAATCATTGATGCCACTCGTATGACTGATATTTTTCTAAACTTTGCTGACAACTTAGGTGCAAAAATTACACATGTATTTGATACGCATCTTCATGCTGACCATATTTCTGGGGGACGTCAAATTGCAGAGAAAACAGGTGCAACTTATTGGCTACCACCAAAAGATGCAACAGATGTAACATTCACATACCAACCGTTAGCGGATGGAAATGATGTGACTATTGGAAATACTACCATTAATATTCATGCCTTATATTCACCGGGTCATACCGTTGGCTCCACTTCTTTCGTTGTAGATGAACAATTCTTACTTTCAGGAGATATTTTATTCGTCGACTCAATTGGCAGACCAGACCTAGCTGGTATGGCAGAAGATTGGGTTTCAGATTTAAGAGAGACTCTATACAATCGTTATAGAGAATTATCAGATGAATTAGTCGTTCTTCCAGCACACTTTATGATTATTGATGAGTTAAATGATGATGGTACAGTAGCTGAAAAATTAGGAGTACTATTTGCCAAAAATCATGGTTTAAATATTGAAGATGAAAATGAATTTAGAAAATTGGTAACGGAGAATCTTCCTCCACAACCAAATGCATACCAAGAAATTCGTCAAACTAATATGGGTAAAATCAATCCAGATGAAGAAGAACAACGGGAAATGGAAATAGGACCAAACCGTTGTGCAGTAAGATAAGTAATAACCATGTCAATAATTTATTCCTATAAAAAGCCTGTTTAAAACAGGCTTTTTATAGGAGAAAAAATGTAAAAGGAGATGTTTAGAACATGGATGTAACTAAAGTATTAGATGCAAAAGGACTAGCATGTCCAATGCCAATTGTGAGAACAAAAAAAGCAATGAACGAGCTTGAATCAGGGCAAATATTAGAAATTCATACAACGGATAAAGGTGCATTAAATGATCTCCCTGCTTGGGCAAAATCAGGTGGTCATGAGATTGTTAAACAAGAAGAAGATAATGAAATTCTAAAGTTCTGGATAAAGAAGGCCTAGGAACAGGACTAATTATTATATAGGTTATACTTTGTTTTTCCCGCCGCATCTTTCAATTCTAACTAAACAAAGGAGGAATAGGATGGATATTATTTTTATTATAACCATTTTTTTGATCGGTTTTGTGGGATCGTTTATATCAGGGTTGTTAGGCATTGGTGGTGCCATAATTAACTACCCAATGATGTTATATATTCCCGCTGCATTCGGTGTTGCTCACTTTACTGCACATGAGGTATCGGGCATTACAGCATTACAAGTGTTTTTTGCTACTATCGGTGGTGTGTGGGCTTATCGAAAAGGCGGATATTTAAATAAGACATTGATCACTTATATGGGAATCAGTATTCTAATTGGTAGTTTTGCTGGAGGATTTGGTTCTACTCATCTGTCAGAGAGTAGTGTCAATGTCATTTACGGGATACTAGCCCTTATTGCTGCTATTATGATGTTTATTCCCAAAAAAGGGATAGACGATGTTCGGTTGGATGAAGTTAAGTTTAATAAATGGTTAGCCGCTCTTCTTGCTCTTTTAGTAGGTCTTGCTGCAGGAATTGTAGGAGCCGGTGGTGCGTTTTTATTAGTTCCAATTATGTTGGTGGTTCTTAAAATACCTACAAGAATGACCATTGCTACATCTTTAGCCATTACTTTTATATCATCCATAGGCACTGCAATTGGAAAAATTACAACCGGTCAAGTAGAATACTGGCCAGCGTTAATCATGATTGTAGCTAGTATTATTGCAGCACCCCTTGGAGCAAAAGCGGGTAAAAAAATGAACACTAAGATTCTCCAAATTATCTTGGCAATATTAATCTTCGTAACTGCTATTAAAATTTGGATGGATATACTCTAATTTTATAGGGAGAGGGCCAATCATTTATTGATTGGTTTTTTTGTCTTGGGATAAAAAACTATTGAACTTGAGGAACAATAGATGCTTCTAGTTTATTGACATTATTAGGACATCAAGATATGTAAACTTATGGGGACCTGACAATTTTGGGGGACGTGGGAACCGTCCCCTTGTTTCCAGAGGAAGTTGGACCACCAAAGCACCCACAAAAAGAAGCTCCTCATATATGAGAAGCTTCCATAACAAACTATACACTTTGTGTTAAATCTGATTTTACTCTATTCCGTTGTTTTTTTGATTTCCTAAAATAAAGCAGTTCATAAAACACAGGAACGATAAATAATGTCAAGACAGTTGCAACTGCAAGTCCGCCAATAACGACAACAGCTAACCCTTTTGAAACAAGGCTGCCAGCTTCTGCGTGTGTAAACAACAGCGGCAGCATAGCACAAATGGTTGCGACTGCAGTCATAAGAATAGGGCGTGTTCTTGTCGCTGCTGCTTCCACAATGGCTTCCCGTATGGACATATGTTCTTCATTTTGTTTTACTTTGTCAATTAACACGATGGCATTCGTTACTACAATACCTATCAGCATTAATGCACCTAGAAGGGCAGTCGGATCAACGGAAACTCTAGAAACAATCAGCCCAAGAATAGCACCGATGGATGCGAGTGGTAATGTCATGAGAATGGCAACAGGTGTCCTGAGCGTTTTAAACGTAATAACCATAATCAAATAAACTAAACCAATGGAAATAACCATGACTAACCCTAAATCGGCAAAATCACTAGCCTGCTGAGCAACTGCCCCGCCCTTAACAAGCGTAACATTCTTAGGCAGCTTCAGCTTATCAAGTTTCTTATCTATATCCGCTGAAATAACGGAAAGCTTTTCAGGATTTACATCTGCACTGATGCGAATATATTCTTTTCCATTTTTATGAAGTACTGTACTGCTTTGTGTTACTTTCTCAATTTTAGCAATCGAAGAAAGGGGAACCATTCCTGTTTGGGTTGCGATTTGTATTTTATCCAAATCGTTTTTTGTAGCCGGATTAAGATTGGTGTCCATCACAATGGAAGTATCCTTTCCGTCTAGGTTCATATTGCCGATTGGTGTTTTGTTTAATAATCCATTTAATTGCATGGCAATTTGACCTGTGTTGGCCTTTGTCGGATCCACAACAAATTGATAGACGGGTTTCTTCTCTTCTGCATTGGAAGCGACTTTTTTAACACCCTTCGTCCCAGCAATAACCTTCATCATATCATCCGAAGCCTCTAACAGTTTCTCTCGGTCTGATCCTTCCAAATCATAGGTGATTGCCGTTTGAGCCGAACCCATGAAGGATGCTGTAGATGCTTGAATATCCGCATTTGGATATTCTTTTTTCAGTGCGTTCACATCTTTCATAAAATGATCAGCATTGGCATTTTCCTTCATGATGACGGTAAATGTTGTTTGGGTAGGATTGGATACCTGACCCCATTTTGCCTGTTCTTCACTATTTCCCTGCTGTGTTATGATGGATTGATATCCGTTTAACTTTAACAATTTCTTTTCAAAAGCGAGTCCGTGGTCTTGCACTTTTGAAATGGGTGTATCACTTGGATAAGTCATGGTAACAGACACCATCGTTGTATCATCTGCACTAACGGAACCTTTAGGAAGCATCGTATAAAGGGTAATGGAGCCTACAAACATAATAAAAGCAAAGAGAACTGGTACCCATTTATGATTAAGATTCCATTTTAAAATATTCATATAACGCTTAGGTTCTTTATGTTCCGGTAGCTTCGCCTTTTTTAACAGACCAAATGACATTAAAGGAACAATCGTTAAAGCAACGATTAAAGATGCCAAAAGGGAATAAGTAACCGTTAAGGCAAACGGCAGTAAGAATGCCTTTAATGAGCTTTGAATGAGACCCATCGGCAAAAACACAGCTATCGTTGTAAGTGTAGAGGATGTAATTGCCTTTCCTACTTCACCTGTTGCTTGGATAATTGTCTCTTTAGAAAAACCCTCTTTCTGAGTCTTTCGGAAAATATTCTCGACAACTACGATACTATCATCCACTAACCGTCCAACCGCTACCGCTACTCCTCCCAATGTCAGGATGTTGAGCGTAATGCCAGATTGCCAAAGCAATATCAAGGTCAAGCCTAGCGAAAGTGGAATGGATACAACGGTGATCAAGGTGGAACGAATATTCCTTAAGAATAGAACGATAACGATTGTTGCAAATAAAGCTCCCAATAATACCTCTCTTAACATACTATTGACAGAGTCAACCACCATTTTCGAGCTCGAGAACAATATTTCTACATGTTCACCTGTGCCCGATTTATTAATATCCTCTGCAACCTTTTGAATATCTTTCCCAACCGTTACTGCACTAGCACTGCTTTCTTTAGTGATCGAAATTGCCATTGCATCTTTTCCATTGACATGGGTGATTCCTTCTTGACCACTCTTTCTCTGAATATCAGCCACATCTTTTAAATGTACCACTGGTGCATTTGGCACTAGAGAAGGAAGAATAAGATTTCCAAGTTCTTCTATACTTGTAATTTCCCCCACTACTTTAAGGTTACTCATTTGCCCGTCAATGCTCTTATCTCCTAAAGATACAGAAAGATTTTGACCTTGTAATAAACTCATGACGGAATTGATAGATTGCTGGTTAGCAGCTAATTTTTTTACATTCAATTTCACTTCCACTAGAGGATTATCTTTGCCGAAGAGTTGGACATTGCCCACTCCTTTAATACTCTCGAACTTAGGCAAAATCTCTTTCTCTAGTTTTTCAAGATTCGCTTCCTTAGAGCCTTTATCAATAGCAATAGAAAGTTGGGCTACTGGAATCATCGAGGTATCGTACTGAATGATATTTGGTTTGGAAACAGTATCCGGTAGCCTCAAATTATTAATAGCATCTTCTACTTGTTTTTTTGCTTCCTTCATATTTGTTTTGGAATCAAAGGATATGTTCACTTGCGAATAACCATCGCCCGTAGTAGATAACACATCCGTTTTGCCTTTTACGGTTGCTACTGCATTTTCAATTGGCTCCGTAACCTCTTGCGTCATTGTTTGCGAATTATATCCTTGCCCTATCGTCGCAACGGTTACTTGGGGATTATCGGCTTCCGGCATTAATTCCATCGGTAAAATGAAATAACTTCCAATCCCGAGTCCCAACGTTAAAACGGTCATAACGATTAAGGCAGCCTTATTTCGAAAGGCCCACTTCGTTAAATACTTCATAAAATCTACATAACCTCCCACTTTTTCTCCTTTTTTAGATCCAATAAATTAGCAATAATTTCCTCCCTTGCTTAACCGAGTATATCATCGTTCCTAAATCGTTAAATCCTATCATGGGATTATTTTTATCTAAGACTTGAGACGGATGACTTAGGATGTAGTTATATGAATGTCTTAATTTCTTGAAAGACCTCCCCATCCTGAAAAGTATAAAAAATAGAAAAGTATGTACTCTTATCGAATCGTTTACCGCAAATCAAATCACACCACACCTTAAAAGGATTTATGTAGGCGTAAAGTAATTCCCATCTACAAGTAAGATGGCTATTTTTCTTACACTCACTTGTTGGGTTGACACCATAAGGTACGGTGATATAATTTTTTTAAAGAATATAAGTATGGTTGGAAGGCAGGTAAATTATATGGAACCACTGCAGCATGAAAGTATAATTCCACTTTATCACCAATTAATGGAAAGGCTTAAGGAGTCTATTGAAAAGGGATATTGGACACCTGGTGATAAAATCCCATCAGAAAATCAATTGATGGACCAATTCGGTGTAAGCCGCAACACGGCTAAAAAAGCAATTGAGGAGCTTGTTCAGGAAGGAATCCTTTACCGAATCCAAGGAAAAGGAACATTCGTCGCAAAACCAAAATTTCAGCAGTCATTGATGGGGTTTTATAGCTTTAGCAAAGTATTAAAAGAAAAAGGATTAAATCCTAAGGATATCATTCTGAAAATAGAAGAAGTAAAACCGACTGCAAAAATCCGGGAAGCGTTACAACTTGGAGAAGGCGAGAAAGTCATTGAAATGAAACGTCTTCGTTGTGCTAACAATGAGCCTTACATTTTGGAATCGTCTTTTATTCCGAAAAATGTGGTTTCGGATATGGAGCAGCTTAAAAAAGTTGGCGAAATATCATTATATGATTTATTCGCACAGGAATTTAATATCATAGTAACTAGAGCAAAAGAGGCATTTGAACCTGTCCTCATTCGGCCCGAAGAAAGTGAGTACCTTCAAACGGAAAAAGGCCGTCCAGCACTGTTACTTGAACGAACAGCCTATGATGCTAATGGAATAACTGTTGAATTTTGTATATCCATTGTACGAGGCGATCGCTGCCGCTTTTACACAGAACTAACGTAATGGTTAAATCACTCATAGCAATGTGTCTATGAGTTTTTTATAAAATTAACCCGTACCATCAACCCGTTATTACTTACCTCTCTAAATGAAAGATGTATGTTTGAATATTTCCATTTGGCATTATTTTGTTATGAAAGTATATTCGTGCAAATGTGGGGGTTTTTATGTTTTTTTTGTAATTTTCATAGATTGTTAATGCCGACCAAGTTTGAAGGGGCCCTAGGCTATCCTTTTTTTTGTTTTGCCCTAATGTTTTTTCTTTAGACGATAGGAAAGTAGAACTTTTGTAGGATATTTGCGTTACTAAGTTGACCCATCAACCCTATGTGTTATATATTGAAATAGTTAGAAAATTGCACAAATTGAGATAAAGGCAGGAGGGATGAATTTAAGTGTTTTTTTTAGAGATTGTCTCTCTTTTCTTCCAATTGGATCCCCAAGGAAGTGTATAAGTCAATTATCCATATGAAGAGTTAAAGACAGTCGGAGTTTATTTTCGGTAAACCATTATTACTATTGGAGGTAAAATATGCAAAGACGACGAACTACGTTAAAAAAGATGATAGGTTTATGCTTATCAGTGGGTATGTTACTTTCTACGCTTCCTTCAACAGCATCTGTGGCAACAACTGAAAAGGAGTACTCAATTGAAAATCTCGCTGCCAATGAAACCAAGACTATAGGAAAAGTAACTAAGATTACAAAAGATCACAATAATGTATATCTTAATTTAGAAACAGGAGAAAAAATAAAAATTAACTTTCTAAAAAATAATGTGTTTCGACTACATTTGGACCCAAAGGGTATTTTTGAAGAATATCCAACTCCCAACAAACCTGAGCATGAGACGAAAATTATCGACAAAAATGTTAACGATTACAAAAGGCAATATGGAGAGATTGGCATTAAGGTCGATGAGAGTGATAGCAATGTCTATAAAATATCTACTGATGCTTTAGAATTAAGAGTTGATAAAACTACCTCAAAAATGAGCTTGTACGATAAAAAACAATCAAAGATTCTTTGGAGTGAAAGTGAGCCTCTAAAACATTCGAGCGGAAGTACAGTTCAAACCCTTGATACAAAAGAAAACGAATTTTTTTATGGTGGGGGTCAACAGAATGGGTTTTATGCCCATAAGAATAACTCTATAAAAATTGCCATCGGGGGAGGTTGGGATGCAGGAGCTGCATCAAGCCCAGTCCCATTTTATTTAAGCACAGAAGGCTATGGAGTCATGCGAAATACTTTTAAGCCGGGTGTTTATGATTTTACAAAAACGTCTACCTTTACTCACAGTGAAGACAGATTTGACGCTTATTATTTTGTAGATAATTCCATTCCAAAAATCATTAACGAATATACAGAATTAACGGGAAAACCAGCCCTTATGCCAAAATACGCTTTCTACTTAGGGCATGCTGACTGTTTTAATGGAACTCACAATGGTCATAAGGACCAACGAACCTTCCTAACTAATGGGGTAAATACATTAAATCAATATGTAGACAACGATATGCCTTTAGGATGGTTTTTGCCAAATGACGGTTATGGATGCGGATATGGCGGATTGGATAATTTAGAGCAATTTGTTGATAAGGCAAATGATCAAAAAGTAGAGGTAGGCTTATGGACACAAAGCAATCTCTATCCAGACCCTAATTTACCTGAAGACAGCCCTTTACGCAGAGACCTTGACGGGGAAGTTAAAGCTGGTGTAAGAGCCATAAAGACGGATGTTGCATGGGTTGGGCAAGGATATTCCATGGCTTTAAATGCAACACGCCAGGCAGCAGAAGGAATTCAAAAAGAAGATAATTCAGGTGGTGCACGTCCATTTGTTATTTCACTAGATGGGTGGGCTGGTACTCAGCGTTATGCAACATTATGGTCAGGCGATCAATATGGCGGCAATTGGGAGTACATTAGAATGCATATCCCTACTTACATTGGCTCCGGGCTATCAGGGAATCCAAACGTTGGCTCAGATATGGATGGTATATTTGGCGGAGATGCAAAAGTACAAACACGTGATTTCCAATGGAAAGCATTCACTCCTATCCAGATTGATATGGACGGCTGGGCATCGGGAGGTACTGATTATAGTAAGTCTAAAAACCCATGGAATTATGGTGAACCCTATACATCGATAAATAGGATGTATTTAAAATTAAAGTCGCAAATGATGCCTTATATCTATACGATTGCTGAGGAATCAACAGCAACATCCATGCCTATGGTCAGAGGAATGATGTTAGAATATCCAAATGATCCTTTTACGTACGGGACCGAAACACAATATCAATATATGTGGGGACCCAATCTTTTAGTGGCGCCAATATATGATGAAAACTCTAATGCAGCAGAAGTAAGGAACGATATTTATCTTCCAGATAAAGATCAAGTTTGGATCGATTATTTTACAGGTGAGCAATATCAGGGAGGTTCAGTTCTTCATAATTTTAGTGCTCCATTATGGAAGACTCCTATATTTGTGAAAGCTGGCGCAATCATTCCAATGGCACCGGAAAACAATTCCATTAATGAATTGGATGGTTCGGAAAATAGAATATTTGATGTATATCCATCGGGAAAATCAGAGTTTACCCTGTATGAAGACGATGGTAAAACGGTTGAGTATAAGGAAGGGGAAAATGCAAGAACAAAGGTCACTTCTGAAATTATCGGGAACAAAGTTGATATTACCGTATATGCCGCAAAAGGAAAGGGCTATAAAGGCATGGTTAAAGAGCGGGGCACAGAAGTGATTGTTAATACTCGTGTAAAGCCAAAGAATATACATCAGGTTAAGGTTGGTAATAAAAATATTAAATTACGAGAAGTTACGAGCGAAGAGGAATATCAAAACTCGGAAAACGTGTACTTCTATAATGAACATCCCAACTTGAACAAATATTCGACAAAAGGTTCACCATTTGAAAAGACTGAAATTTTTACATCACCAAAGTTATTTATTAAAGTTGGAAAAACAGACATCACGAAAAATAATATCGTTTTTTCAGTAAATGGCTTTGATAATACACAAAAGAAAGAAGTCCTGGATAAAGCAGTACCAACTATTCCAACTGGGCTTAATGCTGATGAATCCAACATTACAGACCAAGATATTAAATTAAATTGGGAAAAGGTTGATGGGTCAAATACAACCTATGATTTAATGATTAATGGTGTTGTTCATACTAATGTGTTTAAGATGAGTGATAGCCAGCAAGTCCCATTCTATCTTCATTCGGGATTAACATCTGATACAGAGTATTCTTATAGAATAAGAGTAACGAATACAAAAGGATCATCTGGCTGGAGTGATGAGCTCAAAATCAGAACGAAGCTTGACCGATACAGAAATGTCCCTAAGAATATGACAGCAAAAGCAGATAGTGAACAGCCGGGACAAGAAGCAGCTTTAGCTGTCGATGGAAAAGATGAAACTTTGTGGCATACAGCATGGGGAGATGAGGGGAATAAACTGCCGCATACCTTTGAGATTGATATGAAGTTAGCTTATGAATTAGATAAGTTTGAGTATGTTCCAAGACCAGATGCAGGGAATGGAACGATATTAAAATACAATTTAGACGTAAGTTTAGATGGCAAAACGTATAAAAATATCATTACTGATGGAACATTTGAGAGAAATAATGCAACCAAAGTAATTCAGTTTAAGGAAAATATTGTTGCAAGGTATATTAAGTTGACCATTACAGGCTCTGTAGGCGGATTTGGTAGCGCGCAGGAATTCAGGCCATACAAAAAAGATAAAACAGAAGGTACGGTTGTAGGTGAGAATATACCGAACGGAGTAATTAATGAAGATGACCTCCTCTTCTTTGCAAGCTATATGGGTCTTGACCAAACTGATACAGCTTGGGACCAGGTTTCAAAGGTTGATATTAATTTCAATGGTGTAATTGATGCCTATGATTTAATGTATGTTGCTTCCCAATTGGGTAAACAGCCGCTTCAACCAACGGGCAGACCGGTTGCTGGACGATTGGATATAAGGCCCAGCAAGCAGCAGTTAAAAGCGGGAGAGGAATTTACAGTTGAAATCATTGGGGTCGGTCTAAAGGATATCAATGCCTTTAACTTGGAACTTATGTTGGATCCCAACAAATATGAAATAGTAAAACAGTGTAAACCTGACGGAACATGTGGAGAAAATATTGTTTCTCCATCCAATGAGACTGCCCATATGTTGAATTATTCTGCCCTCGCCGGGATTGGAAACACTCAGCAGCGAATTATGACTGCGTTTTCTAACAAGGGTACTCTACCAACTTTGGAAGGCACCCAGTCATTGGCCACAGTTATGTTAAAGGCTAAGAAAGATATAACTTTTGATATGCCGATTACCAGATCATTACTAGTTAATACAGCCTTTGATACCATTGATAAAATCGGCGAGGTGTTAAACCCTAGTGAAGAACCGGGAAATTAATCTTTTTGATGATAAGCATTACTCAAAGAAAAGTTTGAAAAGCTCAGGGTTTAATGCTTTAAAGGGAAAAATAGTAAATGTCTATAAAAATCCAAATTCATTACAACTTGAAATAGATGAAGTTGTATCTGATTTCACACAAAACTTTGCGGCTATTGTATCTAGATTAGAGTAAAAATTCAAGAAAAAGCATTAGTAAGCCGTAGTTGCAAAAGGGTACATTGAGAGAAAAGGGGTCATTAATATGATGATTTCTTTTCTCTTTTTTTAAGTGTAAGGGCTTGCTGCTCGGTTTTAAGGGAGTATGGAGGATAGAAAACATAATTTCAAGATGATATCAAACTCTTTTTGAATTCAAAAAATAATTACATATGCTGTTGACCCATCAACCCGTTTATTATATATTTTAATTGTTAGGAAAATTCGTATTAATAGACTTTTTGGGGAAAAAGAGGGGGAAATTAAGTGGGAAAAAAGTTGATCAGTGTTATTTCATTCCTGTTGGTCGCTGTTTTATTACTTGCAGCATGCAGTAATAGCAGTTCTTCTTCAGGAAAAACTACGATTAAGTATTGGTCTATGTGGAATAAAGGGGAACCGCAACAGGTTGTCATCCAAAAAATCATTGATGAATACCAAGATGCTAATCCAAATGTCAAGGTAGATGTACAATGGATGGGCCGTGAAGTGATGTCTAAAGTAAGAAATGCAGCTTTAAGTGGGGACGCACCCGATCTTACAGAACAATCAGGGGCTGAGGTTGAAGGAGCATTAATTAAAAACAAGTTAGCAGAACCATTAAATGAATTACTCTCTATGAAAATTCCAAATGAAGGAACAGTGTTTCAAGATGCCTTTTTAGATAAAGTACTACCATTCTATCAACAGGGAGAAAATACTTATTTTATTCCATATGAAATCATCAGCTCTGGTTTTCACTATAATGAAAGCCTTTTCGAAGAATATGGAGTAAAGCCACCATCCACTTGGGACGAATTTGTGGAGCTAAATAAGAAGTTCCAGAGTAAGGGGTTAGCTCCACTCGCGCAGGATGGAAATATAGATTTTTATAATGCTTATTACTATTACTGGTTGGTTGAGCGTTTAATGGGCCCTGGTGCTCTAATAGAGGCTGCTGGAGATAAGACGGGTCAAGCATGGTCCAAACCAGGATTCTTAGAAGCGGCGAAAAAGGTACAAGAGCTTGTAGATAACAATTTCTTTGCAGATGGGTACAAAGGAAGTCAGTACCCTGCTGCCCAAACGGCTTGGGCAAGTGGAAAATCAGCCATGATTTTAGTAGGAAGCTGGTTATCAAGTGAAACTGCTCAATATTCTTCTAAGGATTTTGTCTACAAAGCTTTTCCTTTCCCGGAAGTTGCAGGTGGAAATGGCGGCGCTGACCAAGCTGAACTTTACTTAATTGGATGGGTTGCTCCAAAAGGTGCTAATAAAAAAGCAGTTCAGGATTTCCTTGCCTTTGCCATGCAGAAAAAATATCAAGAAGGTATTGTAAAAGATACAAAAAATATTAGTACAAGAACAGATTTAGATGCACCAGACGGGCTGGCAGATTTTAGAGATATTATTGTCAATGCCTCTTCTTACCATAAGGAATACGATGGTTTGCAGGCCGAATATCCAGATTGGTGGAAAACCGTATTTTTACCGCTTGATGATAAATTAATATTCGGAGAAATGAAAGCTGAAGAGTTTGTTCAAGAGCTGCAAAAACAAACAAAGGATTACTGGAGTAAAAAATAATTTTGAAAGAAAGCAGGAGAAATAATCGTTCTCCTGCTTTCTTTCAAAACACCTAGTGTGAAGAGGAGGATGAACTGTGAGAGCTGGCAGGAAAAAGCTAACCGTACCATATTTGTTACCGGCAGTTAGCTTATATCTAATATTTTTTATAGGTCCCGCGATCTATGGTGTCTGGATCAGCTTTAATGAGTGGAGTGGTTTTACAGATGATATGAAATTTGTGGGGTTAAAAAATTATGAAAAACTATTAGTTGACCCTATATATTGGCAGTCATTTTTAAATATGATGCTAATTTTATTTGTTGGAGGCATTTTTGTTTTTCTCATTGGGTTTTTATTTACCGCACTGATGAGCCAAGGAGTAATAGCAAAAAAGGCAATCCGGGCAGTCATCTTTTTCCCGCAAATCATTGCACCAATTGCTTTGGCGGTAGTTTGGAATTATTTATATCGCTTTGATATTGGTTTTTTTAACTCTATATTAACTTCTATCGGACTTAACCCGGTTAACTGGACTGGTCCTAACAACATTATGATGTCAGCAATAATAGCGATTATTTGGTATAGCACTGGGTTTTACGCCATTATTCTTTTAGCCGGAGTAGATAAAATTCCAAATACGATTTTTGAAGCTGCTCGAGTAGAGGGTGCATCTACATTTGTAATTTTTACCAAAATTACACTTCCATTAATATGGGATGTTATGTCCATTGCGATTATCCTATGGGGAATCAATGCCATTCGTTTATTTGATTTCTTGTTTGCATTTGGTGGTGCAGAGCCCCCGACAAGGATGTGGAATACTGCCATGTATCAATTCATACTTGGCTTCGGCCAGCGAACACCTATTTATCAATTAGGGTATTCAAGTGCAATTGCTGTGACAATGATTTTTGTCGTCTTGTTATTCGTTGTCACTGGTAGAAAGCTATTCAAACGTGAAGTATATGAACTATAGAGCTTTTTGGGCTAAAACAGAAAGGGGCAGATAAAGTGAAATCAAATGGACGCAATGTGTGGTCAGCACTTGGAAAAACATTTTTATATGTATGGGCGTTATTTATTTTGTTTATAATAGGTTGGATTGTTTTAGCCTCCCTTAAAACAAATCGTGAACTCTTTGAAGGATTTTGGAGCCTCCCAGCTTCACTTCAGTGGGGAAATTATTATACTGCCTGGGTGCAGTCAAATCTTGCCTCGTATTTTTTTAATAGTTTATTAGTGGTTACATTAAGTGTACTTGGTATCGTTTTGGTAAGTGCGCCTGCCGCTTACGTTTTATCAAGGTATAATTTTATTGGAAGGGAATTTTTAACAAATGCTTTTGTTATTGGAATTGGTATTCCATATCAGGCGGTATTGATTCCAATTTATTTACTATTGATAAAAATTGGATTAATTAATTCATTTATAGGTTTAATCATTGTTTACATTGCGTTGTCCCTTCCGTTTACAATCTTTATTTTGACTGGTTTTTTTCAGAGTTTACCTTCAGATGTAGAGGAAGCAGCGATCATTGATGGGGCAAGTGAAAATACAATTTTTTGGAAGGTCATGCTTCCAATGGCTCGTCCGGGTTTGGTTACCGTAATGATTTTAAATGCCGTTGGATTATGGAATGAGTTTTTGCTAGCAAAAGCATATATGAATGTAAATGAAAAATACACATTGTCCGTCGGTTTATACCAATTTTATCAATCGATGCAATACAATTCAGACTGGGTAGGTTTGTTCGCCGGGGTTGTTATTGTCATATTCCCAATCCTAATTTTCTATTTATGGTTATCAGATAAGATTATCGAAGGAATGACGGCAGGTAGTGGAAAATAGAATTAGAGATATTTTTCATGATTAAATGTTTGAAGGAAATTGATATGAAAAAGCTAGATACATTAAGTTTTATACCACTTTATCATCAATTAAAAGAGATCATCATTGAGAATATCAAAAATAATGTTTAGAAACCCGATGATAAAATTCCTTCTGAACATCAATTAAGTGAACAATATGGTGTCAGTCGAAATAAATATATTTATTTAAGTTGATGGGTTGACAGGTTAACGAGATAAGGAGTATATTCTAATTATGAAAATTTTCAGTTAAGATTTTGTGATAAATAAAACCTCTCTTATAAGTAATTATGAAAATTCAAAAGATATTTTCGATATTGGATATAAATTTGTTATCCTATTAAAGAAAGTACTTAACTAAGAGGTGGTTTATTAGTGGCAAGATTAAAAGATATTGCGGAATATGTAGGCGTTTCCATTTCTACTGTTTCGCGAGTCATTCAAAATGATCAAACAAGAAATGTGAACCCGGAAACAAGAGCGAAAATTTGGGAGGCTGTTAAGGAGTTAGGGTATATACCCAATCAGCATGCTCGAAATTTAGTTACTAACAAACTAACAAAGAATAAAACAAGAACAATGAAAATTGGCTGGGTCGCCAATCCAAAACAGGTAGAAACTAACCCTTACTTTGTAAATATTTATTCAGGTATTCACGATACACTAACAGCTAATGATTATACCCTAATCAGTATTACCAAGGATGAACTTGAAAACGAGGCCCTGCTACTTAAAACAATTCATGAAGTGGGGATTGAAGGACTTCTTCTGATCGACAGGATTGATGAGAGCCTAATTGAATACATTCAGCAAATGATCCCGTTGGTCGGATTGGACTTTTTCTATACAGATAAGAATATGGCTGTTGTCGATTACAACCGCGAGGCAGCTATTAAAATGGTGGTTCAGCATTTAATCAGTCAGGGACATCGGGAGATCGGGTTTATTGGCGGTGGGGTTAATGAAAGCTTTGAAGATTTGCATGCTGAATATCGGTTTAAAGGGTACCAATCTGCCATTGAAGAAGCAGGACTTGTTGTCCGCCCTGATTGGGTCATCAATACGAAGTGGAAAATGGAAAATAGCTACGAAGAAATGATTCAACTCATAAAAAGAGACCGAGCGCATTTGCCAACAGCTATGGTTTGTGCCAGTGACCTGATGGCCATTGCTGCAATGAGAGCGGTGATTGAAAATAACCTCCGCATTCCCGAGGATATTACCTTCTTTGGAGTGGATAATATTGAAATGGGGAAATATGCATCACCGCCGCTTTCAACAGTGGAAATCCCTAAATACGAAATGGGAAAAATGGCAGCAAAAACGATAATGGAAATGGTAGAAGAGAAAATCAGCCTTCCTATCAAGCTTATTTTGCCATTTGAATTAGTCTTTCGTGAATCATCTAAAATAAAACGAACCTAAGTGGTTCTTTTTTAAACAGTAGTTGGAAAACGTTTGGATAAAGTTTGGAAAACAATCCACGAAAAATAAATGGAATAGATGAGAGGAGAAATTCAAATGAAAAAAATGACAGCACTTCTTATCGGTGCAGGTGACCGAGGGGCGCGAGCTTATGCGCCATATGCCCTGGCATATCCGAATGAATTAAAGATTGTCGGAGTGGCAGAGCCGAATAACGAAAGAAGAACGAAATTACAACAAGCACACAATATTCCAGTTGAGTATTGTTACGGGACATGGGAAGAGGTATTAAATCTCGACCAAAAAATCGCTGACATTGCGATTATTTGTACACTTGACCGGAATCATTTTAAACCAACAATGAGAGCTTTGGAGCTGGGCTATCATGTACTGCTCGAAAAACCAATGTCTCCTGATCCGCTAGAGTGTATTGCGATGGAACAGGCAGCGAAAAAATATAATCGGCAGCTGACCATCGGCCATGTACTGAGGTATACCGAATTTTGGTCCACGATTCAAAAGGTAATCGCCAAAGGGGAAATTGGCGAGGTTGTATCACTGCAGTTAAATGAAAATGTAGAAGTGATGCATATGTCCCACAGCTTTGTCCGTGGAAACTGGAATAATAAGGAGAAGTCAAGTCCGATGATCCTGCAGAAATCTTGTCATGATATGGATATTATTTCGTTTGTTATCGGCAAACAATGTAAGCGCATTAGTTCTTATGGTTCACTGATGCATTTTAAAGAAGAAAATGCCCCGGCTGGTGCGCCGCAGCGCTGTTTAGATGGCTGTCCTGCAGAACTTGAGTGTCCATACCATGCGGGCAGGTATTACCTTGGCGAGGGCAAGGGCTGGGCGAAGAAATTCACAGAAGACTATACAAATGAAGGCATTATTAAAGCATTGCAGGAAACGACATATGGAAAATGCGTATACCGCTCAGATAATAATGTCGTCGACCATCAGGTGGTCAACATGGAATTCGAAGGAGGAGTAACCGCAACATTCAGCATGTGTGGTTTTACTAGGGAACAGACGCGGATCGTGCAAATTATGGGAACAAAAGGAGAAATCCGCGGAAACATGGAGGAAAATAGTATTTCCATTTTTGATTTCCTTACCAAGCAAGAAACTGTCATAAAATTTGACAACCCTGTTGGCGGACATGGCGGCGGAGATAATGGAATCATGAGAACATTGCTCCGAGAAATTCAATTTGGTAATAACAGTGACAGTGTTTCCTCTGCATCTGCTTCCGTAAGAAGCCACCTCATGGCATTTGCCGCTGAAGAATCGAGGTTAAACGAAGGCCAATCGATTCATATCGATGATTATTATGATAGTTTGCTAGAAAATATCAATGCATAAGAAAAGGTTGTTTACACCAGGATATCGTGGTGTTGCAATAATAAAGTCAAGCGTTAAGAACAAAGTTTATGGGGAAGTAAATTTATCGGGAAAACGTTATTGTTGGGGGTGATGAACGTTATCTGAAACATTTCAATGGTATGAGACAATTTTTTTATCAAGGCTCTTTTCGTAAACTTTGTTGTTGTTTTTAGAGTTAAGTAAAAATCTAATTGGATTTTTACGATTTTAATTTATCTTCCAATTTGAATGAAAGACTTATTGTATAAGGAAAAGAGCACGTCACAAAATTATTCTAGGCTGGGAATCTGTCCGTAAAGCAAAAAATTTATGTAAAAACAGCCTTTATCAAAGAAAAACCCTTAAGTTTTTAAAAATGATTTATAAAGAAATCTACTAAACTTTAGATGAAGGAAGGGCAATGTGATGAAAAAATGGCTAATAATGCTTTTAACCGTAGTTCTAGGATTATTGGGGCTGGCTGGATGCAGTGATAGTGATAAAGCCTCAAGTGATGGAAAAGTAGAAATTACCTATGGCTTTTGGGATAAGAAGCAAGTCCCTGCCGTTGAAGAGATTATCAAATTATTTAACGAAAAATATCCAAACATCAAGGTGAAAACAGAGCTTACTCCTTATGGTCAATACTTCCAGAAGCTTGAAACAGCTGCAACGGGCGGTGCTTTGCCTGACGTTCTTTGGATGAATGGTGCTCACGTTGTCCAATATGCAGAAGGAAAAGTTATCCTTCCATTAAGCGACATGGCGAAAAAAGATAACTATAGCTTAGATAATTATCCGAAATCGTTAATCGATCTTTATACTGTTAATGGAAAAGTTTATGGGATTCCAAAAGACTATGATACAACAGGCTTGTGGTACAACAAAAAAATCTTTGATGATGCAGGTGTCCCGTATCCTGACGACACCTGGGACTGGAATAAGTTAAAAGAAGCAGCGAAACAGCTGACAAACAAAGAAAAAGGTATTTGGGGCTATGCTGCTATGATGGGCAACCAAGGCGGATATTATGATTTCATTTGGCAAAATGGAGGCCATATCATTTCCGAAGATGGCAAGTCTGTTGGTTTCGATCAACCTGAAGCAATCGAGGCGCTTAAATACAATATTAGCTTCATTAAAGAAGGTTTGTCACCAACTCAAGCACAAATGACAGAAACGGCGGCATCTGAGTTATTCTCATCAGGAAAAGTAGCGATGATGTTCGATGGTCCATGGATGGTTCCAGAATATAAGAATAATCCTGATTTAAATGTTGCTGTAGTTCCAAAAGGGAAAGAACGCGCAGTAGCGATTCACGGGTTATCCAATGTGATTGCAGCTAATACGAAACATAAAGATGCTGCATGGAAGTTTGTTCAGTTCCTAGGATCTAAAGAAGCTGCAGATGTTTATGCGAAAACAGGAACAGTCATCCCGGCATATAACGGTACACAAGATGCTTGGAAAAACGCAGTTCCAAATTTAAATCTTCAAGCATTCATTGATGGTGCAGAATATTCTGTTCCACTTCCAAGTGTGAAAAATACAGGGGAAATTTGGCAATACGAAATAGATATCCTGAAAAAGGCTTGGAGCGAAGAAGTAAGTGTAGAGGATGCTGTAAAAGAATTAACGAAAAAAGCAAATGAGGCGCTATCTAAGAAGTAAAAAAAGTGCAAGTGCTCTAGTCTATACGACGCTGGGCGCTGGAGCTGGACAATTCTAAAAAAATGAAGAGGAGAATGTATTTCTTCTCTTCAATTTCCTTAAAGGGAGGGAATGCTGTGAAAGAAACTCCTCTTCAGGCCGAAGTGAAAGCACCAAAAAAATTAAAGGTTTCTAGCTTAACAAAGACAAGGAAACGTTCTGATTATCTTTGGGCATATTTGATGATTGCACCTACCATGTTAGGATTGTTTATTTTTTACCTGTGGCCCATCATTCAGACCTTTTACTTTAGTTTTACCGAATGGGGCGCATTTGGGCAGTATGAGTGGACAGGGCTAGATAATTATAAGCGGATGTTTGAAGATTCCAACCTTTTAAAATCGTTTAAGAATACAGGGATTTATATTATTTTTACTGTCCCAATAGGGATATTCTTATCTATTCTTGTAGCTGTTCTCTTGAACCAGAAAATAAAGGGGAAATCGGTTTATCGTACTTTATATTTTTTACCCGTGATCACTATGCCGGCTGCCATCGCAATGGTTTGGAAATGGCTTTTTAATTCTGATTACGGACTACTAAACTATCTTTTATCCTTAATTGGAATCAAGGGTCCGCAGTGGGTAAGTGATCCGAAAATCGCCCTATTTTCAATTATTGTTGTAGCAATTTGGAGCGGAATCGGCTATAACATGGTCATCTTCCTCTCGGGGCTGCAAGGGATTCCAAAAATGTATTATGAAGCAGCAGAAATTGATGGGGCAGGCCCAATCAAGGTGTTCTTTAAAATTACACTGCCACTTCTCTCTCCGGTTATTTTCTTTGTGTCGATCATGTCTCTCATCGGTGCATTCCAAGTGTTTGACTTGATTTTCATGATGATTGGAAAGGGCAGTACAGCGTTAGAAAATACGCAGTCAATCGTTTATTTATTCTATCAGCATGCCTTTGTATTAAACGATAAGGGATATGCTGCTGCCATCGCAGTTCTCTTGTTAATTGTTATCCTGATTATTACTGCGATTCAAATGGTCTTACAGAAAAAGTGGGTTCATTATGATTAAAGGAGGGAGAACCATTGGAAAGAGCAAGAAAGCTTGTGACAAGTAAGACATTTCTGATCCATTTCATCCTTATTTTAGGATCGGTAGCAATGGTGGTTCCTTTTTTATGGATGATCCTGACCTCGTTAAAAACCTATGCCGAGTCTATTCAGGTTCCGCCTGTTATTATTCCAAAGGATTTCCAATGGGAGAACTACAAAGAGGTTTTTGGACTGCTGCCTTTTTTCAAATTTATGTTTAATACCATTATTATTACTGTCGCACGGACAGCCGGTCAGTTGTTTCTGTGTTCGTTGGCCGCCTATGCCTTTGCTCGGATTGAATTTCCAGGCCGGAATATTCTATTTATGTTAGCGTTAGCAGTTTTAATGGTACCAGGGCAAGTGTTTTTATTGCCGCAATATATGATTATGGTAAAGCTTGGCTGGCTGAATACACTACAAGCAGTGATAGTCCCGGGTATTTTTAGTGCATTCGGTACCTTCCTGTTACGACAATTCTTTATGGGGCTTCCAAAGGAATTAGAAGAGGCCGCTCGGCTGGATGGCTGTAACCATTTTCAAATTTATTGGAGAATTATGCTACCGCTAGCAAAGCCTGGTCTAATTGCGTTAGGGATTTTCACCACGCTTTGGAGCTGGAATGAATTAATGTGGCCGATGATTGTGAACAGTTCTCCGGAATCGATGACACTTTCTGTCGGATTGTCATCACTCCAAGGTCAATTTTTAACAAACTATCCAATACTTATGGCAGGCTCCTTTTTAGCCATACTGCCAATGCTGATTTTATTTATGATCTTGCAAAAACAATTTATTGAAGGAATTGCAGTAACAGGTGGTAAATAAGTGGGGATGGCTCCCGAAATATTTACTATCTGTTGGGTTGACCCTACAAGTTAGGGTGATATAATAGAATTACTAAGTTACTATACTCATAGCATCGTGTCTATGAGTTTTTTCTGGTACGCTTGTACCAACAACCCGTTGTTGGAAAATGCGCTACATTTTACAGTGGGGGGCAGGAAAATGAAAAAAGCAATCGGCATTGATATTGGCGGGACAAAGATTGCAGCGGCAATCATTACGGAATCGGGAGAACTACTTAAGCGTACAGAAGTAAAAAGTGATCCTTCAGACCGTGAAAAAATGTTTGATCGAGTCGTAGAAGCGGTGGAACAAGTCCTTGAAAATTCAGAGATTTCTATCGATGACATCAAGGGTATCGGCGTGGGTGTACCAGGTAAAGTGGACCGTGAGAATGGCATTGCAGTTTTTCAGAATAATTTGCCTTGGGCACAGTTTCCCGTTACGGCCCGTTTAAGAGAGCGATTTAGCACTGAACGAATTGCGATCGACAATGATGTCTACATGGCAGCTTTTGCCGAATGGAAAGCAGCACAGGTAAAAAGCGATGAGACCTTTGTCTATGTGACTGTAAGTACAGGAATCTCCTGTTCTATCATTCATAAAGGTTCGTTTTTCAGGGGAGCAGGGTTTGCCGGGGAGCTAGGTTTGATTCCGGTCCTTTCCAAAGGAACCAATAAACGGCTGGAAAAAGTAGCAGCAGGACCGGCTATCCAACAATTTGCTGCAAATGAATTACAAGTGGAACAATTAGCTGCGAAAGATGTATTTGAAGGCTATACAAATGGGCTACCAGAATATCAATCGATCATTAATGAATTGACCGACCATTTATCACAAGGTCTTTATTCGATTTCCAGCTTATTGGATCCACACAAAATCGTTTTTGGCGGCAGTGTCATGGTAAACAATCCTTTTATACTGGAGTTGATCAAGAAAAAACTAAAAATCTATCAACTCCCTGAACAACAGCATATTTTAGAACATATGAGCATTAGCACATTGAAGCAAAATAACGGTGTCGTTGGTGCTGGACTAAGAGTATTTGAAAGTAATTAAAGGCTGTTTTCGAATATGTTGTTGCTTTTCGGACAGATTCTAAGTCTAAAAATTAATTGGTGACGTGCTCTTTTCCCGATATATTAGGTTGTAAATTCAAAAAGAGCGATAAATTAGAATCGTAAAAATCCAAATGCCGATTTTTACTTGGTAAAAATCAAAAAAGTTTAAGAAAAGAGCCTATTTAAAAGAGAGGTGCAGGAAGTGTTTACATTAAATCAAGGAAAATTAGCACCATTAGGTGCATCGATTACAACTGCAGAGATTAAACAGCAGCCTGATTTATGGGCTGAAACGTATGCATTGTATAAGGATAAAAGTAGTGATATCGAAGCATTTCTGCAAAAACTATCAGAAAGACATGATCGAGTTCGCGTCATATTTACTGGTGCGGGAACCTCTGCATATGTAGGCGAAACCGTCCTGCCATACTTAAAAGAAAAAGTGGATGAACGAAAGTGGGACTTTTTAAGTATTCCGACAACCACTTTAGTATCTAACCCTCATCAATTTTTAAAAGCGGATTTCCCAACATTGTTGGTTTCTTTTGCTCGAAGTGGAAATAGCCCGGAGAGTGTTGCAGCTGTTGAATTAGCGGAACAGCTGGTAAAGAACTTCTATCAGATAACGATTACCTGTGCAAAAAATGGTGAGTTAGCAAAGCGAGCAGAAGAGGATTCGAATAATTTGCTGTTATTGATGCCTGAAAAATCTAATGATCAAGGATTTGCCATGACTGGAAGTTATTCATGTATGACACTAACTGCATTGCTCGTTTTTGATCCTTTGTCAATTGAAGAAAAATTGACGGTTGTTAAAACGATTCGCCAAATGGGCGAAAGTGTCATAAGCAGAGAGGATTATATTCAAAAAATTATTTCTGCTGATTTTGATCGGATTATTTATCTTGGCTCAGGTAGTTTAGAGGGACTCACGAGAGAGGCGCAGTTAAAAGTATTGGAACTAACTGCTGGTAAAATTGTGACTGCTTTTGATTCCTCGCTCGGTTTTAGACACGGTCCGAAATCATTTGTTAATGAAAAATCGTTGGTGTTTGTGTTTGTTTCCAACCATCCATATACACGTCAATATGATTTGGATATTTTAAAAGAATTGCAGCAGGATGACATCGCAAATGGAATATATGCGATATCGGTGGACGGCGAAATAAACTATGATGGAAATACCTTCTTATTTGACAGCGAAGCACTATCGATACCGGATGCCTACCTTGCACTACCATTTGTCATGATCGGGCAAACTGTTTCACTGCTTGCATCTGTAAAAGTAGGTAATACACCGGATACCCCTTCCCCGACAGGAACGGTGAACCGAGTTGTTAAAGGGGTTACAATCCACGAATATAAGTAAACTTTTGAGGGGAACGAAAAAACATTGAATCCCGCGCTTGATTTAACAGGGACTTATCTTGATGGAGTTTGCGGTACAAGAAAGAGGGAGTACGATGATTTTAGCTGTCACCATGAATCCATCCGTTGATATTTCTTATCCTATTGATGGATTCAAGTTAGATGATGTCAACCGGGTAGAAACTGTCCGGAAAACGGCCGGGGGGAAAGGCTTAAATGTTGCCCGGGTGGTTGCGCAAATGGAAGAAGAAGTCCTCGCTACAGGGGTGCTTGGCGGAACGATTGGCGATTACATCGTTCAAGAATTAACGAAATGCAACATACAAAATAACTTTTTGAGAATCGATCAAGAATCAAGAAATTGTATCGCCGTTCTCCATGAAGGGATGCAAACAGAGATATTGGAGGCTGGTCCGACTTTATCTTATGCTGATGGAGCGGCATTTTTAGAAAAATTTGCGAATCTCCTGACTAACGTTACAATTGTGACGATTTCTGGCAGCTTACCGAAAGGACTGCCCAATAATTTTTATCAAAAAATGGTAGAAATCAGTCAGGAAAAGGGAATTCCTGTTGTTGTGGATTCGTCAGGAGAACCATTAAGGCAAGTTTTGTTACATCAGGCAAAACCATTTGCCATCAAACCGAATACAGCGGAATTGTCTCAGCTGCTTGGGATGAAAGTTGATGCGGATATAGACAGTTTGAAACGGGCTGTAAACCATGAATTAATGAATGGGATTGAATGGATTGTCGTCTCGATGGGGAGTGAAGGTGCCTTTGTTAAGCATGCTGATGATTATTATCGGGTCACGATCCCTCAAATAGATGTGGTTAATCCAGTTGGCTCCGGTGATGCTACCGTTGCTGGGTTAGCCGTTGCACTGAAACGTAGTCAGACGGTTGAAATTTTGCTGAAGACGGCGATGACTGCAGGAATGCTGAATACGATGGAAGCAGGAACCGGATATATTAATTTTGCTAAATTCAAGCAATTTTTTGATACTGTAAAAGTGGAAATAATAGATTGATAGAGTTGACGGCTGTTTATATTTTTTATCAAGGGAAAGGAGTCGGCAATTCCCCTAAGCGTGAACGCAGGGGATTTCTTGCCGATTTATGGTGATGGACAGTGTTAGAACTAACAATGAATAAATTAGCGGCTTTAAAACGGTTATCTGATGAAAACGGCATAATTGGAGCATTAGCGATTGACCAACGCGGCTCATTGAAAAAGATGATTGCAGCAGGAAAGGCGACAAATGTCGGAGACCAGAGTATTATCCGGTTTAAAGAACTAGTTTCTGAAGAATTGACCCCATATGCGACTTCGATTTTATTGGACCCTGAATATGGTCTGCCAGCTGCAAGAGTTCGCCACAATGACGCTGGTTTATTAGTGGCTTATGAAAAAACGGGCTATGATGCAACTGCGGTGGGCCGTCTCCCTGATTTATTACCTGAGTGGTCGGTTAAACGATTGAAAGAAGCAGGTGCAGATGCGGTGAAATTCTTACTCTATTATGATGTAGATGAAGACGAAAAAATTAATGATTATAAACATGTATACATGGAACGTGTAGGCTCCGAATGTGTTGCTGAAGACATACCGTTTTTCTTAGAAATTGTGACATATGATGCCAACAATGATGATGTAAAAAGTAAAGAGTACGCCAAAGTGAAGCCTCATAAAGTGATTAAAGCAATGGAAGAATTTTCTAAGCCGCAGTATAATGTTGACGTTTTAAAAGTGGAAGTTCCGGTCGATATGAACTTTGTCGAAGGATACACAGAGGGAGAAACTGTCTATAGCAAAGATGAAGCTGCCGCCTTTTTTAAACAACAAAGTGAGGTAACAGAGCTGCCATTTATTTTCTTAAGTGCTGGCGTAAGTTCCAAACTATTTCAAGAAACATTGAAGTTTGCTAAAGAATCCGGTTCCACCTTTAACGGTGTGTTATGCGGCCGGGCAACTTGGAAGGAAGGCGTCGCACCTTTTGCTGAAGATGGTGAACAAGCAGGCCGGGAGTGGCTACAAGATACCGGGATAAGAAATATTGAAGAACTGAATCTCGTCTTGAAAGAAACAGCCAACTCCTGGTTTGATAAGGTAAAATAAAAAATAGTCTTTTTCTTTTAAGTTAATTCAATGTTGAAATCTATAGAAGTGAAAGTACCTTTCTTTAAGGAGGAAGGTGCTTTTCGCTTTTGAAATGGTATTTAATCTTTTACCCTAAACAATTTTTTCCATTCTAAAGTCAAAGAAACCCCTTCTCTTTTACCGTGAACAACCTTTTTTCCTTTCTACGGGTAAAGAAAATCTTTATAAATACAAAAACACCTCATTTTATTGGTATAGTGGATTTGCCGAGAATACACTACCAAACAGAAAAGGTGTCTCCTATATGATAGAGTATAATGATCATTCGAACGGGACAAAAAGCCAAAGCTCATTTTTACTTGGTTACCTTGGTTTACAATTGCACGAAATTAGCATGTGATCGTCTAAACCGTCAGTTGCAAGAGCAATCAGCGTGAATTTTTAAAATTGAAATTACTTGGATTCTGCTGGTCTACCTTTCTAACAATGTGCATTATGAAATTGATTCAAATATCTTTGACTTAAGTCACGCTTTCTTCAATGAAAACAGAATATAGATCGTATCAATTTCATGGGATTCTTCCAAAACCCACGAGGTTTGGGTTAAAATTCGCTGCAACCCCTCCAGCCCAAGATATCGGATTTGCACGCCAATAAACTCTGTAAATCCCAGGTATCCCGGATTTACATGCGCCCGGTCGAAAATTAATGAACCCGTGACCCGGGCGTTCTCCGGGGAGTTGGTAAAGAAATGGTTTAAATTTTCAATGATATCTGAATCCGAACCGTACTCAAAAAGACCGCCCTCCGATGAACAGAGCTGAATCCAGCCGGAACGTACCAAACTCATCTTTAGTAATTCCTCCGGTTGGCTCCAGTCATAATGAATAGTATTGAGGGTAATGTCTAGGTCATGGAAGCGTTCCCCCGGCTGCTTCAAAACATCGATGCACCGTTTTGCGAAATTGGGTCCGTAGGTATCGATATCTAAAATGTTGATCTCAATCTTTCGTCCCTTGAGTAATTCCGGGTCCGATTCCTGAATTAATATCAGGGTGTTGATACTGTCGGTAGCGGCCCCCCCAGCGATATTGAAGAAACAAAGGTTCCGTTCAGGGAATTGCTTGAGCTGGGGCAGCAAAATTGTCGACTGGAGCCGGCAAAGATCCCTCAGCCTGATCCGAAGTCCCATGAAAGAGGTTTGCTTCATCGCCCACTTGTCCCGGAAACCTAATTTTATCCCCCGGCTTAAGTCGGGGCCAAGTTTGTACAGCAAAGTACGCATGTTGCTAAGATAGGAATTGTCAACATTCGACATTTTCACAAAGATGTTCTGGATAAATCCAGGCATCTTCTTTAATGATTCAATGCTCCGGGCTGACTTGAGACAGCTCAAATGATACGCCTGTTCATCAATACTTGCGTTGAAAAGGGGATGAGTAATATCCAGGATCGGTAATTGAAGTTCATTCTCTAAAACCGCATAGAGAATTCGCTGTTTTTGATTTGTATTCATTTTCAAATCCACCTCACTAGAACGATGATTTTTTATCTAATAAAAACCTAAAGCTAGCGTAATTGATCTTCCCGGAAGAAGTCTGGGAAACTGTTGAATTGGGATCACCTGAATAAAATCCATGGGGATTTTAAACCGGGTAAAAACTTCTTTTCGGATGTTATTCAATAACGCTTTCGGCACATCTTGCAACTATAGAGTGAATATTTCGACTCCTATGTTATAATCATTTTAACGATTACATTCTAATATAGGAGAAAAGGTATGAATCGGTTACACTATTATATTAAATTATTGATATTCAATGTCCAAAATAAATTTAGCAGTTCTTTTACTCATTTTATTCTGATTTTCTCCCTATTTATTGCAGATATTCTATTTATCCTAAGTGATTTTACAGCTTTCTTGGTTATGCAACCAGAAGCACTGCCCACAATACTTCTACTTGTATTTATTTTATATATTTGGAGAAAATATTCACTATCTCAAAGATTCCCAGCATTAACTAGAATTCAATTATATTTTTATTCTATTATGTGGTGGAATTGGACATTGGAGTGGATTGCTCCATCATTACGAAATAGAAAAAGCATTCTATGAACATTGAAGAAAAAGTAAGTGAAGAAATTAAAAAAGAAACTACTGTTTATGAACTGAACCCAAAAAGTTGAATATAGGCAGCTGCATAGGCATGAGTTCGTTATTGAACAGGACTCATGCCTTTTAATTTTGCATTAATTTGTTTGAAATTATAATAATGAATATTATTCTCTAATTCTAGTTTAAAATGCTAATAATATGCCTTTTTTTTACTTGAAAATAGATGACATGTCATTTAAAATAAAATTAATAAATGACATGTCATCTATTTTGGAAGGTGGTTTTAAAATGAAAGTACATATTCTGCATACAGGTAAGGTCCTCATTGATCGTGCGTTAGCATATAGGGAGAAAAGTTTTCATCCAGTTCCATATACAGGCTGGTTTAGGGGAAAGAATAAAAAAATATGGGTGCCTGTATCTTCCTATTTAATTGAGCATCCCAAAGGCTTAATTCTAGTAGATACTAGTTGGCATGAAGAAATAAGATTGGATCAGAGGAAACACCTTGGGGGATTAGCTTATTCAATGTTCAGGGGAGAACTTCCAGAAGGAGAATCAATTGCTGAGCAACTTAAAGATTTAGGCATCCAGAGTAAGGACTTAGATTTCGTCATACTTTCTCATATGCATTCCGACCATGTCAGCGGTTTAAGACATGTATGTAATGCAAAGAAGATTTTAACTAGTGAATTAGAGTGGAATGCCGCACATAAAAGGTTAGGCTACATTAAATCCATGTGGGCTAATATTACGATTGATACTTTTAAATGGATGGATATACCTTACGGACCTTTCAAAAAAGGGTATGACCTTTTTGGTGACGGAACTATCTACCTTGTTTTTACACCTGGTCATAGTGACGGTTTGATGTCATTATTAGTTCAAATGCGGAATGGATGGTTGGTATTGGCAAGTGATGTTGGTTATTCTGAAAGATCGTGGAAGGAAATGGTTCTGCCTGGAATAACTACTGATAAAACTGCTGCATATCAATCTTTGAAGTGGTTGCAGGATTTTTCAAGGAAACCAGATTGTGTTAGAGTAATTGCAAACCATGATCCAAATATTAAACCGGAAATTATTAAATAAGGATGAAGATAGAATGGAAAAACGATATAAAGAAACCGAGAAGTTTCGATATCTTATCTTAGCTGTACAGAGACAAGGAAACAAAATTTTAAAGAGTTATCTAAAAGATATCGGAATTACACCTTCACAAGCAGAAGTGATATCCATTTTAAAAAATAAACAACCTATAACTCTCAAAGATTTAGGTCATTTATTAATATGTGAAGATAGTAGTCCATCACGATTGGTTGAAAGAATGGTTAAGGATCGGTTAATAGAACGTGTTAAGGACGAAAATGACTCACGTTTTGTTAGACTTGCACTAACTCCATTGGGCGATGAGAAATATACATTAATCATGAGAGCGGAAGCCGACATGTATAAGGTGCTTGAACAACTCTATACAATTGCTGAATTCGAAGAAACAAATAAGATGTTGGGGAAATTACTTTTAAATACTTCCTTAGAGCAAACAATGATTGATCGAGGTTTTTGGGAAGATTAGAAATATACTATAGAGTATCCATTCAAAAATTTTCGATTCCTACTGGCTTTTTTAAGCCTCAAGTTTATAGATACAAAATAGCTCCCCATAATAAGTTTTTTTTATGGGTAAAATTATTAGATTTACCAGGCCAATGCGAATGAATAAGAAAAAAATGTACAAAAGATTTGACTCTGTTTAAGCTTTTGTTATTCCGCTACCATGAAAGTACAAAACAGTGAAAATCTAAAAAAGACAATGCTAAAGTAGACCAAGCAATTATAATTTTAAAAAAAGCAGAGACTAAAATTAAACCTCATGTCGCAATATCAGTATGACCACAAAAACCCTACTTAACATAATTGCTCTCTTGTTTGTTTTATATTTCAATTCGGTTAAATCCAAGATTTATCGAGTAGTAATTCGAATTTTATAGTGATAAATCATGGAATAATTTCCATTACAGTCCCTTGGTTAAAATCAGTCACTTTCATAGAGCCATAAACCCCTAAATATAGTCTGGTTTGATCCAGATTCGTTCCCAAACTAACATAATAAGCTGATTGAGGCCCAAAATTATAATTGGTTTCAATAACACTAAAATCATTTAGTTTACAATCTGTACTTCCCCTGGTGTAAGCTAAAACGCCTCTAACTGGAGGCCTGGATTCTTCATCCTTGGCAAGATCGGTAAACACAACACTTCCTGTTAAATTGGGGATCCCATTCCCCAAATAGACTTGCACTCCTGTAAGTGCAGTTCCTCCAAACTTATTGGGGCGGGGATCTTTATGAAAATAACTAGTTAGAGGCTGAAGATGACTCACTGAAGTTTTCACTGCTTCATTGTAATAAGCAATTGTTTTCTCATCCAAAGTCGGATTTTCAGAGCAGCCTCTTATAAACGAAGTAGGAAATGCACCTTCCCACCCTCGCCAGCCAAAGTTAATAAATCCTTCTTGGTCAGTTTTAGATTTCATTAAAGAAGCTTGAATAAGCTGAGTAACCGGTATTGGTTTATAATGAACGAATGAAAAAATCGACTCTACCAAATCCTGTCCGACATTTCCCACATATTTGATATATTGATTATTAAACCTTTGAAATGATATGCCTGGTATATTGCGAACACCTTTGGCAATTACCGTAAGAGTTTCCTGAATAGGTGCAGGAAGTTCATTAAAACGTGTGACTACGGGTGGATTATGGATAAATGTATTCTTACCTACATCAATTTCGACTATTTTACCGAATATCTCCATATCATCCTGACTTAAATTAAATGGATCATAGCCTGCTCCACCATCACCAGTTGTAAAAACAAGTTTTCCGGTTTCAGGTGAAAAGTTTAAGCTATTGACACCATTATGATTAAAAAATGGTCTTCTTAAGTTAAGCAATGTTTGTCGTTTTTGAGGTTGACCATTCAATTGTAAAATCCATTCTTCCACTGTATCAATATGATCATATTGAGTTTCTCTATTTATCCATTTTAAGTTTAAGGTTCCGGGATCACACTGGTTAGGTTTAAAATGTTCAGAAAGAGCACCTGGACCTTGTGTTCCAGCTACTGAATAATGCAGATAAAAAAGACCGTTATAATAAAATTGGGGATGAAAAGCTAGTCCTAGCAATCCCCGTTCATCATATCCTCGACCAGAAACACCCGGTTCAGAAGTACCTAACTTTATAATTCGCGGGCGAATATCTAAAAAAGTCCGTAACCCACCGTTTCCTATGTAAAAGATCTCTCCTACTTGGGTTGCAATAAATAATCTTTCAATTGAGTCACCCGGTAGTATAGTCGTTTTCAATACAGTGGGTAAATTTACCTTACTAACAATAGGCCGTAAATTAACCTTAATTTTTATCAACTAATTTTTCACCCCTTCTTATTATTTTCTTTTATAAGAATATGAAGAGAACTGCTCTATTAGTATCAAATTAGGGCAGGAGAATTTGGGGAATTTCCTTTTAATATTGGTCCGTTTTTGGTAGGTTTTAATTAAAGAGGGAAAAATTAATGAGTGACTTAAAATCGATATAGTAAAAAGGGTAGCCTAAATTAATGTTTAGAAGGTGTTGTTTATGCCAGACTGGTCTTATCATCCATTGAAAAAACTTGTACTAGATAAAATAAGGCCGAAAACAAGCCGAGAGTTTATTCATAAATCCATGAGTACAATAGCATCCATTCCTGGTGGTCGAGATCTTATTGGATTTTTAGGGCATATGAAGCCTCCACGGGAATTACAAAAGGAAATTTATCATACTAGATTTCCTTCTCCAATTGGGTTAAGTGGCCATATTGATCCTAATTTGTCAGGTATTAACGCCTTTCAAGAGTTAGGCTTCGGATTTGTAGAAATTGGTCCAATCGTGTTAAACGAACCTAAAGAACAAAGAGAACCAAGAAGGGAAAATAGTCATATTCTGTTTTCTGATCATCAAGAGAAGGTTCCTCTCAAACTAGCGATTAAAAAATTAACAAGCTTGAATATCCGAATTCCTATATTTGCCAGGATAGATGCACAAGTAAAAAGAAATGAATGGGACATAATTGTACAATATTTAACACCTTTTGTGGACGTTTTCATAGGAACAAGTGAGCAAATTAACTCATGCGTAGATAAAAGTGTAATGTGTTTGGAACGTTCCTTTTATGTATCTTTTTATGCTGATGAAATTAACAATAAAATATTAGAAATAGGGAAATCAATACAGCATACATGTATTGGTGGTATAGTCGTAAATGCCCCTCATCGAACTGAGGACAGCTATTGGCATGAAGCTGCAAATACAAATGAATGCCTAGTTAAAACGGTTAAACAGGTTAAAGAGCTACACCCTGAGCTAATGGTCATAACCTCTGGTGGGGTGGAGGCACCAGAGGAGGCATGTGCTTTAGTTCGTGCTGGTGCAGATCTGTTAATGCTAACAGATGGCTATGTAAAAGCTGGACCAGGGTTACCAAAGCGCATTCATGAACGATTATTATATGAAGAAGTCCGACCTATTAAAAACCAGAATTGGTACTGGTCTTTTCTGTTTGGTCTCTCCATCCTAATTGGAGGAATTATTGCCTTATATTTTGCACTTACGAGTATTATCCTCCCTTATGACGAGTCGTTTATCGGACTGACAAAAGCTGATATCTTAAAGGTAAATCCACTCATCTTATCATTTATGTCACATGATAGGATGGCACTAGGTGGAACAATGATATCTGGAGGAATATTGTATATCCAGCTTGCACGAAACGGAATTAAATATGGCATGCATTGGACAAGGGTTTCTTTTCACAGTGCAGCAATCGTAGGCTTTCTTGGTATTTTTCTTTTTATCGGCTTCGGTTACTTTGATTGGATGCACGGTTTATTTTGGCTTTTCTTATTGCCGATATATTATTTTAGCTTTAGGGAAGGAAAAAGAGTCACAGGTACCCCATATTCCATTCATGGAAAGAATGATAGAGCGTGGAAATACGGCCTTTATGGACAGCTCATGTTTATTATACTAGGATTTTTAATATTAGTAGGCGGTATAGTTATTTCAACAATAGGTGTATCCAAAGTTTTTGTGTCGACTGACTTAGGCTTTTTGTGTATGTCGCCTCAAATGTTAGATAGTATTAGTAACAATTTGATTCCTGTTATCGCACATGACCGAGCAGGATTTGGTAGTGCCCTTGTAAGTGTTGGTTTGCTTGTTCTAATGATTTCCTTGTGGGGTTTCAGAAAAGGGGAATGTTGGATTTGGAATACCCTTGCTATAGGAGCATTACCTGCGCTTATAGCGGGGATTGGAACGCATATATATATTGGATATACAACCTTTATACATTTACTTCCCGTTTACTTTTTAGTAATTTTATATTTATTAGGATTAGTATTATCTTATCCTTTCTTAAAAAAGAAATAAAGTAGCCGTATCGACAAATGGATACGGCTTTCACATATGATAATTATAGGTCTATAAGAAATCCTTTTATTATGCAATCGCACCTGTTTGTTGAATTCCAGAGGTATTTCTATTGCAAGTTTAGTCCTGCTAATTAGATTTTATTCTTGTGATAAATTTAACCAACTTTTTTCATCAATGCCTTGGATATTATCCTTTGACCCAACTATATCTAACATTCGTTGATATGTTTTAATATTCCAAGCAGTCATCCATTTTGCACATACCGGTAATCCAAATCACCCAGGACTGCCTGAATGGCCAACTGTGAAACCAGAAGACGAGCCAACGATGATTTATGATAGAGATTGCAAAGTACTTCATAATTGCTGCTACCAAAATTCGACAAACTCCAGGTAAAATGTCCAATCCCATCTATCCTCATTTTCCAGTTCATTAGAAATTGTTGAAAAAAATCGAAACCATTTTCATATAATCGTAATCTAATAAATTAAAAGGGTCTTTGGTCCTGTGAAAAAGGTGGCGACTATATATGGAAGAAATTAAGCTTCAAGGCAGAAAAACGGTAAAACCAATGTTCATTGCTTTATTCATATTCACTCTGTTATTTCTTGCGGGATGTAGCACCTATGTGCAGCAAAACAAATTGGATGATGCTCAGTCGACTGCTAGTGTAGAGAAAAAGAATGATGTAAAATCCGCAGGTTATCCCTTTCCTCCTTACCCCTTGCACGAAAACTATGAATCCACAAGTAGGTTTAAAGTACAATTAGACGTTCCCATTATAAGTCAAAGTCCGGAGCTGCCGACTGGATGTGAGATTACAGCGGTGACCATGCTGTTACAGTTTAAAGGAGTCGACATTGATAAATTAATATTGGCCCATGAAATGCCCAAACATGAATATGATCCCAATATTGGGTATGTTGGGGATCCGCTAACGGATTCAGGGTGGACTATATACCCATCCGCTTTAATGGATTTAGTCAGGAAATATACAGGCAGTGCTAAAAACATATCAGGGATAGATAATAAAAAATTAGAAAAACAATTATTAGACAATAAACCTGTTGTCGTCTGGGTTTCACCAATGCACGAATTCAAGGTTCATGCCTTAGTCCTAACCGGATTTGACAAGAACAATTACTATTATAATGATTCCTGGACAGGTCAAGAGAACGTCAAAATCAGCAAAAATAAGTTTAACACCATATGGGGGAATCAAAATAAACGGGCGATTACCTACTAGATTCGGTGCTTGTTGCTAAAAAGTTCATTTTATTCTTGTTTTTAAGAGTTTAATTGTTAATCCACGATTAGAATTATGCACTTTTTTTCCACAAAAAATTTTTTTTTAATCCACCTATTAGTTCTCTTTTTTTCAGTATGAATAAATTTATACGAGTAAATTCCCTCTTTTTATTTTTTTTATGTTTATGTAGCATTTGTTCAATAAATATATAAGAAACCTTAAATAAATGGAATAATAAAATATCAATTTTATATACAAAAAATCACCCCAATTGTACTGAGGTGATTTTAATTTTAACTAATCGTTATCGAAATACTTTTTTTCTATTATGTTCAAAATAAATACCACCAGTGTAAAATAATGGATTATCATAAGAGAGAACAGATGATATCTTCTTTTTTGTTCCATAAGTTAATTACATATTAAGTTCTATGAAACCTGCTTTAGAAGGCGGAAGCGGAGTAGGATGGTGCTCCACTACCAATCTCCTATATTATATAGTATATGATAAAATTATGAAATGATTTGGCCGATTTTTAAGAAAAGGATGATGTCCATAATGAATATTTTGCTTGTTGAAGATGATCGAACGATTGCTTCTGGGCTTGAGTATTCTCTACAGCAGGATCAATTTTCTGTTTTTCTTTGCTATGATGCAGAATCAGCAAAGAGACTGATGATAGAGAAGTTGAATGAAATAGATTTATGTTTGTTTGATTTGTCGCTGCCAGATGGAAGCGGCTATGATTTATGTAAAATTGTCAAAGAGCGAAGTGATATTCCCGTCATTTTTTTAACGGCGGTGGATGATGAGGTTAATGTGGTAATGGGCCTTGATATGGGGGCGGATGATTATATTACAAAGCCCTTTCGTATACGTGAGCTTCTTTCGCGAATCAAGTCAGTGTTAAGAAGATATCAAAAGCAAACACAGAATAATCATTTGTTTGTAATAGGGAATGTACGTATTAATACACTGGAAGGAAAAGTATACAAAAATGGTGACGAAGTAATCCTCACTGCCTTGGAGTACCGATTATTGCTCATTTTTGCGAACCATATCGGACAAGTTCTCTCGAGAAATCAGCTACTAGAGCAAATATGGGATGTCGCAGGAGATTTCGTAAATGATAATACGCTAACTGTCTATATCAAACGACTTAGGGAAAAATTAGAAGATTGTCCGCAAAAACCAACAGTCATTAAGACGGTTCGGGGATTAGGCTATAAGGTTGGTGATTAGGTTGCTGCGTCATCGGGAGATTCAAATACTATTGATAGTAATGATCGCTATTAGTCTTATTGCAATTATTACTGCTGCCTATATTAATCTAGTTGCTGCATGGTTCGTGTTCATTGTCTCTGTTCTCCTGATTACTTGCTGTTTCATTTTTACGTTATGGAGATATAAAGAAATTGAGAAGCTTTCTGGTTATTTGCGGAAGATTGGTGGAGGTGACTATACTCTTGATGTTCGTGATAATCAAGAGGGTGAACTGAGCATTTTGAAGAGCAATATATACAAGGTAACCGTCATGCTTTCAGAACAGAAATCACTTTTACAGAAGGATAAAATTCATCTTACTGATGCAATTTCAGATATTTCCCATCAGCTAAAAACTCCAGTTACCTCAATGATGGTGATGGCTGATTTGTTAAGTGATGAGGAATTACCTTCAGGCAAAAGAAAGGAATTCACCCATAATATTCATAATCAGCTGGAACGGATTGAATGGCTTGTTTCATCCTTATTAAAGCTCTCGAAAATCGATGCTGGTACAGTAGTATTTAAAAATGAACGAATTCCTGTCAATAAGCTTATCCACGAATCGCTACAGGCTGTCCTCATTCCGATGGATATTAAAGAGCAGAAAATATCTATAGAGGGTGATGATACCATTTGCTTTACTGGTGATCTTAAATGGACATCCGAAGCCTTGATAAATATTTTAAAAAACTGTGTAGAGCATACACAGGAGGGCGGATTAATCACGATAGCTTTTTCAGAAAATGCCTTGTTCACAGAGATCCTTATTTCTGACAATGGTTCCGGAATTTCAAAGGAGGATATCCCTTATATTTTCAATCGATTTTATAAAGGGAAAAATGCAGGTGAGGATAGTGTTGGTATTGGTTTGGCAATGGCAAATAGCATTATTAACAGCCAGAACGGTGATATTGAGATTAAAAGTGAGCAAGGAGAGGGTACACAGTTTCGAATCAAGTTTTACAAGTAAGACATATAGAAAAGGATGAGAAAGTGACTAAATTGTCATTTTACAGTCACTTGATAGTCATTTTAGACAGATAAACTATTAACATCAGCAATATATGGGGGGTACTAGAATGGAAATTTTAAAAATAGAGAATCTGTCTAAAGTTTATGGGAAGGGAGAAACAGCTGTAAAGGCATTAGATGATGTGTCTTTTTCGGTAGAAAAAGGGGAATTTGTTGCGATTATAGGTCCATCAGGATCAGGAAAATCAACCCTTCTCCATATGCTCGGAGGGGTAGATAGGCCAACAAGCGGAAAAGTACTCGTTGAAAATACGGATATATATCATCTTAATGAAACACAGTTGGCGATTTTTAGACGCAGACAAATTGGTTTGATTTATCAGTTTTACAATCTGATTCCGGTTCTGACCGTTGAAGAAAATATCACTCTCCCTTTGCTATTGGATGAGCATAAGGTGGATAAGAAACAGCTTGAACATATTGTCGGGACATTAAATCTAGAACATCGCTTAACCCATTTACCTAATCAGCTTTCAGGAGGACAACAGCAAAGGGTTTCGATTGGCAGAGCACTTATTAGCAATCCTGCTATCATGCTTGCAGATGAGCCAACCGGTAATCTAGATAGTAAGAATAGTAGTGAGATCATCGACTTATTAAAAATGTTTAATAAAACGTATAATCAAACGCTTATTGTTATTACCCATGATGAAAGGATTGCCCTGCAAGCAGACCGCATTATAACAATTGAAGATGGAAGGATTGCAAAGGATGAGGTGATCCGTCCATGAACATATTGAATAAACTAACCGCAAGGCAACTTAAGAAAAACAAGCGACGTACGCTTGTTACCATCATCGGTGTGATTATTTCTGTAGCAATGGTGACAGCTGTTTCTACACTTGGAGTTTCCTTTTTGGATATGATGAAGAGGAATACCATCGCAAACGATGGTGAGTGGCATGTTCTTTATAAAAATGTAAATAAAGAACAACTTGAAGCGATTAAAAAGGATGAAGAGACAAAAAAAGTTGTGCTGACAAAAGATATAGGCTATGCCTCCTTAAAAGGAAGCCAAAATGAAAGTAAGCCGTATTTGTTTATTAAAGCCTATAGCACAACCGGATTCAAACAGTTTCCGATAGAATTAAGCAAGGGCAGATTACCCACTGCTCCCAATGAAGTTGTGATATCGGAAGCTGTAGTATCCAATGCCAAAGTAAACTATCAAATTGGAGACACCTTAACAATTAATGTGGGAGATCGCTTATCTAATTCTAATGAGGCACTTGAACAATTTATTCCTTTACAGAAAGAAAATGGTCATACTACGGAAAAACTGAAGAATTTGAAAGTAGTAACCTATAAAATTACAGGATTTATTAAACGCCCTTCTTGGGAACCTACGTGGGCACCGGGATATACAATTATTCCCTATATAGACGAAAGTGTGATGGGAGATAAGGATACAATTAATGCATCGGTTGTTGTTAATAAAGTAAATCGTTCTATTTTTACACATGCTGAGGATGTAGCTAAGAAAATTGAATTAAACAAAGAGTCCATTACTTATAACTCTGGCCTGCTTCGTTATGATGGTGTAATAAAAGATGATAACCTACGTACCATGCTTTTTTCATTATCAGCTATTATTATGGCTGTCATTATAGTTGGATCAGTATCGTTAATCTATAATTCTTTTGCGATTTCAGTCTCAGAAAGATCAAGGCATTTAGGTATGCTCTCAAGTGTAGGGGCGACGAAAAAACAGAAGCGAAACTCCGTGTTTTTTGAAGGAATCATCATAGGGATCATTAGTATTCCTATTGGCATCATTTGTGGGCTTGCTGGTATTTACATTACCTTCAAGTTCATTAATTCAATTATCCATGGGGCATTAGATTCAACTGAAGATTTAAAGATTATGGTTACCCCATTATCGATTTTTATCACATGTGCTATTTCATTGCTTACTATATTTATTTCAACCTATCTTCCTGCACTGAAGGCTTCCAGAATCTCTGCAATGGATGCCATTCGTCAAACGAATGATGTGAAGCTTACGAGTAAAGCGGTAAAAACATCAAAGTTTGTCCGTAAGGTTTTTGGCATCGAAGCAGAGTTTGGTTTGAAAAACTTAAAAAGAAATAAACGGAGGTACCGTGCGACGATTTTCTCTTTGGTGATAAGCATTGTTCTGTTTTTAGCTGTTTCATATTTCACTTCCAGTTTGAAGAAATCGCTGGTACTTTCTCAGGATGGTGTTAACTATGATATTCAAGTGTCATCAGGTACGACAAGTAATGGACACTTACTGGATTCGGTTGCTAACCTAGAGGATGTAACAGAACATAGCTTGATGAAAAATATATATGCCACTTCTCTAATTGATAAAGAGTATGTCTCAAAAGAACTGAAGGAAATGAACGAGAATAATAAATCTGTGTATGAAGATGGAAAATATCCGTTTTTTGTTCGAGTCATTGCCTTAGATCCCGCGAGCTTAAAAACATATTCAAGAAAAGTTGGGGTAGATGTTGAACAATTAACAGACCCGAATCATTTATCTGCCATTGTCATTGGAATCACTAAGTATGAAGATGAGCAAGCAAAGAAGTATGTAGAAACAAAAATAGTGAATATGAAGCAAGGCGAAAGCCTTGATTTGTTATATGATAATCAAGAATCAAGAAAAAGAGCAGCTCTTGGGAAAGTGGAAATTGCTGCTTTGACCGATCAGTTGCCTATGGGTGTTAGTCCTTCAAGTGTGAATGAATTAAACTTAATCGTATCACAAGAAGTTCTGAATCAATTAGTTGACAAGAAAACAGGCTATAATATGGATTTATATCTTTATCTGAAATCGAAGGATCCAATGAAGACACAACAGGATATCGAAGAGATGAAGGAAGAGAATCTCTCCATATTCAATGTGTACCAAAACAGACAGCGGGATGAACAAATGCTCTTGTTAATGTCTGTCTTTACCTACGGTTTTATCGCATTAATTACAGCTATATCAATTGCAAATATATTTAATACCATTTCGACGAGCATATCACTTCGAAAACGCGAATTTGCTATGCTGAAATCTGTTGGCATGACACCGAAGGGCTTTAATAAAATGATTAACTATGAAAGTATTTTCTATGGAATCAACTCTTTGCTTTACGGTTTGCCTATTAGCATCATTATCATGTACTTCATTTATAGAACTACGAGGAGAGGCTTCGACTATACATTTGTCCTGCCGTGGACCAGTATTTTATGGTGCCTTATAGCAGTATTTATCATCGTAAGTGCCGCAATGCTTTATTCAAGCTCAAAAGTAAAGAAGGAAAATATTATCGATGGATTAAAGCAGGAAAATATATAGGTTGATAGAGAAAGCTTTATTTAAACAAGAATGTAAATGTATCTGATTTAAGAGTTTGAGATCAAGCTGCCATTATGGTGGCTTTTTCTGATTGTGCTTTTTTGTCTCAATTTATTCTGTTGATATTACGATAACGATGCGTTTCAGTAAAAAAAGGAATTTTAGTTCATTTTAAAGAATTATTAGTAAAAATCTATTTTTGTTAACTGAGGTGTATCCACTTGCAGCCTATTCAAATCAGTGAGATTCCAATTGAAATAAAACAATATGTTGAAAGTATTAATTCTATTAAATTTCCGCGACAAGGTTATACCTCTGATGTAGGTATAATTGAAACTGAACAGAAATTGTACGTATTAAAAAGAACAAAGGAAGAGTTATTTTGTTCCTGGCTTAATAGAGAGGTATCTGTATTAAATTGTTTGTCAAATGAAACAACACTGCCTATTCCAAAAGTAGTGAAATTTGTTGAACAAGAGTGTAAAAGTCAATCATGGGCTCTCATTGAATTTTTAGAGGGGCAAACTTTAAGAGCAGCTATACAACAAGAGAATAATGAGAAGAAGAGACAAGAATTGATATTTAACTTTGGAAAAATCCTGAATCAAATTCATTCAACACCTTGTCCGAATATGTTAGTTCACGAACGACCTTGGCTTGAAGAAATGTTATTTCAGGCAGAATATAATTTAAAAAGCAACCAGGCAAGCGGAACTGAAGAGTTGTTAGAAAAAATAAAAATTGATAAACCGAATGGATATAAACAAACATTAATACATGGGGATTTTACAATTGATAATGTTTTAGTCCAAAATGGTACTATTTCAGGTGTAATTGATTGGGGCGGTGGCACATATGGAGATCCAAGATATGACGTTTCTTTAGCAATCCGACCTAAACCTAATATATTCGAAAATGAAATAGATAAGCAAATTTTCTTTGAAGGGTACGGGGAAAAGATTATTGATAATAAGGAATATGATTATTTTGTGAATGGTTTATATGAGTTCTTTTGATTTTTTTTACATATAATGATTTTTATTATTAAATTGTTCATATAGTAAGAAGCAATTTTTAGGAGAAAAATCTCATTTATTTGAAGAACATTTAAAAGAAGAATTATTGGCGCTTGATCAAACTGGTATTTTTAAAGAACAGATAGACATTTCAATTGAGCTTGCAATAAAAAATTAAGAATTACTAAAAACTAAAAAAACGTTATTGGCTTTATTTAATTATAGAAGTTTGTTACTATCGGTGGAAACATATCTGGTTATTAAATAGGTGAAAAGTGGAGAACTAACATGAAAATTGGACTAATTAGGCATTATAAGGTGTTGAAAGATTATCCGAAAGAGAAATTTCTCTATTCAGCAGAAGAAGTGAATAAATGGTTTGAAGAATATGATTTGGCGGAGATTGAATATAATGATACTCCCTTAGATACGAAAGATTGGGAAGCCTGTTATTCAAGTACGATACCAAGAGCTATAAAGACGGCTCGGCACCTTTATAATCGTGACATTATTGAACAGGATGAGCTAAGAGAAATTGCAGCACCAGTTTTTAATACTAAAATAAAGTTACCTTTTATCGGTTGGGCATTACTCATTCGTTTTGCTAATTTATTCAATAAGCAAACAAGAGAAGAAATAAAACAAACGAAAGAAAAAATAAATAAAGTTTTGGATAGAATCACAGCAAGTAATAAAGAAGAAGTGCTCATTATCAGCCATGCTGCATTGATGTTTTATTTGAGAAAAGAGCTTTTAAAAAGAGGTTTTAGAGGACCGAAATTTACGATTCCAAAAAACGGTCAACTATATGTTTTTTCTAAATAGCTGAACACGATTATGTATTGTGTTCTTTTTTTGCGTAAAGGATAATTGATTAATAAATGTTCTATATTTCGTCATAACTTGCCAAAAAATAGGTATTTACAATTGGATTTCAAAGGTGATATGTTAGTGTTTGTTAAGTGAATGACATAAAACTTTTTATAAGGTGGAATGGATGAATGACATTTCTAACTGAAAAATGTGAGTTCTCCACGACAAATACTGAGTTCATCTGGAAGAAAAATAAATTAGTCATAGAAGATGGATATTTAATAACAAGTGGAGTAATTAATAATATTCGAGTCCCGTTAAAATCGATTGAAACTGTTGTTTGGTGTATAAATCCTGCGAAGCCTACAATATCACCAGCACTAAAAATTATTGGCAAGGGCATTGTATTGGCAGAAATTCAAGTTGGAACAGATATAATAAATGATATTCAAGATTGGATTTTAAAAAAGGTAGGATAACTTTGAAGTACGAAACTAGCCAACATTTATAGTGGCTAGTTTCTATTTTATTACTTATTAAATCGATCAAGGAAGGAAAGCAATCCCTATAAAAAACGTAACAAAAATATCCGTTTTCCCCAGAGCTTTCTACACATTTTAGTTCTTCTTCAATTTCCGAAAAATTGAACTTTTTCAATGTATTTGTTGTCTATTCTCATATTTAAATTATCCCCGACTAAACCAAAAGAAAACAATTTTGCTCCAATAATAAAAATATCTAATTTCATAAATTTTCCAACTTGTTAGATCTGTTGGGGTGATACACGATTTTTAAACTTTTTAAAATTTATTCACACTTTGTATGCAGGAATGTAATTGAAAAATATGGAGAGGATTGAATTAATATGCTCATTACAGGAGCCATTATTTTTCTAATTATTACACTCGCACTTAGTAAATACGTGAAAAAGTCTAAAGTGTTTGTATTTTTTTACCTTATTTCATTAGCCTGTGTCGTAATGATTTTTATTAGCGTGTTTAGTATTGGGGAATGGAACGGAATGATCATCGCGTTGATTTTTGGCGTAATGAATATTATCGCCATGATTGGTATGGTGGTAACTGTATTAATAAAAATTGTGAAAAAGATGTAATTGAGTTCCATTTTCTATTTCCTGTCAAAAACCACCTTCCCATTTCCAGTAGGGGAGTACATTTGACTTTTATGGTAAATAAATCGCTCTTTCATTTCTTGCAGGATCCTCCATTTTCATTTTAAGGTAAATGAAACTGCATTTTATTTCCTGTAAGAGATGCTAAGTAACAATAAAGTTGTTTAAAAAACTCCAGTCATTCTATTCCACAATCGAGCCACCCGATTGTGGAAGTAATGAGTTCCTATGTTGATAGGAGATACATATTCAAAATAAAAAGGTGATTTTTTGGTAAAAAGTAATGGAGATTCAGATACATTTAAGCAAAAAGACCTTTTTATTACTTTACTAAAAAAATTTACTTTTATTTGTTTCTTTTGGAACGAAGTAGACAGTAGGAAAGTCTAATATATAGATTATCGTTTAGGTCCGGACTAAACCTTAATATTATTTTCCATTTTATATTATAGAAGGGAGGGATTACAGTGCCCTTTTTAAAGTCCTTGTTTAAAGTTTCAAACGGTCAGACTTTTGAAGAACTAATCAAGAAAGAACAGGACAAACTTTATAAAATCGCTTTTTCTTATATCAGAAATGAACAAGATGCTTTAGATATTGTTCAGGATTCCATCATCAAAGGATTTAAAGGCTTTGAAAAGTTAACCGATAAAAATTATTTCTCAACTTGGATGACAAGGATCTTAATAAACACGGCAATGGATCATTTAAAACGAAAGAAAAATGTAGTTATGCTGGATCTCGGGTGGTTCAACCCTGGGAGTAGCCAAGAAAATAACACTATAGCTTCAATTGATCTAGCCGAAGTTTTTGACAAACTTAAACCAGAGCAAAAGACGTTAATCTTTTTGAGGTATTACTATGGTTACTCAATCTCCGAAATTGCCAAGATAATGGATAAACCGGAAGGTACCGTTAAATCTCAGATACATCGAACTTTACAATTCATAAAAGAAAAACTGGAGAATGGAGGGGACACATATGGAAAAGCTTCAACACGATATTGAAAATATGGTAGACAGAGTATCGGTATCTAATAAACTTGATGAAACTGTTCAAAAAGCGATTGAAATTGCAAAGAAGAAAAAAAGGCGTTCACTTATCTATAAAGAAAAGATGATCGCCAGCTTGGCTGCCATTCTGATACTGGGAATTGGGACAGTGATTTTCTTCACTTATTATCCTGATCAGGCAACCAATCGACTGGGAGATAGTGTAAGTTACACCGATAGTGTTTTATATAAAACCGCAGATGAAGGTTTAAAGAGGATGGCTAAAGAGGGAAAAGCCCAACTTCTATCACTTGTATCTGAGGATAAGGGAGTTAAGTTTTTTCTTGAAGAAGGATACCTAGACGACCAGCAACTTGCGGTTACTTACCGGGTGGAATTTGATAAATCACAAATCGAAAAAATTGATGATGAGTCTGTTATTAATTTGGAATGGTTTGTGGATGGAAAACCTCAAATAGAAGAAGGTTTTGGTGGTTTGAATACAAAAGAACTAATGGATAATGGAGATGTCTTTATTTTTGATACTGATAGGGGACTTCCAGAAGAGCCCAAAATCGATATTAGGATTAAATCAATAAATGGAATACAGGGTGATTGGTCGTTTACATTCGGTTTGAAAAAGCAGAAAGAATTTATTTCTGATTCTAAGTCGGTTGCCAAAGAAGATGAGTTAGGAAACTCTATAGTAATCAATAATGTAAATCTGACTCCATCAAAGCTCGAATTAAATCTTTCAACAACCCTTGCACAAAAGGAACTATTGCAAGATCAGGGAAATACATTCCGAGACCTAATCATTTTAGCCCTTGGATCTGATGGCTTCTCGTATTTTGAAACGCCAAGAAGAAGCAGTAATAGTGAAAACGCATATTCTACAGCATCAAACGGAACAATATTAGAAAAAATTGAAGTACCGAGAGGTATTGATACTTATACTTATAAGTTCATACCCTTTATATCATCACATAAGGGAAAAGCCACAGCAGAGGGAAATGAAGGCATCTGGGATGAGATTACTGGACCATATAGAGAAGGAACTATCTTAGACGGTAATTCTAAAATTAAAGTAGTGAGTATTGAGGAAAATAATCAAAGAACTGTAATAAGATATAAAATGAACCAAGAGCCATTTCTTCCTATATTCCCACTACTTGCAGATCGTGAAAGTAATATTTTGTATGAGGCAATCTCTTTCAAAAAAGAAGGCGACTTTGTGGAAGTTAACTATCCAAAAATAGACCAGAATACCATTACAGAATTTGTATTATTTGATGCAACTTATCTAGTTCTAAAAGATTTAGAAACCTTGATTGATTTAAAATGAGCAGCCTAATTAAATGCTTCAAATAGTTCAATCCCAAACGTTCGGTTACAAAACCGAACGTTTTTATTTTGCCTTCCAAGCAATAAATTCTCAATTTCCAATAAACTTCCAATATTTTAAGTTCACAATATCCACTTTGCTTTAAAATTGTTATTCAACAATATGGTCCCCTTTAATGGAATAAGGAATGATTATTTGTTCCCTTCCGATAGCTTTCTATATAATGAAGTCCTTGACACATTTGTAATTTCACAAATTTGATTTAGAGTCATACCTCCTTCTTTATATAGCTTTACTGCATAATTCATCCCTGCATGATTTTTATGATATTTCTTTAATCGGCCTTTAAATTTTCCTTCTTTCTTGGCCAGCTCAATCCCTTCACGTTGACGCATGCCGTCCTAAAATAAACAGTCCTTATGTATTTGTAATACATGACTTTCGCCACACTTATGCCGTTCATTGTCTAAAAAAATGGGCTGAGCAAGAAAAGGATTTAACGGTATACCTTCCAGTACTTAAAACGTATTTAGGACACGATTCCTTTGAGGAAACTGCCTATTATCTACGTCTGACTGCGGATGTGTTTCCAGATATTATATTAAAGCTAGAAACAAGGTATCCAGGGGTTCTAGCAGAAAAACGCGGAAAATATACGCTAAGATAATTTATGGAAACAAAAAGCCGATTATCTTGAGGAATCGGCTTTTTATTAGATGAGAGTTGGAAGTGCTTTGAAACTATCGACAACTTTTTATTCAATTGTCATTCTTTTTGACTAGTTTGTAGTCTCATTTCAAAATTCCGTGAATCAGATGTGTTTAAGTGAAACGAGTATTTGATAAAAACGAGAGCAAGAATAACAAATAAACTACCGATCCAACTCAAATTTATAATGTTAGTATACTTTATAATGATACCTCCTAAAGCAGAACCTAGCACCATCCCAATGTTCATTAATGCTGTATTAAAACTGAGTACAGTTTCAGATGATTGTGGTTTTAGTGAAATCAAATAAAATTGCTTAGCTGGTGTTATTGTCCAAGACACTACTCCCCAAACTGCTAACGTTATAAAAACACCTATTATCGAATGCTGTGTAAATGTTAATACAAGTAAAGCAACTGCATGAACGAATAAACTAATTGATATCGTTTGATTTGGGCCCCACTTGTCTACTGCATATCCACCAAAACGTGAGCCAATAAAAGAAAAAGTGCCTAAAACAAATAAGGCGATACTAGTCATCTCTATTGAAAAGCCTGCAGAATTACTTAACAACAGAGAGATATAAGCAAACACCATGGTGTATCCTAATATCCAGGAGATAGTAGTTGATAATGCGGTGATAACTCGTTTATCCTTTATTATTTGTATCTGTTCTTTAAATGGTACGGGCTTATTACCTTTTATACTAGGTAATAATTTATAAAGTAAAAGTAAAAGAAGTACTGTAACGAAAGCAATAATTAGAAAAATATTACGCCAATCTAGATAAGCAGCTAAAAATGTCCCTATAGGTACACCAAGTACTAATGAAACGGTAAAGCCAGTGATAATCGTTGCCATGGCACTACCACGTTTATCTGCTGTAGCAATTTGAGCAGCATAGTTTGTTGCAACAACAATGTAAAGCCCGCCACTCATTGCCATAACGATTCTTGACAACATTAGTACAATATAATCATTACTAATAAACGCTACGAGATTACCTAAAATAAAAGTAAAAATAGCATATAATACTACTTTTTTACGTTCAAACTTCGCAGTTAACAAAACCAGTGCGAATGCACCAACTGCATACGATAACGAATAAATGGTTATTAGTTGTCCTGCAGTTGAGATCGATACATCTAAATCGAAAGAAATGATTTCTAATATGCCAGAAACAACAAACTCTGCTGTCCCTGTAACAAATGCTCCTAAAGCTAAGAGAATAATAATGAATTGATTGATGTTCTTTGCCAACTTGTACATCTCCTTTAGTATTTCAAGTAGTTCTTGAGTTGATTTTATTTTAAATGCCATGTTAACATTAGTAAAATTGATATTTTTGATATAGGAGATGAGTTATTACTCATGAGCATCGTTCGTTTCGAGATTTTATCTAAAGTAATAGAGTTAGGGAGTTTTACAAAAGCCGCTGAAAAATTAAGTATGACTCAATCAGCTGTTAGTCATGCTATTTCCAGTTTGGAAACAGAATGGGGAGTCACATTATTGATTCGGGACCGTAGAAAGGGAATAGCACTCACAGAAATAGGACAAAAAACACTGCCACATATAAGAGAAGTGTTGAAAAGAATTGAAACAATTAACCAAGAAATTGCATTAGCAACGAACTTAGAAACGGGGATCATTCGTATTGGTACTTTTGCGAGCGCTTCTTCCTGCTTATTAGCTAAATTGCTTGCAAAATTTCAGAAAAAACATCCTAAAATAGAATTTAAGTTTTATGAAGGGACATATGAAGAGATTACGGAATGGTTACAATCTGGAATTATAGACATTGGGTTTGTTGTAAAAGGGAAGACAAACCCTAGCTTTGATCTAGTTCCTCTCTGGAAAGACAAAATGGTTGTAGCTTTTCATCCCGAGCACAAATTCCTTCACAAAGAAACGATAGATATGCACGATTTAGAGAAAGAGCCTTTCATTATGCCAACTGGAATGTACCAATCACATATAGAGGAGTTATTTAAAGAAGCACAAATCAAACCATCTATCCGTTTTGAAGTACACGATTGCACTACCATTGCTAATATGGTACAAGAAGGGCTTGGCGTTACCATCGGTCCAGAGTTATTTTTAAAAACTCAACAAAACATCAAGATAGGAAAACTTAATTTAACAAGTTACCGTGATGTTGCACTAGCTTGTTCTGCAATTTCTGAAGCATCTCCAGCTGTAAAAGAGTTTCTCGTGGTTGCTAAAAATGTTTTTATTGAGCCCAATAATACTATAGACTCTCAAATCTTATTTAATTAATTGTTGCAACATTCCCTCCCTGTTAGGTTTCGAGAAATTCGGGAAAGCTCTCTCAATTCATCCAAAAATGAACGTTAGTGTTAAAGAGATAGCCTTCCCCCTGTTCACACCGTATACGGCGTTCCAACTAATAATCGAATAGAAGAGTTACCTTTCATCCTAAATAACAACCAAGAAATATGGTGCTTTTTTTACACAGATAAATTATTTTCTGCTTTTTAAATCATATCTATCTGTTGATCTTAATCTCCTTATTAGCATGGAGAGAAGGACTTTTCCCTCGAATAACTGGAAGCAAAGTGATGAGACCAATTATTGCCATTATTGTACCAACCCATAATGGAGAAGTAAGTCCATAACCAGCATCAATCGTTAACCCGCCTACAGATGAACCGATCAAGATGCCTAGATTAATGATGGAATTATTCACAGTAGCTACAAGAGTTCCTGTATTTGAAACACTGATAACACGTGCCGACATAGCAGGATTCATCGATACGCCGACTAAACCAATGACAATAACTGTGATGATGGAAATTACCGGAATTTCTACAAAGAACCCAAATAGAATTAAGGCAGCTGTCAGGATGAAAAGACCAACTGTTAATGTAGGCATCATATGCAAGTCTGCTAATCTGCCAACAATGATATTTCCCACAATTGTGGCTACTCCATAAATCCCCAAAATAAATGGAACAATTTCTAGACTAAATCCTGTGAGATTGGTTAGGATAGGCGTAAAGTAACTAAATGCCGCAAAGGTAGCACCTATAATAAACAAATTCGTCATATATGCAGCCCATAAACGATAGTTCTTAAATGATCCAAGTTCTTTTCTAACACTTACAGTTTTCTGTTCTTTTGACACAATAGATGGAATAAAGAATTGTATCAATATAGCTGCTAAAAATACCAAGACAACAATTGCCCAAAAACTGAAGCGCCATCCTAAGTACAGATCAAACAGCATAGCAAATGGCAATCCAGCAGCAGTTGCGATCATTAAGCCTCCTAAAACAATCGAAGCAGCTCTGCCCCGTGATTGAGGTTGAACAAGTTGAAAAGCGATTGCCATGGAAGTTCCAATACTTGCAGAGGAAGCAATGCCCGTAATGATACGTGCTACCATCATCACCTCATAGTTAGGAGCAATGGCACCAATCATTTGTCCGATAAGAAACACAATCGTTAAGGCCAGCAGCGCTTTTTTTAGCGAGACTTTCAGTAAACCAATTGTCAGGATTGGTCCGCCTATCACCATCCCCACCGCATAAGCTGAAATAAGGTAGCCAACCGCCGCAATGGATACCCCAAATTCTTCTGAAAGAGAGGGCATGATTCCAGCTACCATAAACTCTGATGTCGTTTGAGAAAAAATTAGAAAACCTAGTATGAAAACTGCAAAAGGCATTAAATCAACTCCAAATTTATTTATTTACCAAACAGTACAAAAATAAGCATAATTTTGATTTCTGGAAATTTTTTATTATTGTTTAAGCTCTCTTCCGTTAACAAAAGGTAGTTAGTAATTAAAACAAACAGACCAATTTCCATTCTGCTTCATTTTCTTGCATATGGATTTTCATTACTTTTGTGGAAAACCGTGTCTCTTTGCACTCCACGCAATTATCAAAGCAACAAGCAGCAACATCAACAGCACTCCTGGAAACGACTGTACACCAACAATCTCTAGCAAAGCACCACCGGCTATGCCTCCACCAGCAATTGCTAAATTCCATACAGTGACATTAATAGGCATTACGACATCAACACCTTCTTCACCGCTTGCATCAGCAAGCGCAGTTTGCAACAGGGTGGCTGCACCTCCGAAAGTAAGTCCCCATAAAGCCACTGCCAAATAAACGATGGATTCCAATGCTGCTCCTACCCATAGTACTGTGGCTACTAGCGCAAAGACGATTAGACTGATCAGTACAAGCTGTCGTAACATGCGGTCTACCAACAGACCAACAATCCAGATGGAGACAAGCGCAGCTAATCCAAAAACCAGCAAGACTAGGTCGACATTTCCTGCGAGTCCGGAAAGCTCAAGAAATGGCGAAATATACGTATATAAAATATTGTGTGCCACCATCCAAGTAAGCACTACCATGAGAATCGGACGTATGCCGGGCAAAACAAACACCTGACCAACTGTCATTCTTTGCTCTACAGTTTGCCCAGGAAAATCCGGAATCTTCCAGAGCACCCATACAATTAAAACAAGAGTCAGAATAGACATGAGTCCGAATACGGCACGCCAACCGATTAAGCCACCGAGCAAGGTACCGAATGGCACTCCGAATGTAAGAGCAATCGGCGTTCCTACCATCGCGACAGCTAAGGCACGCCCTCTTAAGGGATCCGGTACCATACGCCGTGCGTAACCGGCGATCATTCCCCAAGCAGCGCCAGCAGCAACACCGGCAAAAAATCGCGCGATAAGTGTCAGAGCATAGCTGGTCGACAAGGCTGTAATTGTGTTGAATACTAAGAATCCCATAATACTGGTGATAAGTAGCGGACGACGTCTATACCCGCTAGTAAACATTGCGAATGGAATTGCTGCTACAAGTGAGCCAATAGCATAAAGTGTAACTAGTTGCCCAGCCATCGCTTTTGTAACATGCAGCCCTTCTCCGATTAACGGTAGTAACCCAGCTGGGATCGTTTCTGTAAGAATACAGATAAATCCTGTCATTGCAAGCGCTAGAAGTGCAAGCCAGGGAAGTCGTGCAGGAGTATTAGCAGATTGAACCATACCCCTAGATGATGAAAAATTAGACAAATTAGTTTCCTCCTTAAGATGAGTTGATTTATGGAACGTTCATTCCATATATTAAATTCAACCACATCCACTTGTCAAGGACTTCTGGAACGACTATTATATAATTAATAAAGGAGGTCATCTTATGCCACGAACTGGACGCCCCCGCGAATTCAATCGTGACGAGGCTGTTGTTGCCGCAATGCTTCTATTCTGGGAACACGGCTTTGAATCCACTTCACTTGCTCAGTTGCGGGCTGCGATGGGAGGTATATCTCCCGCAAGTTTTTACGCTGCGTTCGAGTCCAAGGAAGCACTGTTTCGTGAAGCGATACGACAGTATATCTCTACTTATGGAAAGGTTTCGGAAAGTTTCTGCGATACGAAGATGACATCGAAAGCAGCCATCGAACAGGGATTACGGCGATCGGCACGGATGCAGACAGAGAGGTCACACCCTCAAGGCTGTCTATTGGTTTTGTCCGCTGTAAACTGTTCGCCTGAGCAAAAACATATTCGAGATATGCTCTACAAGGAACGAGAAAAAGTTCGCGATTGGATTAAGGATTGTATAGAACGGGCCGTAGCGAATGGAGAGTTGCCTGATTCTACGGATATACACATGCTGGTAATCTTATTTGAAACATTTCTTCGAGGAATTTCGACACAAGCTCAGGACGGTGTTCCATACGAGAAAATTGATGCTGCCATAACTCAATTGATGAGCATATGGGATGCATTGTCTGCTAGCTAAGTAAAACCTCGCTACACATAAAAAACACTATCCTTTCTTGATATTACAGAAAGAATAGCGTTTTTTTCGTTTTTAGGATAACAATTTGCTTAAGCTTGATGGGCATGTGCCAGGGCCCTTATAAATAAAAGATATACTGTTCCTAAGATTGTTACTCATTTTTTAAGAGTATTTTTTTACCGGTCTTTGCAGATTTCCGAACTGCATCTAACAACCGGTGCAGTTTGACAGCGTCATTAAAGTTCGGAATTTGACTTTTATGTTCAAATATATCTTCCGCCAAAATAGTATAAGCATTTTCAACATAGCCTCTTGCACCATTATCTTTTACTGAGGATATTTTTACTTCTTCAGAATAAACATCTTCAGTATTTAACAAACAATTAGGTTGTGTAATCTTTTCGACTTTGAGATTGCCAAACTGTACATGACCTGAGGAATTATTCTGTGTTAAACGAAAAACACCTTTCTCCCCTCTAATCTCTAATTGAAAAGCTGGATAAACTCCACCCTGAATATGTACAGAGGCCGAAGCACCATCAATAAGTGTCCCCTGTATTAAAATTTGATCAGCTGTGTTTTTTGGTGTCTTTATACCTGTTTCTTGTATGACGGCTTCTGTATAATGGATGTTCATTGCAGCTGATAATTCTTTAAAATCACCCAAGATATAACAAAGCACATCAAGCGAGTGACCACCGTTGATTGTAAGAAGGTTCGCCCCATTTTCTCTTTTTAAAAGGTAACTGCTACTTTCATCAGTTATTCCTCCTTTTCCTTGTGTTGCTACTTGCATAGTGCAAGAGATGACCCTGCCGATTTCCCCGTGTTTGATTGCCTGCTTTAAATAATTAATTTCTGGAGATTGCCTTCCCTGTAATCCAATCGCATGATGAATGTTCGCGTCATCTGCCAATTTTGCCAGTTTTTCAGCCTGCATAGTATCTATACCTAAAGGCCATTCACAATAAATATGTTTATTTTCTTCTATGGCTGCAATTGAAGCTTCATAATGGAAAGGAACCTTTATACTAACTACTACCAAATCAACATCTTTTGATTGTGCTAATTCCTTATAATCTGTAAAAGCATGGGAAGCATTAAGCATCATAGCACTTTCTTTTGCGGTTTCCATTTTTGATGTTCCAACCGCCGTTATTTGATAAAAAGGGTGTTCCTTTAGTACCGGAATATGTGTTTTACTAGCCCATTGATTATTCAAAGATCCACCTATAATCCCTACTTTTATCACTTTGTTCTTCATTAGTTATCCCTCCAAACCTTTATAGAAACGATTATCTTTACCAAGTATAATTAAAATTAGACATCATTTTAAATGTTAAGTTATGATGGTTATATCACTTTTTTTGATGGGTGGGAAATATTAATGGATATTGAAAACATGAAAGCTTTTGTTTCAGTTGCGGAATTAAAAAGTATATCTGCTGCTGCAATTAAATTGAATCACCTTCAATCCAATATGACTGCAAAAATAAAAAAAATCGAAACTCATTATAATCAAGAACTGTTTATCAGAAATTCAAAAGGAGTAAAACTAACGAAAGAGGGAGAAAAATTATATCATCAATTTAAGAAATTATTGTTCGTTTGGGAAGAAACTGAAAATATCATGAAAAAACATGATGAAAAACTCAGTATTGGTACTATGATATCAGTCGGAGGAACTCAATTTTCAAGTGCTTTAAATAAACTTAATAAAACATACCCCGATTTATCGGTAACATTAAAAACAGGTTCAACAGAATATATTGAAAATCAAGTTCTTCTTGGAAAAATCGATGTTGCTTATACGATTGGATCGCTAAACAATAAAAAAATAAGTTATAAAAAAGTGGGATATGAAGAATTGGTTATAATAGGCCAAGGTATAGATCAATATACGATATTTGATGATTATATAAACGGAAAAAACTTACTTGTATTATCAGATAAGTGTTTGTATCTCGCATTATTACGTAATATTTTTATAGATTCGAAAATTCAACAGGGTGAAATCATTGAAGTGGGCGATCCAGAAACTTTAGTACAATTTGCATTGATGGGTATGGGAATTTCCTTAGTATCTAAGCGCATAGCAAGTCGCTACAACATCAATAATTATTTAGACGTTCCATCATCTTATAGATACGTCGATTTGTATTTAATTACTCGTCTAAATCATGAATTTACACCTATAGAAAAACAGTTTATTGAGTTAAATAACTCACTTAGAAACACCAATACTTTTAAGGTCAATGAATCGGCTGTTGAATAATAGATAAATCTTCCGGATTGAATTATAGGAAGTGATTGTTTGAAAATTGACAAATATTTACCCCGTCAACGAATATAATAAAGTAAAGGGGGGACTAATTAGAACATGATCAGTGGAATTAAAAGGGATTCTAGGTTTGCATTAAAAAATCGATGGGGTTTTGCAATTTTAATTAGTATTATAAGCGGTGTGATATATGCTGGTGTTCCATGGTTGATTGAAATTGTATTTAGTGGCAGCTATGATAATTGGGTAAACAATGAACCAGGGTGGGTTACTACTTTAGGCTGGATTATTACTTTACTTCTAATACCAATTACTATCGGCAGTGACTGGGTTTTTCTGCATATTGCGCGAAAGGAAAATGCGAAAATAAGGGATCTTTTTATACCCTTTTCAAATGGAAAGTTGTTTGTTAGGTCTATCGGATTGCCTGTCCTAATGTGGATTTATACTTTTTTATGGACTCTATTATTAATCATTCCAGGAATTATTAAAACTTTAGCTTATTCTCAATCTTATTATATTTATAAAGATCATCCAGAATATTCGTTGAATGAAATTATCACCGAAAGTCGGAGAATAATGGATGGTCATAAATGGGACTTATTCCTTCTTCAATTAAGTTTTATCGGATGGGCGATACTGAGTATAATTAGTTTGGGAATTGGATTTATCTGGCTCGTTCCTTATTTTAATGCTTCAATGGCCACATTCTATGATCAACTTTCAAAATAATAGACTTTGTTGAACATTATTGTAGTTAGGTTTTTTCGTTCATCTAGTTTACTTCGTAAAGAAATCACTTCATGCATATTCTACAGCCATTTTATCAACAAAACATAAGGCTCTTTTCTAATAATTTGTTGCTATTTGTAACAAGAAAAAAAGGCAGAGATTTTACATAGTAAATATCTAGTTGGATTTTTACGGTTGTTTTAGCACTTATACAAAAAGTATGGAATGAAGAAAAGAGCACGAAACAAAATTAATTAAGTATTTGGAGCTGTTTACGAAAAGCAACAATCTTTACGAAAACAGCCAAACACAAAGTGTGGGGGAATGCATCCCCACACTTCGCTATTTTTCAATGGTATTGTCTGATTTTCTTTTCATTCTCCTTATAACAATCGCGATAATTACCCCAATTAATCCTAAAAGGATAATCACAGGAAAATATCCAATGATAAAGATGAATAGACCAGAAAAGAAGGAGATTATGAAATTAATGCTTTTCATAAACTGTTTTTTCGTTTTTTCCCAGGTGTTTTGCTGATCATTTTCTAACCCTGGAATAACTACTTTATTTTCCAAAAGGGTAATATTTACTGTAGATAAATTAGTTTGGTTTTCTAAATATTTTATTTTACCTTCAATCGTTTCAATTTCTTCTTGAACTTTTGCTAATTCATTGGAAATTTCCAATAATGTTTTTGTATCCTTTGCCTCATTCATAAATTGGGTGAGTCTTTTTTCCGCTAGTTGCTTTGATTTTATTCGGGATTTTAAGTCTACGTACTCCTCAGTCACATCTTGACCAGAAATTTGTTGATTTTTCGTTTTCATTCCTAACTGTTTTACCTTATCTAAAAAGGATTGAAATTCATTCTGTGGAACTCTGACCATCAGATAACTCTCATGACGATCCTCACTATCTTGATTCAAATTTTGCTGAACGATGTAGCCTCCCATTTGGTTCACTATTTTACTAATTTGATCCTGAACTTGTGTTAATTTTTTTACTTCCATTTCTATACTTGCATTATAGATTACCATTCGAGATTGAACTTTTGCCTCAGAATTCCCTGTCTTCTGCGACTCCGCTTTAGTTTCGTCAGGAGCATTGTCAGAACTTATTGTGTTTTCCATGGAAGAATCATAAGCTTTTGTTTTTTTACCGCTATCAGATTTACTATTACTACTACAAGCTGCCAAGACAGCCATGGTTATAATGAGTATGGCAACTCCTTTCCAAAAACGTCTCAATTTTATTCACGTCCTCTTTTAGAAATTATCTTAGTTTCAATATACGACGAAAAAATAACAAAATAGTTACAAAATTACGTGAAATAGAAGTTAGCTATATATGCTAAATTTGTACATATATATACAAACAATATACATATAACCAAAATATTTTCTAAAAGTAGTGAAAATCAAATTTCAAATTTATCCTTTACTTTGGTATTCTGTATTTAAAATTAGCTGTTTTCCGAAAGGGTACTATTCCTTAAGTGATTAATATCTTTTTAGCAATAAGGTTTTAAGAAAAGAACCTAAAATAATTATGGGAAGGAATGGTTAAATGAAAAAACATTTGATTACGATGATCTCATTCGTTTCTATTGTTTCTGCTCTGTTTTGTCTTTTAGGTTTAGGCTTGGTAATGAAGAATCAATGGATCGAGGCAAAAAGTACGAATGTTCCGAATCAGATACAAAAGAAGATCACTCCAGAATCTAAAAATAATAAACAATTTCACATTGCTGCATTAGGTGATTCGTTAACTCGGGGAACCGGGGATCCTGAAGGGAAGGGATATATTGGTTATTTGATGGATGATCTCAAGAAAAAGTCCAGCAAGAAATTGATGTTAACGAACAGTGCGATTAAAGGACAAACCTCAAAACAGCTTCTCTCTCAATTGAAACATGGAGAAATTCAACGTCAAATAGAGAATGCGGATCTTATTCTGTTAACGATAGGTGGGAATGATCTTTTTCAAGGAGGACAAGCACTATTCAATTTAAATCTGAACTTTGGGAAGAAACTAGAGAAGCCTTATCTTGAAAATCTTAAACAGATATATGCCACCATTCGTTCATTTAATAATAAAGCAACCATTTTCCATATTGGATTATACAACCCCTTTATTGATATGGAAGAATCAAAGCTCACTTCTGAGGTAGTGAGACAATGGAATTTTGATTCTGCAAATCTTGCTTCAAACTATAAAAAAATCGTTTACGTACCAACATTTGATATGTTTGAACTGAATGTAAATGATTATTTATTTAATGATAAATTCCACCCGAATGCTGCGGGATATAAGTTAATTGGTGAGAGGGTTGCTTCCCTTATTACATTTAGCGAGGAGAAGTCAAAATGAAAGTAGTGCCTGCACTTCAAGTAAAGGATTTAAGAAAGACGATCGGGAAGAAAGAAATCATTAAAGGATTAAATTTTGAAGTATTACCTGGTGAAGTATTTGGATTCTTGGGGCCAAATGGAGCAGGAAAAACGACTACGATTCGGATGCTGGTTGGGTTAATTAAGCCAACTTCTGGAGCCATCTATATTTCTGGGAAAAATGTTGAAACAGAATTTAAAGATGCCATGAAAAATCTTGGGTGTATCGTTGAGAATCCAGAAATGTATCCCTATCTATCCGGCTGGGAAAATCTTGAATACTTTGCAAGGATGGATCCTTCTATATCGAGAGAACGTCTACATAAAGTTACGGAATTAGTGGGATTAACAAATCGTATTCATGATCGTGTAAAAACCTATTCTCTTGGCATGCGTCAGCGACTAGGGATTGCTCAGGCATTATTAGGAAATCCTCATCTCCTTATCTTAGATGAACCGACAAACGGTCTTGATCCAGCTGGTATAAGAGAAATGCGAGAGTTTATTCGCTTTTTAGCAAAAGAAGAAGGATTGAGTGTTCTTGTTTCTTCACATTTACTTAGTGAAATCCAATTATTATGTGACCGGGTGGCAATCATTACTAAGGGAGAAATTATTCGAACAGATTTCGTTGAATCCCTGCTTGCTGAACAAGAACAAGTAATTTGGAAGGTAGATCCATTAGAAAAAGCAAGAAAGTTATTAGAAGAGGAGACGATTGTGAAAGATGGGAAAGACAATACTTTAATCACTCCGAATGTTGCAGAGAATATACCTGATTGGAATAAAAAGTTGGTTGATGCAAATATAAAAGTGAATGAAATTAAAACTAAGCTCCCCGCTTTAGAAGATTTATTCTTAGAAATGACGGGAGGAAATAATATTGAATAATTTAATTTATAATGAACAATTAAAGCTTTTTCGAAAGAAGCGGCTGTTCGTTATCATATTAATCGTTGCTTTCCTAGTCCCAATATTCACTTACGCTCAATATAAGCAGGTAAAGACAACACAAGAAAAGATGGGGACGACTGATTGGCGAGTTCAGCTTCAGCAAGAGATTGTTGATATACAAAACAGACTTGCTTCCAGCAGGATTCCAAATGATTTTGAGAAATATTTAAGAATCAGGTTGGGGCAGCAACAATACTATCTTGATCATAACATCAATCCTAATACTCCCGGAGCTCCTACTTTTATGAGAGTTTTCGCTGAAAATTCGATCGGTTTGTTATTGCCTTTATTAGTCATGGTCGTGGCAGCTGATCTCGTTTCATCTGAAGCAAGCGGAGGTACCATTAAACTTCTCTTAACCCGGCCCGTTAAAAGGTGGAAAATATTACTGAGTAAATATATTGCCATGTTGTATTCGATTTCTTTTATCGTACTGTGTGTGGCGATTCTCGCTTTTCTTATTTCAGGCATAGTATTTGGCTATGGTGGGTGGAGTATGCCAATGCTGACGGGCTTTTCTACTCGTGGTGATGAATTAATTACTTCCAATGTCCACCTTATTCCACAATGGAAATATATATTAATGGAATTTGGCCTTGTTTGGTTTGTTTGTGTCGTCGTTGGAAGTTTAACGTTTATGTTGTCGGTACTTTTACGTAGTACGGCAGCGGTAATGGGGATTATGCTGTCCTCGTTAATTGCAGGTGCTATACTAATAAATATGGTTTCTTCTTGGGAAAGTGCGAAATATTTATTTATGGTCAATTTACAGCTGACTAATTATGTGAATGGTTCAAGTCCTCCAATTGAAGGGATGACTTTAGGTTTCTCTATGCTAGTTCTTTTGATCTGGCTTCTTCTTTCATTAGTTGTTTCGTTTGTTGTTTTTACAAAAAGAGATGTATATTAGAGTTTAGATTCCGCATCTGATTCGAAAATTTTTATATAAAGAAAAAAGGATGAAAAAATGAAAAAAGAAATTGCTTTAAAAGTGAAGTCGAAATTTGTTAATAAATACAGAAATGGTTATCCACTTATTATGAAGGAGGCCATTCTTAATTTAAATGATCTGAATGAAGAAGGTGCCATTGTTCGCCTTGTTGATGAACAAAACAGATTTATTGCTAAAGGATATTATGGCAAACAAAACAAGGGTTATGGATGGATCCTTAGTCAAAAAGAAAATGATCAGTTCAACCAGCATTTTTTTGACAGGAAAATACAGCAGGCATTTAAACAGAGGGAGCATTATTATAACGATCCGGACACAAATGCCTTTCGTGTTTTTAATGGTGAAGGTGATGGAATAGGCGGATTAACGATAGAATACTTTAATGGTTACTATTTAATCCAATGGTATAGTAAAGGAATTTACCAATTCCGGGATTTAATTATTAATACGTTGAAAAATATTGCTGAATACAAGGCCATTTATCAGAAGAAAAGATTTGATACTAAAGGAAAATACATAGAAGATGACGACTTTGTTACCGGTGAAAGAGGGCAATTTCCTATCATTGTTAAGGAAAATGGTGTAAATTTTGCTGTATATTTAGACGAAAGTGCCATGGTTGGGGTATTTTTAGATCAAAGAGATGTAAGAAGAACCATTCGAGATAAATATGCGAAAGGAAAAACGGTATTAAATACATTTTCCTATACGGGCGCATTTTCGGTGTTCGCCGCTCTAGGCGGTGCTGAAAAAACTACGAGCGTGGACTTAGCTAATCGAAGCTTAAGTAAGACAATCGAACAGTTTAGTATTAACCAAGTCGATTATGAAGCACAGGATATCATAGTTGAAGATGTTTTCAATTATTTCAAATATGCTGTGAGAAAACAACTATCTTTTGATATGGTGATCCTTGATCCGCCAAGTTTTGCAAGGTCCAAGAAGTATGTGTTTAGTGCAGAAAAGGATTATAAAAACCTTCTAAAAGAAGCGATAGCAATAACGAAAAAGAATGGCGTTATTGTAGCCTCAACAAATAGCAGCTCTTTTGGAATGGGCAAGTTTAAAGGATTTATTGATACAGCATTCAAAGAAATGGGCAAAAAATACAAGCTTTTAGAGGAATTTTCATTACCAGATGATTTCCGAACAATTAAGGAGTTTCCGGAAGGTAATTATTTAAAAGTGGTTTTTATTAAGGCTCTTCTTTAAAAGATTGTTGTTTTTGAAAACGCAAACTGTTGATATACGGGTTGATTGGAATGGAAGGTGCGAGACTCCTGCGGGATCAGCGGGACAGGTGATACCCCGCAGGAGGCGTGCACCGAGGAGGCTCACCGCCAGCCCCGCGGAAAGCGAGCATCCTGGAGTGGAAATCAACCACTCCTTGTTCAAGAGCAACAAAGTTTACAAAAACAGCCTTTATTAAAAATATGGGATAAGAGAACCAGTTTCAATTCACTAAAAGAATATAAATCAATAAAAAATCGAAGGATACTTTTGTATCCTTCGATTCTTCTTTTTTATACTTGTATTTCACTCATCAATGCATGAGTATTTTTTTCTGAATCATGAAAGAATGCCATCCAGGTTTCTGTTTGTCCCATTTTTGCAACTAAATGGGGCTCATCAATAAATGTGACGCCTTTACTTACTAGATCTTCATATGATTTCTTTATATCCTCTACTTGAAAGTAGATAACTGAACTAGAATAAGCGAACTCCTCCTTTTCAGGAAGACTAAGTAGAAGGCGAAGACCATTACAATCAAAGAATGCCATATTATCCGTATTAAATAGTAGAGTCAGTCCTAATTTATCTTTATAAAAGGAAATAGCATGGTCTAAATTTTTCACAGGAACACCTATTTGTCCTACTTTTTGTATTGTGTTTGTTTCCAATTTCATCTCTCCTCTAAAATTCTTCTTCTCTTTTTATGATAAAACAGAGATACCATTAATTCTTATCCATAATCACTTTTTTTCGATATTGCATTGGAGACATACCTTCATGCTTTTTAAACATTTTACTAAAAGAAACAGGGTTGTTAAGTCCTATTTCAAAGGTAATATCAGTGATGCTGTATTCTAAATTTCTCAGCAGTTTCTTTGCTTTTAAAAGTCTTAATTCCGTTATGTGTTGATGAGGTGAGCTCCCGAAAACTTCGGAATAGTTTCTTAAAAGATGGTTCGGTGATAAACAAGCAATTTTTGAAATATCTTGAAGAGTGATCGGTCGATGATAAAATGCTCGAATATAATCGTGTGCAATATTTATCCTTCGATAGATCTCTTCACGGGTAGAGGCTCTTAGTGCACTTAAAGAACATATTTCTTTCAATGTATTTTGATGTACACCGATAACGGTTTGCATCAATTTGTAAAACTGTTCCTCTTTCCATAACAAATCATTTTGAAACATTGACAGATTGTTTTTAAATAGTTGAATTTGATTCGATAGGAGAGTACTTTGATATGTTTTTTCAAAAAAACCAATTGGAGTGTTATCTTTATAAGGATCGGTAAGCAGTTTTTCGGTAGAATCATATATAGTTCTTAAAACTTCCTCTGCAAATTGATCTTTGAAAAAAATACAAAATGACTCAACTTCCTTATCTTCTTCAATAGAAATCGTGTATGGTCCTTCATTTAGCAGGAGGTATCTATCCTCCTCAACTGCAAAGAAGCCTTTATTCGTTTTGTAATGTGCTTTTCCATTGGTAAACGTTTTAATGGAAAGCTGTCCATTACCTTCCCAATAAAATTCATTGCTTTTTTCATGTAAATAAAAGTTCGATGAATCTTTCCTCATGCTACCCACTCCAAGATATGGTCTTTGATTATAGTATACAAAATTATGTAAATTTAAAATACAATCTTAATTATTCTACTAAAACATGAAAAATGTAAATTTTTCTTTAAAAATAGGAATATAGGACAAATGCTGTTGACGTTTTAAAAAATGAAGCATATAGTGTAAATAGCTTAATAGTTAATCTAAGTTCTGTTAGGTGAGGCTCCTGTATAGAGAAACGCTGCTGCCCAAAAATGTCGAGAGACGCCAATGGGTCAACAGGAAAGGTCGAGATAAGGTCTTTCTTAACGTAGCTGGTTATTAAACCTATGCTATACAGTGCTAAAGCTCAACGAGGGAAACTGGTGATAACCATAAAAGCTTTGTTTATTTATGAAACATTGTAGCTTTTACGGTTCTTTGATGATCACAAAACGCCTTTATTTCTTCTTGTTGAGAAATAAAGGCTATTTTTGTTTTTCCTTAATCTTGGAGGTGATGTTGATGGACGAGGGGCCCAGTATGTTACATGTAAATATAGTAAATCGTGCAGATTGTGAAGTGGCTTTTCAGTCTTCGTCTTTCATATCACTGAGAACTCTTTTCACTGCATCGAAGTAAGTAAGATGAATGGAGGAAAGATGATGGAAAACAAAATCCATGAACTCAAATTAATTTTACAAGAAAAAAATTTAGAAAATATTAATGAGTTTGTATCTCATTTACAACCATATGATATTGCATCAATATTAGTAGAATTAGAACAAGATGAACAATTAGTGTTTATTTCGATTGTTCCAATTCAATTAGGGGCAGAGATTCTTGAATATTTAGAGCCAGAGCTACAGTATAAAGTTTTGCATCGTATAAAGGATAAATTTACTTCATCACTTTTAAATGAGATGTCTAGTGACACGATTGTAAATTTGCTTTTATCGATACACCCGCATCAGGCAAAAAAATTAATGGAATTCTTGCCTGATGATTATCGAAAAAAAATTAATACACTTATGAATTACGAACCAAATACGGCAGGAAGGTTGGCGACAGTTGATTATATTGCAGCAAGAATTAATTGGACGGTTGATCAAGCATTGCAGCACGTTAGAAAAGTTGGTCATGAGGCGGAGATTGTCTCATACATTTACGTGTTAGGAAGCCGTGGAGAGCTTGTTGGTGTTGTTTCGTTGAAAGAAATTATTTTAGCAAAGTCAGGAACAAAGTTAGGAGAAATTATACAAGAAGACCCTATTTCGGTAACAGTTGATATACATCAAGAAGAAGCTGCAGATATTTTATCAAATTATGACCTTGTCGCTATACCGGTAGTAGCCCATGATCAGCGAATGATTGGAATTCTTACCGTTGATGATTTGATTGATGTTATTCATGAAGAAGCAACAGAAGACTTTCAAAAGCTAGGTGGAAGCCAGCCATTAGCTGAGCCGTATTTTAAAAACTCTATTTGGGGTCTGTTTAGAAAAAGAATTGGCTGGTTATTAATTTTATTTATTGCAGAAGCTTATACAGGTACAGTACTAAGACATTATGAAGACACATTATCTGAGCAAATTGCTCTAGCCTTTTTTGTTCCCTTGTTAATAGGAACAGGCGGTAATACTGGATCACAAACCGTAACGACATTAGTTCGTGCCTTGGCAGTCGGAGAAGTACAATTTAATGATATGTTTAAAGTTTTTAGAAAAGAAGTAGCAACTGGTTTTTTTCTTGGTATTACAATGGGGGTTGTTGCACTAATAAGAGCATTTTTTCTAGGAGTAGACATTAACATCGGTGCTGTTGTAGCCATATCCGCTCTATTTATTGTCATTTGGGCATCAACAGTAGCTGCCATTTTACCTATGATTCTGCATAAATTGAAAATTGACCCTGCTGTTGTTTCTGGTCCGTTTATTACGACTTTAGTCGATGGAACAGGTTTGATTATTTATTTTACATTAGCAAAAATATTGCTTCATATTTAGTAACGTCATTATTCTCCTTGAAGGTCAAGGAAGAACTATTTCCTTGACCCATATTATTTCTTATAATAAACTTGCTTTACGTTATAGAATATGATCATAAAAGAGGAGAAAACAATGATTTCATCAGAAGTTAAACATCTTCTTATAGATAAAATGAACATTATTTCACAGCCAGATAAGAAGGATATTTGTTTAGTTGGACCGATCAATTTGCCCGTTCAATTAGATGAGCAGGTTGTCCATTTTCATTGGTATACATGGCTAGTTTTAGAAAATACGGTTACTAAAGAGGAAATTCTCGATTCATTAGCAACCTATGATTTAGCTTCCTTACAGCAATCTTCTATTCTTGTTTATGGAAACTTTAAAGAATCAGAGGATGCATTAATTAGATTTCATAGTATTTGCCATACGGGGGATATATTTGGAAGCAAGCGCTGTGATTGTGGTTACCAATTGAGGCAATCAATGAAAATGATTGTCGATAATAAAAGCGGAGCTATTTTTTATCTTGCTAACCATGAAGGCAGGGGAATTGGGCTATTTTCAAAATCATTAGCCTACCTTTTGCAACAAGAGGGTTTCGATACGGTCGAGGCGAATACAGCATTAGGATTTAAAGATGATAGCCGTTCATATGATGAGGCCATTCGAGTGCTTCAAGCACTTCGTTCAAAACAGGTTACATTGATTACGAATAATCCAAAGAAGCTTGCGGCATTAAAAGAATATGGATTAGTTTCTGATAAACATATTCCTTTATGGGGAGATAAATCAGATTATAATTCTTTTTATTTAGAGACAAAGGTTCAAAAGTCAGGTCATATCCCTGATAAAGAAACGATTGAAGCATAAAATGAAAAATGCAGTTTTCTGTAAATTTTTCTGACTTTGTAAATTTTCCTGTGGGGCATGCGTTCAGCGATTTATATACGTAAGTATAACTAGCTGAACGCTTGCTCCACAGGATTTTATTTAGAATAACACATGGTTTAACAAAGCAATTTCACATTAAGCAATAAAAAAATAAAAAAACACTTGAAAAATGAGAAAGAACTTAGTATAATAAAAAAGTCGATTAAAGGACAAGTTTATTTTAAAATAATTAATGCGGGTGTAGTTTAGTGGTAAAACTACAGCCTTCCAAGCTGTTGTCGTGGGTTCGATTCCCATCACCCGCTCCATACATAATTTTGCGATTAACGCAGTGTTTCGTTTCCATGAAGAACGGGGTATTGCGTTTTTTTATTGTACGGAAAATTATTCTGTTAATACTTTCTAAGAAAAAAGTCCTTAAACAAGATATATATAAATACTAAAAAAGAAAGGAGGTACCTAAATGAATATGACACAATTAAAAGATGAAATTATTTCATACAGTAAGACCATTGGAATTGATAAGATTGGATTCACTACGGCAGCTCCATTTACTGAAATGAAAAATAGATTAATCCGTCAGCAAGAGCTCGGATATCAATCCGGTTTCGAGGAAAAGGATATTGAGAAACGTGTAAAACCTTCACTAATTTTTGATGAGCCAAGATCAATTATCGCAATAGCGCTAGCCTATCCTTCAAAAATGAGCGGTGCTCCACAAGGAAAAAAAGGGGATAGACGCGGCATTTTTTGTCGAGCCTCATGGGGAATTGATTATCACGCGATTTTACGTGAAAAATTAAAGCTTCTTGAACAATTTATCTTGGAAAAAGCTCCTCAAGCAAGATTTAAGTCTATGGTTGATACAGGTGAATTAGTTGACCGAGCTGTTGCGGAGAGAGCAGGGATCGGTTGGAGCGGGAAAAACTGCTCAATTATAACACCTGAATTTGGTTCTTACGTGTATTTAGGCGAAATGATTACCAGTCTTCCGTTTGAACCAGATGAACCAATGGAAGATCAGTGTGGGTCATGTAATAAGTGTATTGATGCATGTCCCACAGGTGCTTTAGTGCAAGGTGGTCAACTCAATGCACAGCGCTGTATTGCCTTTTTAACACAGACAAAAGGATTTTTAGAAGAAGAGTTTCGAGTCAAATTGGGTAATCGTTTATACGGTTGTGATACATGTCAAACCATTTGTCCTAAAAATAAAGGAATGGACTTTCATTTTCACGAGGAAATGGAGCCGGATCCTGAAAAAGCCAAGCCAAAATTGGTTCCATTATTAAGTATTAGTAATCGTGATTTTAAAGAAAATTATGGACCGATGTCTGGATCATGGCGGGGGAAAAAACCGATACAAAGAAATGCAATAATTGCTCTTGCTCACTTTAAAGAAGTATCAGCGGTTCCAAATTTAATTAAGGTGCTTACAGATGATCCCAGACCTGAGCTGCGTGGAACGGCCGCATGGGCATTAGGTAAAATTGGTGGTATCGAAGCGAAAGAATCCTTACTAAAGGCAAAAAATAAAGAAACGGATGAAGAAGTATTAAAAGAAATACAAAATGGTATAGCTATGATCTAAAAAGCTTTTAGTACTATTCAAATTCCTAATAAATATATAATGAATTTAATTTACGAAAAGATGCTCTGACCACTATATTTATACGGACAAATTTTCCTCTAAAAAAGTCAAAGTGAAAAATATAACGGGTTCGGTTGCGGGGTGCAAAACACCAATTCACATATCAATTCGCACCTTATTTAGCAATCAAAATTTAAGTGAATTCACATAAAAACGCACAGTAAATGGTTTGCTGTGCGTTTTCTATGTTTACTAAACCTAATCATTCAGTTTATTGAGAAGAATTAAGGAGTAAATAAAAAATGTGGTAATATAAATAAGTGGTTAATGGCATTAATATGGGAAAAGAGTGAAAGTAATGAAAATAGGTTTTTTTGATTCTGGAATAGGTGGAATGACTGTACTTCATCAAGCATTAAGGCTTTTGCCGAATGAAGATTACATATTTTATGCGGATACCTTACACGTTCCATATGGTGAAAAACCAAAAGAAGAGGTAAGGGAATATATATTTAATGCAGTTGACTTTATGGCTAATCAAGGAATCAAAGCCTTAGTTATTGCTTGTAATACTGCAACCAGTATCGCAGTGGATGACCTTCGACAAAAATATGACTTCCCTATTTTGGGTATTGAGCCAGCTGTAAAACCTGCTGTTCAAAGCTGTAAGGGAAAGCGAAAAAAGGTATTAGTGTTGGCAACAAATTTGACTCTCAGAGAAGAAAAATTTCATAACCTTGTGAAAAGTATAGACCATCACGATATTGTCGAAAGTCTACCTCTTCCAGGTCTTGTCCAATTCGCTGAGAATTTTGAATTTAGAGAAGAGATAGTTGTACCTTATTTAAAAGAGAGACTATCTTTGTTTGATTTAAAGCAATACGGAACGATTGTTCTTGGATGTACCCATTTCCCTTATTTTGAAAACAGTATAAAGAAAATATTTCCTGAAGAAGTGGATATTATTTCTGGAAGTATTGGGACTGCTAAAAACTTAAAACGAATTCTCGAAGCAAGAAATCAAATTAATAATGGAACAGGAAATATTTTATTCTTTAAATCTGGTCATAAAGTTGATGATAATGAAACATTATCAAAATATAATCAGTTTTTTGGTATGTTAGATAGGATTTGTTCTTTAAAAAATGGAGAATTAAACCAACAAGAAAAGTCTAAATCAATTAATTACTAGGAAAGACCGATAAACAATCGGTCTTTTCAGATTGTAGACAAAAGGGGTTCGAAATGGTCACATTCCGAACCCCTTTTGATATTTTTCTTACTTTTTTACCTTTTTGGATGTATGCTGACC
>NZ_JBNNWS010000011.1:0-182838 GCF_050281185.1 Heyndrickxia sp. NPDC080065 | reverse complement strand
CAAAATTAAAAGGCATGAGCCCAGTACAATACCGAGCTCATACCCAACAAGCTGCCTAACCGAAAAAACCTGTCTAACTTTATGGGGTCACTTCACAATGTTAAGATTGAAGAGTGTTTTTTTTGCAAGTATTGAAAAAACGTACGTAATTCGATGAATTTCTTCGTATTAAAAGTTCACTTACGTTACATAATTAGCCAATTAATTCTCGTCTATTTACTTTTTCATTAAGCTTTGTCAGACTTTTTATGTTCAATCTTTTAGTTAACTTCTGAATTAGTTTTTCGCTTCTCTATCAGCTCCAAATAGACTCATACTTAAGGTTAATCCAGCAACTATTGAAGCGATTCCATAAGAATTTATGTCTAATAGCCAAACCAAAACAGGTATATTAAAGAAAGATGATACAGTTGTTGTAAAGGCGAGAGTGTATACGAATGGAGTGTAGAACGAAATAAGCAGACATGGAACGGTTACGCAAAGAAATAATGGTATATTAACTTTAATTGACCATGATTTTACCAGAAGTATGGAAATGTAAACACCAAACAAAAACGGTAAAGTGGTATTGAACCAAATTTGTGGGAGAAAATTAAAAGATGCTTGAATGTTTTGCTTAATAATCTGTTCAAAATAATGACCAATTATTAATAAACCAATTAAACCAACAACCCAAATTAATTTAAAGACAAAAGATGACCGTTTATAATGCATCGCAAAACCTCCTTGTATGTCAATATTGAAGAAGTGATTTTAAGACCATTATTCTAATTTTATCATCATTTTAGATTATAAAATTCCTGAATTTTAGTATTATTACATAAATTTATTAAAGAAAAATGAAACTATTCATCTGCATGAAAAATAAAGTATGCTATAAAACAAAAAGTCATATTAAAAATCGATATATTTATAAGCACAAAAAGGGGTTTTTACAGTGAAAAACTTTATCATTGGTGCAGCAAGTTTAATGATGATTTGCTTAATCATTGCCATAATCTTTTATCAAATAGCCACTAATACTACATACCCGCAGCTAGCCAAAACAAATGATGTGCAAGAAAAGCATATACAAAATGAGCCGGCACAACAACAGACTTTATATGCAGAACATCCCATCGATTATTCATTACAGAACGATCAGCTAAACATCACATTTGATAAAGGAAAGAATTGGATCGAAGTTCCAATTGGAAAAGATCAATTATTTGATGGGGATTATAATGGGAGTAAACAAGAGCTTATTGAAAATAGCTACATACTCACGAAAAATCGTGTTTCATTTTTACATACGGATGGAGGCAGATGGGATCATCAAAAAATTATATTAACTACTTCACTTGATCAAGGGAAAACTTGGAATGATTCTATTATTTCAAAACGTTATCTCGGAATCCGTTTCAGAAAAGTTTCATTTCTTAATGATCACTTCGGATACGTTATTATTTCAGGTGGACGTACCATGTCACAGGAAGGTTCGAATGTATATTTGACTCATGATGGTGGTAAAACTTGGAGAGAAACAAACAATTCAAATGTAACAAGATTAATTGCAGATGGAGGCTTTGTTGATGAAAACACAGGCTTTTTATCGTTTGGAACAATTAATCCTGATAAACCTGAACTTCATGTTACTCAAGATGCAGGACATACTTGGAGTGAAGCAAAAATTAATATTCCAGCGAAGTATAATAAAATCTTTGTTATCGCTGAAACTCCAATGAAAGAAGGAGATCATTTGGCGATGTTAATTAACCAAGGACCCAATGGTGACTATAAAGGAGGGAAAGTAAAAGGCATGTTCCTTTCAAAGGATAAAGGGGAAACATGGAAATTTGTAACGGAGGTAGAACCAAATGAAACAGAACAACGTTGAAATGAAAAAAATATGGGGATGGGCACTTTTTCTTTTCACAATTGTCTTTTTCAGTGTACAAATGGGTTTCTTATTCTTACATTCGAGATATAACGTTGAGTATAGTGATAATCGGATATTTTATATGATTAATATTTTTATAGTTATCTGTTTAAGTATAGCCGTTCTTCTTCTTGTTACACTTACCAAAATGTGGAAATGGTTTGGTGCATGTATCATTGTCATATTCACTATTGTTAATATAGTTTTGCTTTTTAAAAGCAATCATCAAATAAAAAATATTGTTCGTATTTCACCTGATTTTAAACATGTTTTGTCTATTAAAGAAAATACAAAGACTGGTGAGGCAATTTACTACAGAACATATTATGGGATTTTAGCACGTCCTAAAGAAAGCTTGCCCTATAAAACAGTCGGAGCATTTAAGGTAAAATGGTTAGCAAAAGATATTTCGGCAGTAACATACAAAGCAAGTGATCATTCGATCCATCAGTATATCGGAACTTATGGTGATCGTGGCGGAAGACATTCTTATTACTATGTAGGTGCAGAACTTCACGGACAATGGAGAAGTGAAAATGCGGAGGTCATAAGTAATACAGAAGGAATTACAGTTGTGAATAATGGTGAAGTTGAAAAATTTGACTGGGAAAATATTGTCCAGTTTGGAACACTTGCTGTTGTTTTAATGAAAAATAATCAAGCTGTTTGGACCATTTCATTAAATGAAAATTTTGAAGTTCATTCTGCAGCTTCAATGCCTCCGTCAGGGGAAATTAGTTTATATAAAGCAACAATGGAAAACAATGAGCCAATAACACTTCATTATGTGGCTTCAAATTAACACTTATAAATTTATGTTTTGTATTAGAAATAAGACAATTTGAATGAACTTTAGACATACAGATGAAATTAGGGAGTTTAAATAGGGGGAATATGATGAAAAAAATAGTTATTGCTGCTGTATTAATATTAATTATTTTATGTGGCGTTTTTGCTTACTTAAAAAACAGTGATCCCCTAGATGTTGGGGCAATTGCAACTTCAACTTTTGACAATAAACATATTTTATTAGTTGAGGTCGGAAATAAAAGCAATTTTAGTAAAATTCATATTGAAGAAGTCCTTATAAACAACAGGGTTAAACCTTCAAATCTAAAATTACAAATAAGTACCCCTTTAAAGGGATTCACTATATCAGACAGCAATGAAGGAAATGAAGAGAAGGGTTATATTTTTAAAGATTTACAAAATGTGTCGCTCCTACCTAATACAACCACTCAAAAGCAATTAGAAAAAGCAAATAACGGGACTGCTACGGATAATGATAAGATTTATGCAATTTCAATTAGTGACAAAGATAAGATTCAAGAGGTATTAATAAAATATCGTTATTTTGGACTATCGTATGAAAAGGTGGTTCCCATAAAATAAGAGGTTGTTTCTTATCACATTTGTTCCACTAACCTAAAGAGCTAGGAGTTAATAGATTCCTTGCTTTTTTAATTTGCAAATTTTATTACCGCAGAAATGAACATTCGTTTGTATAATTTAGTTAGAATATAGCATATAAAGCAACAAAGAATGTACCATTGCGATTTCAATTGTTGTAGATATTTAGAAAGAATAAGAAAAGTCTATGAACTATTGCTAAAAAAGTTTTTGTATGATAAAATTCAAAAATAATTTAGATATAATGTAAAAAGACGTGGATAAGGACAAGTAATATATACTATAATCCATAGCGAGCTAGGGACAGTGAGAGCCTAGTGAGAAGGTATATATGAATAACACCTTGGAGTCTCTAACCGAAATTAGATTTTATAAGAGTAGGCTTAGACGTAGCCAGGACGTTAAAACTGGAGAGTATGTTAGTACTTATTAAATTAAAGCTGGTCTTTTAGACAATTTTGGGTGGCACCGCGGAAGATAACCTTTCGTCCCTTTATTAGGGATGAGAGGTTTTTTTTATTTTATTTTATTTTGAGAGGTGATTTTTATGTTGTTTCTTAAGAGCTTTATTCTAGGATTATCTGTTTCAGCACCAGTAGGACCAATAGGTTTATTATGCATTCAAAGAACTCTTTCTAAAGGTAAATCGGCTGGTTTTATTACAGGATTTGGTGCGGTAACTGCAAATATTATTTATGCAAGTATTGCAGCGTTTGGATTCACAGTTGTTTCATCTTTTCTATTGGAACAGGAATTTTATATAAAGCTCTTTGGCTCTATATTTTTATTATGTTTGGGCATAAATACTTTTTTTAAGAAACCAGCTAGTACAGCAGCGAATTTAGAAGGTGGAACTTAACTTGGAATGTTTCTTTCTACTTTCGTCCTAATGATAACAAATCCCATATCAATTATTAATTTTGTAGCAATGTTTACTGGCCTAGGTTTTAATTCTGATTCAAGCTCGATAATTACAGCTATTGTTTTGATAGGTGGAGTATTTATTGGTTCATCAATTTGGTGGCTATTTCTAAGTTTTTTGATAAGTATATTTAGGAATAAAATTCCCCCCCACTTATCATTAGTAAATAAACTTGCTGGAAGTCTTATTATTCTATTAGCCATTTTAACATTTATAAAATGATTTTATAAAATAAGGAGAGATTATTGATGTTAAGTATATCCGTAAAAGATTTGTACACTCAAACAATGAACTATGAAGGCAAACTGATTAGTCTATCGGGTTGGATAAAGACGATAAGAGGATCAAAATCGTTTAGTTTTGTTGAATTAAATGATGGAACCTTTATTAAAAATGTTCAAATTGTCTTAGATGAAAAATTAGGTAATTTTGATGAAGTGAATAAACTGCCTCAAAGTTCAAGTATTAGAGTTGAAGGAACAGTTGTATTGACTCCAAATGCGCATCAAAAGTTTGAAATTCATGCAAAGGAAATAAATATTGAAGGAACTTCAGATTTAGATTATCCGCTTCAAAAGAAGCGACATTCTTTTGAATATTTGAGGACTATTGCTCATTTAAGGCCTCGGACAAACACATATTTTGCAGTATTTAAAGTTCGTTCTTTAGTTTCATTTGCTATTCATAAATTTTTTCAAGAAAGAGGATTTGTCTACGTACAAACTCCATTAATAACTAGTAGTGATAGTGAAGGAGCAGGAGAAATGTTTCGTGTTACTACTTTAGATTTAGAGAACTTACCAAAAAATGAAGACGGAAGTGTAAATGTTTCAGAAGACTTTTTCAAAAAAGAAACGAATCTCACAGTTAGTGGGCAATTACCAGCCGAGGCATTTGCACTTGCTTTTAGAAATGTCTATACATTTGGTCCTACTTTTAGAGCTGAAAACTCACACACGACAAGACATGCTTCTGAATTTTGGATGGTTGAACCTGAAATGGCATTTGCGGATTTAAAGGATATAATACCGGTTGCTGAGGCATTGATTAAATATGTAATCGATTATGTATTTAATAATGCTCAAGAAGAGATCGAATTCTTTAATAAATTTATTGATAAAGAATTGATTGAAAGATTAACTCTAGCCCTTACTTCAGAATTTGTAACTATCACATACACAAAAGCAATCGAAATACTAAAGGAAGCTAATGTTAAATTTGATTATCCTGTAGATTGGGGAATTGATTTACAAACAGAGCATGAGCGATATATTTGCGAAGAAGTGTTTAAAAAGCCAGTCTTTATCACAGATTATCCTAAAGAGATAAAAGCTTTCTATATGAGAAATAACGATGATAGTAAAACAGTTGCAGCTGTTGATTTGCTTGTACCGGGTATTGGAGAATTAATTGGTGGTAGTCAACGGGAGGAAAGAGTGGATTACTTAGAGAAAAAAATGGAAGAATTCAATCTATCTAAGGAAGATTATCAATGGTATTTAGATTTAAGAAGATATGGAGGAACTAAACATTCTGGTTTTGGGGTAGGACTAGAAAGGCTCTTAATGTATATAACTGGGATGAGTAATATAAGGGATGTAATACCATACCCTAGAACTCCTGGGCGAGCAGATTTTTAACGACTCAATTTAATAAAACAATTTAAAGGACGGTACATATATAATACATTACTAATATATGCCGTCCTTACTTATTATTTTTTTTGTAATTAGAGAGGTAAGTAAGCATAGGTACTAATCGAATCGGTAAAATATTGATGGCAGAGTAAAATGTAAAGGACGGAGCAATTTATTATTTTACTAAAGAATTTGTAAAAGAGATCTAGTTCATAATGTTACCGGTGAGGATCTAGAGCATGAGGAATTACAAACTGTAAATAAAGTCTTTCATACGATTTCTTCGGGTATAGAAAGGACAACAAAGCCGCCAGTCACATAGATTTGGCGGTTTTATTACTTCAATCGAGGTATTTACTTATAAATTTATGGATTAAAATTTTATTAAATTACAAGGTAGGTTACTTGATGAAGATTATTATTTACAAATGGTCAATATTTTTTAGAATTTTACTTTGACAGATAGAGTAATTTGAGTTAGGATTACTCTATCATATAGAATAATTATTGTTGTGGAAGATGAATTATGAACAGGATTCCGTTAGTTGTACCGCTGAACTGACGGTAGTATCGTTTGAATTGTCGTAATGTTCAGATATAAATTCATGGCGTTACGGACAGGGTCTAAGATGCTAGAAAAGAAAATTTAGTTTGACTATTTCCATCAACTTAGAAAAATGGAAATTGCGTCAGACCAATTTTCAAAAAATACTATTCGAGGAGATGTAATAAGTGAAAAAGCTAATTGAATTCAAAGAAGTAACGAAAGAATACAAAATAGGGGAAGTGCTAATCAATGCCCTAGCTGGAGTTGATTTTTCCATATCAGAGGGAGAATTCGTCGTTATTTTGGGTGCAAGTGGTGCAGGTAAAAGTACGATTTTGAATATACTTGGCGGTATGGATACGGCTACCTCAGGTCAAGTGTTTGTTGGTGATCAAGAAATAACAAGATTCAATGAAAAAAAGTTAACCGAATATCGCGGTGAGAAAATTGGCTTTGTATTTCAATTCTATAACTTAATTTCGAATTTAAACGCTCTAGAAAATGTTGAATTTGCCACTGAAGTATGTAAAAACAATCTGGATGCTAAAGAAATTTTACATAAAGTTGGATTAACGGATCGCATCAAAAACTTCCCTTCTCAGCTATCTGGAGGAGAGCAGCAAAGAGTGGCTATAGCTAGAGCTGTTGCAAAAAATCCTTTACTTTTACTCTGTGATGAACCAACTGGGGCGTTGGATTATGTTACAGGAAAGTCCGTCTTAAAACTTCTTCAAGATCTGAACAAGGAAACGAAAAAGTGCGTCGTTTTGGTCACACATAATTCCGCAATCGCTCCTATGGCCGATAAAATTATTAAGGTGAAAAGTGGAATGATAGAAAGTGTTACGATTAATGAGGGAAAACAAAGTGTTGAAGGGATTGAGTGGTAATTATGAAATTGTTTTTAAAATTATTAAGAGATATTAAACAATCTGCAGGTCAATTCTTTGCCTTTGTTTTGGTTATTGCAGTAGGAGCTTTTTTCTATTCAGGGCTCGTAACTTTGAGCGACAATCTTAGCGCTTATACTAAAGTTTATTTTAAAGAACATAATTTAAGCGACTTAAATGTATATTTCAGTCAAATTTCCAAACAAGACGTGGCTAATTTAAGCGAAATTGAAGGAATAAATATAATAGAAGGACGCTATACCTTTGATGCCACGCAATCCTTTAAAGATTATCAAGCCTCATTAAAAATACATTCGATCCCAGAAAAAAATGAAATCAATACGCCTACTGTGATTGAAGGTAGCATCCCATCGAAAAAGGGAGAGATCCTACTAGATTCCCATTATGCCAATGAACATCACAATCGAGTCGGAGATGAAATCAGTATACGCACGAATGAAAAAAATTTTAAGCTTACAATTAGCGGCTTGTGTGAGAATGTGGAACATGCAAAAAAGAACGAAATACAAGATCATAAAGCTTTTGGAGTAGCTTATATCGGTGAAGAGACCATTCCTGAAATATTAGATGGCTTTTCCTATAATGAAATCATGATTGATGCTAAAGAAGGTTACGATATTGACAAAATAGGTAAAGAAATTGAAGTACAGTCCAAACAACTTACTTATTTAAACCAAATAAGTAAAGAAAGGACTTTCAGTTATTCTCAATTAAATGCAACGATACATAATAATAAGTTGATGAGTAAAGTTATACCTTTAGTTCTCTTTTTAATCGAAGCGATTATATTATTTCTTACAATGTCGAGGATGATAGATTCTCAAAGAAATCAAGTCGGTATTATGAAAGCTTTGGGTGTAAAAAACAGGAGCATCATGTTACATTACATGGGATACCCTATACTGGTAAGTATAGTAGGCTCAATCATAGGTTGCGCAATTTCCGCTTTTGTATTTGTTCCATTGGTATCACAGTCGAATGCAAAGGCATACTCTTTGCCAGGCATTCAATTCTCGCTTTCTGTTTATTCGATCATTCCTCCCATCGTTTTCTCTTGCGCTTTTGGGATGCTTTCCTGTTACTTGAGCGGTAGATCCATATTAAAAGAACATGCGTCACAGACTTTGCGTCCTAAACCGCCAAAGACGATGAAAAAGATATTCATAGAAAGAATTCCGGGTATTTGGAGTCATATTTCCTACAGTTATAAACTCATTTTGAGAAATATCTTTTTAAATAAACAAAAAGCTTTAGCGAGCTCAATTGGGGTTGTTGTAAGTACTGTTTTATTGATAACTGCTTTTGGTACTCAAACGGCTTTGCTAAGAGTAGCTAACCAAATTGAAGATGTTTTTACGTATGATTTAAGATTAGACTATAAAACGGGGAAATCTTCAGATCCATTTAAATTACCCGCTGGTATTAAAAATAAGTACGATTTATCAACCTTTCCAGTTGAACTTGTAAAAGATGATGAAAATGAAAATGCTACTTTAGTTGTTACTGAAAAAGAAAACAATCTGATTCATTTCTTTGACGAAAATGACAATAGGATCTCTTTAGAAAATAATGGAGTGCTGGTACCGAAATCTTACGCGGACAAATATCATATTCGTGAAGGGGATATCATTAAATTAATGTTCTCGGCACCAGAGCTTAAAAATAAATCTGTAGATATGAAGGTTTTGAAAGTATCTACACAGTATTCGAATCCGTCGTTTTATGCCACGCCAGCCTATTTAAAGAGCTTTGACATCGACTACAGTCCAACCTCGCTTTTAGTTGAAGCCAATAGCCGTGCAGATCTTATCAGCATTCGTAACTTCTTCGAACTAGATCCTCATGTAGATACCATTGCAGATAGGACTGATCTAAAGAAATCAGCTCAGTATATTTTGAAACAAAATAGTTTTGTATTTATCATGTTTATTATTTGTGCTGTGATACTTTCCTTTGGAGCCATATATACAATATCTTCCATAAACATTTATGAAAGGAATCGTGAGCTTGCAACACTTAAGGTATTGGGCTATCAAAAAAATAAGATAAACAGACTTATATTTTTTGAAAACATCATACTAACCGCATTTGCGGTAATTGTAGCTTTACCGATAAGTGGCTATATGTATGCGATTGTTGTAAAGGCACTGTCTAGTACCCATCAACAAATTCCAGATAAATTAAATATTTTTATCATGTTGGTTTCTATTATTCTTTCGTTCTTACTTACCATTCTATCTAACTTACTACTTAGGAGAAAAGTTACCAAAATAAACATGATTGAATCATTAAAAAGTATAGAATAAAACTTTTAAGGAAATTGAACAAAATGGGTGTTTCACCACATTGGTCTTTTTGAAAAAACCCCCTTAATAGAGAATTGAAAATAAATAATCATAGAGAATTTAATAATACATTATTAGCTTATAAATAAATCCTGTCTAAGGAAGACAGGATTTATTCTTTAAAAGCTATCATATTTTATTTTCGATTTCCTCGCTTCTTAACAATGAAGATAAAGGTAAAGAATACAATCCAAATAAGAACGAGTACCGCGATAAACATAAAGTTAATACCTTTTTTTTCTACAACCTTATAAATTTCAGCGGATTCTCTGTCTAAAGCAAGTTTAAAGGTTCCTTTCTCTGCACGAACAACCCCACCATTTAATAAACCTCTAAATTCTTCTTTATAATTATTTATTTGATCTGTTGTTAGTTTAACAACCTGTGTTTGGTTTGTATTGTTAATTGCGACAATATTTGTTTCATCTTTATATTGCCTTTTATATATAATCATTCCATCTTTTTCATAGAGAACTTTCATTGATCCTTTTGTCAACGCTGGCTGCTGCTGACGAACTCTCCCAATCATTGTCATATCATCAATCAATTCTTTTTGTGTTCTGAAATTCATCATTTTTCGATTATCAGGGATATTGCCCCCATCAATTGCAATTTCAGAACCATAATAGACAATTGGTATTTGTTCTTGAGTATATAAATAGGTTAACGCTAATTTCCACCGTGTACCTGGAAATTGATTATTATTAACCATATCTCTTGTATATCTTTTCATGTAATGATTATCGAAAAAGGCTCCCATTACTGTGGAATTTAGATTGTTTTTATTCTCTTCTTCAATAGCAAGCACAGGTTTCATCGATTGATTTATCGTTGAAAATGCATCACGTAATGGCTGATTTAATCGATGATCTAATGTCCCATCTATCCCAGCTTGTTGATAATTTTTCATTTGCTTAATATCTTTTGTATCTATGTCCGCTAATAAATAGAAATCTTTTTTTGTTGATTTTACAGCTTTAGAAAATTGCTTCCAAAACTGAGTAGGAGATTGATTTGCATTACTTAGTAAATATCCATCTATATTTGTTTTTGTTATCCACCATTTTGCAGCATCAATTAAATATTGATTTACATTAGGATTAGTTTGATCTATTGCAAAAACATGTTCTGCAGCTTTTTCTTTAAACCAATCCTTCTTATCTGGTTCGTTAACTAAAGGACTTTCTGCACTTACTTGATTCGTAGGAAAATCGATGATGATTTTTAAGTTTCTTTTATGTGCCTCATCAACAAGTTTTTTAAACTCTTTTATTGACCCAAAATGCTCATCCGTTTTATAAAAATCTGTGATTCTATATCCATCATATCCCTTATCATCATTTTTAAAGATCGGGCTAAGCATTACTGTGGTGAAACCAAGGTCTTTTAAGTAATCTAATTTATCAATAATACCCTGAAAATCTCCACCTTGAAAACTAAGTGGATCAAGAACATTAATATTTTGATCATTTTTAGAATCACCATTGTTAAATCGATCAATCATTAAGAAATATATTGTCTCATCCTGCCAGGTCCGATTCTCTTTAACTTCAGCATGTGAGGGTAAAGAATAGAAACAAAGAATCGTCATAAGACAAAATGTCAAAGCTTTTTTTAACATTTTCCCCCTCCTAAATATTTCTTCACGAATAAAGTTATGCCTTTCTGAAATGTAACGTGAAGGTTTCCAACTTTCTCTTCTTAATTTATGAATTAATTTTCAGGTTCTTGTTTTGCAAGTTCCTGCATTAAACCTCTTATTTTTTCTACCATTGGAGCTGGCGCTTTCTTTGGTGAACCCGAATCAAACGGAGGAATAGGATCGTATTCCAAAATTAGTTGAGCGGATTTACTGATATCCTCTCCAAATTCCCATGCTACTAGCTGAAGGGCCATGTCTATTCCAGAGGAAACTCCAGCTGCTGTAACTATTTTTCCACTACGAACCACTCTATTTTCGCTTGGGATGGTACCAAGAGAACGAAGAAGGTCGTAGAAACCCCAATGACAGGTTGCTTCAACTCCATTTAACAAACCAACGGTACTTAAAATCAGAGAACCAGTACACACGGATGTAGTCCACTTTGTCGTTTTATGTATTTTTCGAATCCAATTTAATGTGTCTTCATCATTCATTGGAGATTTATAATTTGGCGGACTGCAACCTGGAACAACAAGAATATCAGCTGAAGTTACTTCAGAAAAACAGTAATCGGCATGCAAATACCCCATATTTGAGTCCAATTTAATTAACCCTTTTTTCTTAGCGACAAACTTCACTTCACATTTCGCTGTAGCAGAAAATACTTCGTATGGACCGATTGCATCAAGGGATGTAATCCCATCGTAAAGTAAAATTGCTATTTTCATAATAATCACCTCTTTAAATATCATTACACAGACCGGACCGTCTGGTCTGTGTAATATATTGTACATGATTATCATTTGTTTGCCATCATGTATTTATCACATTTTAATGAACATAATGAAAAAGAACCAAGAGGAATTTAATATTATTCCCTTAGTTCTTAGCAGAGTAGTGCTGTAAAATTATTTTTATTTGCTTAATACTATGGTGCATATGTTCATTATTTAAAGATAAACGACTTACCATAACGGATCCTTCAAAAGTAGAAAATAAAAAAGATGCTAAAGAATAGGAATCCAAATCCGGAAGAAATTCTTTTGAACGAATCCCCTCATCAATGATAGATTGTATAAAAAGTATAATTTGATTAAGGGTCTCAGCAGCTTTATCATGAAGTTCTGGAAAACCATAGTCAGTTTCTATTGCTGTATTAAGCAAAGGACAGCCTCCAGCAACAGGTGGACTATTAACAGCATCTTGATAAACATGAAATATAGCTATTATCTTATCTATAGCCATAACTTTAGATTTCGTTCCTTCTAAAAAGTGCACCCAGATAATACTCAATGAGTATTCAAATGCAGCAATAGCAATTTCGTTCTTATTTTCAAATCGTCTATATATTGCACCTTTAGGTAATCCTGATGCATTCATAATATCTTGGATAGAAGTTTGACTGTAGCCTTTTTTATTAAATAAGGCTAAGGAAGTTTGAATAATAAGATCACGTGTATTATCTACCTTATCCATTTATTTGTTCCTCCATATGCGAGTGTAACACTTATTATATCTAAAAATGAAATAACTTTAAATTAAGAAGTGTTTTTGATATCTTACTTCAATTTATAGTAATGATGGTAGTATAGTCTTGTGGACACAACTAAGTTAAGTCAGAAAAATGTACTTAAAGAAGGAGTGTCCAAAAAATGAAACAAAATTTTAATATTAATATTACTCGGAAAAGAACCAGAATTAGGCTTTTAACTTCAATTGGTTCTGTTTCTTTTCGTTCACAAAAAATTAATAATTCTTATGTAGAAATATTGTTATGCGAGTGTATGATTAATTTATCAAACCGAACGGTCCGGTCTGTTGTTGATTTAAGAATAGAGATAAAGTACCATTTCCACTCCTATTGGTAAACTCTCCGTTTTATTTGATTTCTTACATAGAAGGAACTGCAAAGAAAAGGCAATTAATAATCTATTTTCACTTTTAGGTAATGAATTGAAAGAAGCACTAAAAATGGTATTGAGTTCACTCGTTCTGGTCATTGTGCTTTAGTCCTTTTAATGATCTCTGGAGGTTGGCTGATAGTAGAGCATTTATCTTATCCTTCAATCTTATGGGTAGGGATTGCACTGCTGCTTCTTGTGCTTATCAGCAGCCTGTTAGGAATGATTCATAAAAACATTAAAATTATTAATCTAGCAGAAAAATCCGAGGAAAAATTATTACATAACGTGTTAAAGTTATAATCGTATGGCTTGATAACGTATTTATTCATAATGGCTGCTGTCTTTATTTATGACAAATCGTAGTTTATTTTTTTTATACGTTTAACGGAGGTATATAAAATGAATAAAATTATTAGGGTAAGTATTTTAATCATATCGATCATGTGGGTACTGCATACATTTTCAAAGAATTTTATTGTTGACCCTACTTTTCATGAATTTATTTCTAGAAAGGATCAACTTATAGCAAATGAATCCCTATGGGTATTAATGATTCGTATTCATATTTTTCTGGCCATTATTTCTCTTCTCACTGGCCCTTTAGGAGTCATAAAGAGAATTCGAGTTAAATCTTTAAAGTTTCACCGTTGGAGTGGCCGCTTATATGTCTTGTCAATCATTTTAAATTTCATTCCGGGAGTCTATGTCTCTTTCTTTGCAACAGGTGGATTTCTGAGTACAATTGGGTTTCTAATATTAGATACATTATGGATTGGAACGACGATCCTTGGCTATTTGAATATTAAAAAACAAAACGTAATCTTACATAGTCAATGGATGATTCGAAGCTTCTTTCTTTGTTTTGCGAATATGACCATTTATATCATTGTGGCTCTTGCGTATAAAGTATTGAATTTCCCCTACGGAACTTCCTACACAATAGCAGTCTGGTTATGCTGGATTCTTAACCTACTTATAGCAGAATTAATGATTAGAAAAAAAACTTTCTTATAAAAAATTTTATGATGTGAATGTCCATCACATAACACGAGCTACCATACTAGTTTGGTAAAGCTAAAGAACTATTAATATTTGAAGCTATTTTTTAAATAAATGAACTAAAATGGTAAAAAATGTTTCTTTTGTTCAGTAATCGGTCATTTAATTGAATACTAATGAAACCAAAATAAACATACATTATGCGAACATAATCAGAGGAGAGGAGTTTGAAGTTGATGAGCGATTTGAGTAACGAAAAAATACCAAAGCAAGCGATGCAAGCATTAAAAATCGTAGAGGAGTTGCTTGGTAGTTCGATAGTCGGGGTATATCTATTTGGTTCTGCAGTAAATGGTGGCTTACGCATTAACAGTGATGTAGATGTCCTAGTGGTCGTGAATCATAGTTTACCTGAAGTAACTCGAAAAAAACTAACAGAAAGACTAATGCTTATATCTGGAAAGATAGGAAATACAGATTCTATGAGACCACTTGAAGTCACGGTTATAAACCATAACGATGTTGTACCTTGGCGATATCCACCAAGAAATGAATTTATCTATGGTGAGTGGCTCAGAAGTGAGTTTGAGAAAGGACAAATTCAGGAACCAACCTATGACCCTGATTTGGCTATTGTCTTAGCACAATTAAGAATGAATAGTATTTCTCTATTTGGTCCTGATGCTTCAGATATACTTGACCCCGTTCCGATGATAGATATTCGAGAAGCGATTAAGGAGTCTTTGCCAGGGTTGATTGAGGGTATTAAAGGTGATGAGCGTAATGTAATTTTAACCCTGGCTCGAATGTGGCAGACAGTATCTATCGGTGAAATTTCTCCAAAAGATGTGGCTGCAAAATGGGCTTTACCTCGGTTGCCCAAAGAATATTCGACTTTACTCGACTTAGCCAGAAAAGCCTATCGAGGAGAATATGTTGATAAGTGGGAAGGACTGGAGTCTGAGGTGACAGCATTCGTTAATCATATGAAAAACTCTATAGAATCTTGTCTTAGCCAGACCCAGGGAAAGCGATAACAATACAATCTAAGCCAGTTACTTTGATCACTAATAACCCGAAAAAGTTAGCTGCTTTGAAGGAAGCTGGGCTGACAAAGGATGAACATATCCCGCTTTGGGGTGGAAAAACAGATTTAACTAAAACTAATAGTTTTTCAATATTTTTCAATGAGAATCTTAAAAATCAAATCAAATAACCTTCCGTTAATCTGAAATAGGAAGGTTTTTCGTTATTTAGTTAGACTTAGGTTCTAAGCTACATCTTGGAAAGTAGATCTGCTTTTTAGTAAGGCATATATCCAATGTAAGAGCTTATTTGCACATGCAATAACAGCTATGAGGGAACTAAACGTTGATATTTGATATTGAATTACTTGAAACCTATACAAGAAATCGCTATCTAAATAAAAGTAAGGTGGTTGTTAGAAAAAACGGGGTATTTCTTAAATAAGGACTACCTCGTTTTCTTAAATGGCTTGCTAAAGGAGCAGACTACCCCAAAATTAAACACCGACTAATTTCACTTAGTCGGTGTTTAATTTTATCTAAGTAACTCATGAGGATTATTAGCGAGCGACTGAATGCTATTCATAAACACTCCTGCATGGTAACCATCACAGACAGAATGATGAATTTGTAAAGATAGCGGTAAATAAATTGAACTGTTTTTATTGATAAATCCACCTGCAGTGACAATTGGTAAGAGATAATTAGGGTTGTTATTTATATTTAAGTTGAAACCAGTAAAGGAAGTCCATGGAATCATAGAAATGTTAACGACGTTTTCAGGTATTGGTGTTTTAGGAAACATTTTTCCTGCACCATTGTATAATTCAACATCAGAAACATACATATCATAAAACTTTTTAAAGTTTCCATTTGCATTTGTCGAAATAGCTGAAAATAACTCTGATTTTTTATCAAAGATAGTATACATAGGATCTAGTTTATCCCAGTATCCAAATTCTCCTTCAGAATTAAAGCACATTCTAAAAGCTTTACTTGAATTTACTACTTGAGTAACTAAAAAAATGAATGCAGGATAGAATTTATATCCTTTTTCTTTTGTCATTCGATAAAGTTCACTAATATCAATGTCTCTAGTTATACTAAAGCTCGTTTGTTGATTCAGGTAATGATTAAAAATTTCTTTTCGTTCCCAACAATTTATATCAATTCTATTGAATTTCATCTTCAAAACGCCTCCTAAAATTTAAATACTAGATTAAATTTAGGAGGCTAATTTGACAGCTTTTTTCATTAGATTCATTCCTTTACTTAGAATAAGACAATTATAACAAATTATTTAATATGCTTAAAACTTCTCCTCTTGATAAGCGACACCCCTTCAAGGACTTGGAGTTTTTTTTTAATTGGCAATTAGATAAATTAGCTCTATGAAGCCCATACAAATTAAATCATTTTCACTTTTAATCAGTGGACTTGAGCTTCACGCCGTGTGAGGCATTATATGACTGGGCTCACACGAATGGGTATCAATTTGATCGCCCTTTTATGGAAAAATATTATACAGATGAATTTATTACATTAGATAAAGATGAATATGTCACTGAAGTTGGTATTACTATAAAAAAAGCTAATTATATAATACGAAAAAACTTGACCTTCACACTGTGTGAAGCTTTATAATTTAGCCATCAACTTTTATGAAATTTAGATAAGGCCTGGTTTACTGACTCTCCCTGAATATGATAGTGTGAATTTGAAATAAAGGTGATGATTTGAATAAAGTCGCAATTGTTACGAAGCTTTATCCCCCTTTAGATATGATTGTCTACAGGGGGATTTTTTTGTCTCCAACATAAAAAGAACACCTGATGTTTGAAAAGCAGATTAAAGAATGTTGCATAAATTGTACTCTTTTCAAGTAATATTTTGGAAGAAATCTCATTTATCAATCAAATAGCTCCCTTGGAATCATTTTTTTTGATTCTCGAATTGTAAAAAAATTTATAGGTAATTTTTCTATTGGTACTTCCTCAATTTTTTCTAATCTATCATTGTTAATAGGTAAAAAAGCTATCCCATTCCCCTCAGTGATGTATTCCTCTATAAGTGAATAAGAATCTAACAGTTGAAGTTGGTTTTTAGAGAGATTATTTTCCTTCATGAATTCAATTGTATAGTTTCTAAAGGGACATTGTTTATCATTGCTAACAAAAAAGTACTCTTTTGAATAGTCAATATTAGATTTTCCTTTTGCTTTTAGTAACCCTATAGAAATAGTTGTACTGAATACTTTTTGAAATGCTGGATCGGAATAAATTCCATAAGTTATGACCAAATCAACTTTTTGCTTCTTTAATAATTGTTGCAGGTGACTACTATTTTCCATGTATATTTGATAATTTCTGAAATTCTCTTTGATACGCATACTTAAATAATTTGACAAAATAGATTGTGATGTCGCTATTCGATAAGAATTACCGTACATTTTAATTTCATTTTTTGCTTCATCTACTAAATTTAATATTTTATTTGTGTAATCTAGCAACATTTCACCTGATGGTAATAGTGAAATACCTTTGTTATATCTATGTAGTAGCTGTGTTCCTAATTCTTGCTCTAATATTTTTATTCTTTCAGTTACATTTGGTTGAACATATCCTAGTTCTTTTGCAGCTTTACTGATTGAACCTTCATTTGCTACCTCTTTAAATATGATAAGATCATTTATTTCCATTCATTTCAACCCCTTATTGGATATCATTATAAATGATATCAGGCATAATTTATACCTATTTTACAGTGCTTTATTCCCGAATTATCATAATTTATATAAGAACGAAAGTGAGTGATAAACATGATTGGAATGCAATATAAGGTAATTTTACCAAGAGATTATGATATGGGAATTATTAGAAAAAGGGTGCAAGAAAATGGTCATAAAACGAATGGTTTTCCAGGGCTTAATTTTAAAGCGTATTTAATCACCAAGGCAGAGGAAAATGAAAACTTATACAATTCCTATGCACCGTTATATATTTGGAATAACTATCAAGGAATGAACAAATTTATCTTTGAGGGCTTTTATGACAATATTTTAAAATCCTTTGGGTGGCAACAAATTAATATCGGTGTTCCTTTATCTATTAATTTAGGCAAAGATTTTAATAAAAGTAGATATGTAGTTGAATATGTAGGAAATATTCCAGAAAGCATAACATTAACCAAAACACCATTTAATCCTATTAATCAATATGTGAAAAATGTAGAAAAAAGTTTAGGGGATTTATTGGTTTATAATCCAGATAAGTGGGGCTATAGCCAATTCAGTTTTTATCAAGAAAAACCAAAAATTGACTCATCAGACCACCTTAAATTATATGAAGTTTTATATATTTCACAATAGTAATTAACCTGAAAAACACTTGAATGTTTTGGAGTTTCTGAAAATGATTACTTTCTAATGTTTACTTTCTAATGTTTTCAATATACTTAAGAAAATGAGCTCCGGATTTTGTTGATTATAGCTAAAATATAATTTTCGAAAAAATATGGGGAGATCCTACTTTAACATCCAGAAGAAGTTTATGTACAATATCTGCTTTAATTAGTATCGGTAGTACTGAACATAACTATCAATAAATTACTGTTATTCAACAATCAGGTGCTCTTTAATGGTATACTGGCATTGTGTTGTAATAAGGCATAACTTTTAAGCGATAAATGAAGAAATTAGCTTTCTATATTAACTGGATCATATGTTATATACGGTAATTTATATTAAACAGCATCGATAAGGACACGTAACATCATCGAATATCTATAGAATTTATATATTTATCTTTTCCGTGTTTTGATAGTAGACAAAGGTTTGGGGTCATGATATTATCAGTTTTATGATTTGATCAATAAACTTTTACAAAAGATAAAATTTGTATTATCGCACACTATAAAGAAAGGGAGTGTTCAAGTCATGAAGAAAAAAATACTTATGTTTTTACCTAGGGGCTATGGATACTCTACTGCTGTTTTCTTTTAGATTTTCAGAAATTGGTGAAGTCTGTCTAATTTATTAAGAAAATCAGTAAATAATTTATAGTAAGTGAGGTAATATTGTGCAAAAAATCACTAGAACAAATCCAGAGTTTATGCCTAAACCAGTAGGCAACTACAGTCATATCACTAGAGTGCCAAAAGGTGCGAGTTTAGTTGTAACCTCTGGTCAAGTAGGAACTGATATGGATGGTAATGTTCCTTCAAGTTTAAACGACCAAATAACAAATACTTTTGCAAACATAAAAAAGGTACTTGAATCAGAAGGATTTACTGAAGAGAACGTTATAAAGGTTAACATTTGGGCAACAGAAGAAATAGATTGGGATCATTTTTATCCTCAGTGGGATGAGTTATTTGGAACTGCATTTCCATCTATGACAGTTGCGTATATTTCTGCATTAGGATGGCCTGAATTGAAAATTGAAATTGAACTTTGGTGCGCTGAAGTTTAATAATATGTAAAAGGAACAGTATTGACACTGTTCCTTTTTCAATTTACGAGCAGAAAGAGCAATGCTTTTCTTAAAATACTCCCCATGACTTGATACTCTCAAGGACAAAATTGGCTCGATCACAAACATGGTCTTTAGAGACTTTTATTTGTTCATAATCAAGTTTACGATACATTTCATATATAACTTCAAAAGTTTTAATAGTCTCATCAAATCCTTGTTTCTTTTCATCATCCTTTTTTTAAATAGTTTCCCATAGGGGTAAAATAAAGACTCTTTTGTTATTTTACTCCATCGACATTCATGATGGTTGTAATAATTTTTCTTAACTCAATATTATTAGGTATACTTCCATTAGCATCGTCTCCTTCATCCAAGAGCAAATCCTCTACGAAGTTACAAAGGTAAATCAAGAATTCTTTAAGTAATGCTTCATAGATAAGTCGGCTTGGCAGCTATAATTACATTAACATCATAAATCATTCGTAACTCCTTAATATTATTGCGTGAATATATGTACATATAACGATGTATGTTCAAATAAATATTTTGTCAATTAATTTATTTAGATTTATTATGTTTTAATGAAAAAATAATATATATGAGCAATTCATTATTCTAATGTAAATAAAAGATGGTATTATATCTATTAAAGAGTCTTAATGTATGTGATTTTCAAGTGGTAAGAAAAAAGTCCTCACAATGCAATAAAGATTCAAAGAATATATAAGAAACTTAGAAAAAAATAAAGAAGGAGAGAAGGATCATGACAATTTATAAAATTAAATATATAAAAGAATGCGAATATATCATGGAAGTCAAAGCGGATTCTAAAGAAGAGGCGTTAAAAAAGTTCGTAACTTTTAATTATATTAAAGATTATGAACACCAATGCTTGCATGAAGAAATAATTGATATAGAATACAAATGATATTTTTGGGCGTAAGGAAACCATTTTTTGCTTTTATACATAAGAAAATTTGTCAGTGATGATAGTTTAAAGTTGTTAATCTATTAACTTCAAAAATCAGTAAATCAAATGAATCCATTATAGATTATAAAGGCATATTTGACCGTTCTAGTTATGATAACAGTGCTTTATATGACTGAGTTCATTCAAGTGGATATCGTAGATGGCCCTTTATTTAAAAATATTATTTAGATAAGTTTATTACATTGGATAAATATAAATATGTGAAGTTAGTATCGCTACAAAAACCTACTAATGCTTTTTTAATTTTTAGGTTTGGAAGTGAGGCTTTTTACTTAGAATGGTATAGGCGAGATAAAGAAACTTGTTTGCCAAGCAATTACAATAACCTTGTAGGGGTTTTCCCTCTTTTCTTTTTCTGTATGGAAAGCGACAATACACAAAGACTTGAGTTTCACACAGTGTGAAGCTTTATAATTCATTTATGGCGAACTTAGATGATATCCATTTGATTCGTAATTCACTAGGGGAAGTTATCTGTATTTCACATTAGTATTAACAGGAAGCTATTTTCTATACTGAAGAATTAGAAACGATTGTCCTAATGAAGGAAGAGGAAGATACTCTGCATATTTTTGATATCATTTCATTAACTGCACCAAATGTTGAAACTGTATTAGCAAACCTCATTTTATTTATCGTTACTTTTTTTACTCATATCGGTATAGAAGCATACCGTTTGCAAATGATTCCTGCTTATTTATCACCTGTAGTTTTAGGAGCTTACTATGGCTTGGCTCGTCGTAAAAAACAAAAAGGAGGACGCATTTATTTATGTATCACTGTTACATTACCTTTAATTATGCCTATGATTAATTTTGAAAAACCAACAGGTTCTTATGCAGTTGGCACAACAGTATATCACTGGGTAGATTTAAATCGAGAGGAATGGTATACAAAAAAACCTAAAGATAAACGAGAGTTAATGGTCCAATTGTGGTACCCTGCAAAAGATGATGGAAGCAAACCATTAGCATCTTATATTACGTGAAGGAGATTGCGACCCTAAAGAAACACACCAAATCATTAATGAATTTAGCTTGGCATTTTTCAACCGATATATTAAGGAATTTGATGACGGTCAAGCATTGGAAAAACTCGCGAAGAAATATTCAAAAGTGAATTTCACTTACACTAATCCAAAGTAAGTATCTCTCGCTTCTACCGGAGGTTTCTTATTTACTGTAAAATGCAGATTTATTCGATATTTTTGATCAAATTTTACTTTATTCCAACAGCAGGAAGTCTGATTGCCGCATAGTATCAATGATGTCGGGTAATGACGATAAAGGTAAGGCAGGAGTTACTTCGACATCAATCTAACAAGGGACACATTTACTACACACGGAGGTAGAAGAAGAATTGGAAACAAAACTTGCTACGAATGATACCATATTTTAGAAAGCAAGTTCTCGAACTACTTAGCGAGTTGTCAATTTTATAGAAGGTAAAACATATGTAGTATTCAAATTAGTATAGTTATGGGTTGATGAACATTATCGACATCACGGTTTAGAAAAAAATATAATAGAAAAATTCAGAGTTTTTATGGTACTATTAAACAGAATATCAATTACGGGAGGTAATAAGTATGTCTTTATTTCCTCAAACGATAACTGACTTTTGGCGAGGACAATTCTTGAACGGAGACGTTCTCTATAGCGATGAAGTTTTTACTGTCGCCATCAATCCTAATCTGAGCGAAGACAGTCGAGTCATGGTTCTAGAAACCTCCGACGGCCGGGTTATGGCGGTCCTGACGCCTGCTATGGCAGATAAGATAGGCCTACATCAAGGACAAGATCTGTCTGAGCGGACCTTCCGCCAGAAATTGAATGAAGCGGGAGTCACTCTGCATGGCGCAGATTATCTTTTTTATTTTTCAGAAACAGATAAAAAGGTTTTACTACAAGAGAACTTGGATGGTGGCTTACGCCAATTAACAGAGGAAGATGACACTGTTTTCTCCGAGTTCCAGTCCTCTGCCTCAGAACAAGACTTGGATGATGCTTATGTGGAATTGGATCACTGGGCGGTGTTCGGCTCTTTTGATCAAGACCGCCTGGTCAGCGCCGCCAGCATGTATCCCTGGGAGAATTCACAAATTGCGGATCTCGGTGTACTGACTCTGGCTCCTTTTAGAGGAAAAGGTCACGCCCGCAAAGTGGTACGTGCAATCTGCAAATACGCCTGTAATCAGGGATATGAACCCCAGTACCGATGTCAGCTTGATAACCAGGCATCTGCGTTGCTTGCTAAAGCAGCGGGTTTGACACTTTTTGGAAAGTGGGATGTGATTTCTCCTGACTCCACTGATTGAGCATTTCATCGACAGTCAATTTGATTAATTTAAAAATAACCATTGAATTTTAAACAACTTAATTGTTTCACACATTCCAATTGATACTTCCTAATAGAAATTAATATACCAAAAAGGATGGAGTTATAATTTATGAATCATAAAGAGTTAAAAAAGATCGCAACTACAATTACTTCACCAACAGAATTAAATGATTTTGTAGCGTACGGAGGTGTTGGTGCAGCCATTGAAACCGTAGATGGTAATATATATACAGGGATTAGCTTAGATACAGCTTGTTCTATGGGTTTTTGTGCAGAGCATGCAGCCGTTGCAGACATGTTGAAACATGGTGAGTATCAAATAAAAGCTTTTGTAGCAGTGGACACCGAAGGAAATGCTGTTCCTCCATGTGGAAGGTGCCGTGAATTGATCAGTCAGCTTTCAAAAGAAAATTTAGAAGCTGTTGTAGAGGTTGAAAATGACACGTTTGTTTTATTGAAAGAAATTTTACCGTATGATTGGAAAACCAATCGAGGTAGAGAGTGGTAATTGTTAATTCAGTATTTAATTTTAAATAATTTTAGAGATAGGTATTTTTGAATATTTCTAAAATCAGTTAAGCTATTAAGGTGGGCTATAAACATGATGAATAAAAACTATAATATTCTTGAAATATACAATGATTATACTGATTTACAACAAGAAAAGCTAATCGAACTCAAACAATTGATTATGAATGTTGCTAATAATTTGGGAGATATAACTATTCAAGAGAATTTAAAGTGGAAACAATTATCTTTTTCATCCAAAAACGGTACACCTATTAGAATCGATCGTTTTTCAGAATCACAAATAGGTCTTTTCGTACATTGTCAAACAACTTTAGTTGAAGAATGGAGAGAACTATTTGGTAACTCTCTAGACTTTTCTAAGAACAGAGTAATCTTACTTTCAGTTAACAGTGAGCTACCAATTGAAGAATTAACAATTTGTATTCAAATGGCGTTGACTTATCATAAAAAATAAAGATATTAAAAAACTCGTTCAACCCTAATATTTTAATTATATTTTGATTTATATAAAATAATGTAATTGATGATTCTTCTATGCCGGGGAACGTTGAAAAAAAGAGTGGACAAATACGTCTGCTTTTTCGAGGTTCGGTGGGCGCTAGAGGCTGTTTTGACGTTTGAATATATGCTTTCATACAATATTTAAATAGATTTCTCAATCTTTAGATTTGACATGTGCATGTTCATGCATATATTATATGTACAGGTGGTGAGACAAAAATGAGTAGGGATGAAAAACTTAAATGTTCAAACGAAATTAATAATGCTATTGATTTTGACTTTTATAAAACATTATTTGATCCTGTTAGAATTGAAATTATTAGATATTTAGCTGTTTATGGAGCGAAAAATATAACTGAAATTGCTGAAAATCTCCCACAGGATAGATCGGTTATTTCAAGACATTTAGATTTAATGCATAGATTTGAAATCGTTTCAAAAACTAAAATAGGCAGAAATATTTTCTACGATGTAAATAGCAAAATGATATTTGATAAGTTTAAATTTACGACTGATCAATTAGAAAAACTCTTAAATAATTGCTAACCTTGAGTTTTTCTGCTCAATAGGTGCAAACGTGTGCACCAAAACATATTTGGTAACCGCCTTAATTAAAAGGTAAAGGAGAAAAAGTATGAAAACTATAATATATGTTCACCCATGGGATGGAAGTTATAATCATGCAATTTTATCTAAAGTAGTAGATACATTTAAGGAAAGAAATAAACAGTTTCAATTGATTGATTTGTATCAAGATAAGTTTGATCCAACTTATCACGCAAGTGAGTTGAAATTATATTCGAAGGGTAAGTATGGTAATGAATTAGTGGGTAAGTATCAGTCAATGTTAAAGTCTAGTAATGAGGTAATTTTTATATTTCCAATCTGGTGGTATAATGTTCCAGCTATATTAAAAGGATTTCTAGATAAAGTACTTCTAAAAGATTTTGCTTATATTGAAAATAAGAATGGAACAATGAAAGGGCTACTAAATAATATCCATTCAGTAAAAGTTATCACAACCGGCCAAGCTCCTAAATGGTATATTCAATTTTTAGGAGGTAATGGTATAAAAAAATCTTTTATTAATGCTACATTGAAAGCTGTAGGAATGAAAAACATTCAATGGATACACTGTGGATATGTATCTATAGGTAAGAATAAAAATCGGGTGAAATTTTTAAATTCATTACCTACCAAACTATAAATTTGTTTTAAAAATATAGTGGAGAAGACTACGAAAAAATCACATGCAAAATGTTCGAGTTTTAATGAAGACTTATTGTACCAGATGTCATCTTTTAGGCTGGGAACATATTAAATTACTAGGAGAATACCATTTCAATTCGGTGAAAATGGTCTAATTGGATTCTTTTAGACGACTGAACATTTCTTAACGTTGTTAAAAACTGGGGAGTCGTCTTGATCCGCATTTTCCTTTTACGATATTCTTGGTTGAATATCACTTTAACACAACTGGATGGAAAAACAGGCTGGAACAAGAGTTCAAAGATTCTTATGGTGGCAGATACAAGATTAAGAATCTTGACAAGATAATCCTACCAGGAAAATCTAATAAAAAGGTAGAAAAGTTGTTTCCAATGATTCGCTATGAGAAAGGAATTACTAAAAGTAAAATAATTTTTAATTCTGAAATAGGTAATTCAAGTGAAAAACTAGTGTCACTCAATAATAGTTCGTTGAATTTTGAAATATATATAGTAGACCAAGCTATAAAAGGAATGCAGCCTACATTCAGGAAATTTTGTACGCTTAGCAAAAACGATACTAAAAAAGCCAAATACCTGTACCTTAAGGAATTTGGCTTTTGCTATAGTATTAATTTTTATTTAAGCGTCTTAGTTGAAATAACGGGTAATCTATTTGAATCGGTAATTGATCTTGTATGCCACGTTCTCTAAATTTATCACTTTCATCAAAAAATAAAGCTCTATAATAACGTTTGTGTTAATCCTACCTCGAAGTATGCCTTTTATGTTTGGATAATCATTTGGAGAGTAAATGGTATATAATTTTGCATCACTTATATCTCTTAGACACTCCACATGTGTAGCATGCACCATTTAGTTTGTAGTGAAAACGGGCCCCGTAATAGAATTAATATCCAAATTCCATAGGGATTGCATAAGACTTAAACATATAAAGGAGAGTTTTTCTTTTTTGCTTCAACATTCGTTCTCCATATCCATGGCGATGTTTTTTGAAAATTTATTTTTACGTTGCAATTGTTGAAATTAATTTTCGTTTGATTGATTAAATAATATTATAAATGAATTATATTATGTACATTCAAAGCTAAAAATCGAAGGAGGAGACTTCTATATGACTAATAATAAATTATATAGAGATGATTTTTTTGTAATAACTGGTGGACCTGGTTCCGGTAAAACTACAGTATTGGAAGAAATACAGAAAAACGGCTATAAGTTCGTTGCTGAAGTAGCAAGAGAAATCATTCAAACACAGGTTTCTTCTAATGGTGATTCACTACCTTGGAAGAATGTAAAGAAATATCGGGATCTAATGTTAGATAAATCAGTGGATAGTTATCTATCAGCAGTATCGAATCCTATAAACCAACCCTTGTTTTTTGATAGAGGCATTCCAGATACACTTGGCTATTCACACTTAATTAATCTCCCAATTTCAGAAAAACTTGAACATACAGCTCGGAAATACAGGTATAACAAACATGTTATGATATTACCACCTTGGGAAGAAATATATATTAATGATCAAGAAAGAAAACAGGATTTTGACGAAGCAGTAGAAACTTATTATGTAATGATTGATACTTATAAACAACTTGATTATGAACTAATTGAAGTTCCTAGAATGGGGATTAAACAAAGAGCAAACTATATTATTGAGAATGTTTTACATAACTTTATATAAAATATAAAATATTATTCCACAAAAATATAAACTACTATGTCAAAAAAATCCGCCAAAAGGTGAATATAAACGTTTCAAATGGGATTGGCGTGATGAATTCCAATTTGAGAGGACCAAAAAGGGAATATAATGCTTAAAATTCTGCAAAAAGTTGTCACTTTCTGAAATAATTTGTTTAAATGATATAATATAATTAACAACAAACGACAGATATTTTTTATTAGCAATGAAAAAATAGAAAGGAGCCTTCCAAATGATGACTTTGACTCGGACTAAACCAAGAAAATATAGAATAGGCAAAACTAATTCTATAGTTGAAAATAGATTCCTTTGTTGACATTCTTTTTTCATGTTTTAAGTGAAAAAGAGTATCCCAAGGAAAAGCTATGGTCGTCTTTTCCTTGGGATTTTGTATATGTTGATGAATAATCTAGGTTGATATAATGTTGGTACTTAGAGCAACAGTTAAGAAGAGATTATTAATGAAACTAATATGTATAGGGTGGACAATCAATTATCAATTACGCCAAGGCGAAATTGAAAAACTTAAATCATCTTTTTCAGAACCGAATATAAAAACTCAGCATCTTTTCCTACTCCACAAATAAGTGCCGATCCTCTTTGATGTTGCCACGGTAGTCCAATATAATATAACCCTTGTGTTGGACTCACACCTCTTTTATGAAGAGGAAAACCATTTGCATCTAAAATTCCCTCTATGTCTATCCATTTGTAGTCAGGAACAAATCCTGTTGACCAAATAATATTTTGCACGTTTCTTTTACTATGATCGCTAAAAGTTATTTCTCTTCCTTGTGTTTGTATGACTCTTGGTTTAATATTAATTTTCTCTTTACGAATCAGATGCTTTAATTCAAGACCAAAAATAGGGTCACTTTGTTTTCGAAACCATGATCCGCGCCTTGTATCAGTTCCTGCATATAAGAGACCAATCTTTTCTAACCAGTAAAAAATGCTTTTGCCCATAATATTAAGTGGTAAAAATTTAAATGAATGGCTAATAGCAATGGTTACTTCCCTCTTTTCTGCAAGTTCAGTCGCAATTTGCGTACCAGAATTTCCTCCTCCAATCACAAGAACAGGACCATCTGGAATCATCTCAGGTGATTGGTATTGGGAAGAATGAATTTGAAACACCTCTTGTGAAAGACTTTGGGAAATTGAAGGAATGAATGGCCTCTGAAAAGCACCAGATGCGATGATAACATGTTTAGAATGAAATATCCCCTTATCGGTAAAGACTTCAAATGTACTTTTTATTTTTTGTACTTTAAGTACAGTTGTCTCCATTTTCACCGGTAACAAAAAACGGTTAGCATATGCTTCAAGATAATCCGCGATTTCATCCTTTGTAGGCAATGCGTTTCCATCTCCTTCCAATCTCATCCCTGGCAGTGAACTATATGATTTAGGTGTAAATAGGATCAAGGAATCATACCTATTTCTCCATGTATCTCCAATTCTTTTTTCTCCATCAAGTATTACAAAATTATAGCCTCCTTGTTGCAAATAATACCCCATACTTAATCCAGCTTGGCCAGCACCAATAACAATAATATCTAACATCTCTTTATCTCACTTCCTATTTTAATATTAATACATGATTATCTATTCATATATTCATATATTCTTGTTCATTATAACAATTTCTTCTTACACGTCAAGTAGTTTTCATCAATAGTTCGGAGGTAAATAAATAACTAGGTATAGAAGTAATCTATATACCCAGTTATTTTTTTTTATACAATCGTAACCATATACGATTATAACTATACGAGAATGGACCGAGTCGATGTAATGAGGAGAAGTAGATGCTTTAAAGGGTCATCAATCATGCGTAAACTCCCATATCAGGTTCATAACTAGCGTTTCTTCCAAGGTAATCCATTCATTTCATCGAGGATTTCACCGTCTTCTCATGAAAATTGATTAGTACTGATCACACCAGCTTTACGTAATTCATTGAGCGTCGCATCGTCATTATCATGATCATGATCAATCTCCTCTGGCAAATGGGCCAATTCCCATTCAATTGTTTTTTTTAATCCTTCCTTAAAGGAGAAAGTTTCTCGGTAGCCTAGTTCCTCCCGAACTCGACTGGATTCGACGATGATATTTTGTTGTGTGCGCAAGGGGATACCTAGCTCATCTGGAAGGTGCCCGGATGGGACTTGGATGATTTCACCCTGCCAATCCAGCTGATCACCAATAGCCTGAATGAAATCTAGCATCGTTCTAGTCTGCAGCTCTGCTATGTTGTAGATGCGTCCCGCTGCACGCTCATTCGTAATAGCTAACGCAATACCATAAGCAACATCTTCCACATATCCGTGTGACCAATGCCAATTTGCATAACCTTCATCCAGTAAAATAAATGGACGGTCATTATGCAATGGTTTTAATTTGAAATAATGAAACAGTCTATGCTGCGGATCGTTTGGTCCGTAAACTGCAGGTAGGCGTACAACGGTTGCTGTTAGGTAAGGGTCGTTCATGACTATCTCTTCTAGAGGGATTTTGTCATAACGATTGCACCAATCATCGGGATTCTTGGCAGGGTCTTGGTATGGGTAACGATTGTTTCTAACTGCAGAATCTTCCGAAATCGGCAACGGTTCTAACGGTCCATTGTCAGCCTGTCTGACTACACCATAGGCACGATAAACATCCTGACTACTGATCATCACAAGCCGTTTCGTAATGCCGCGGAATGTATGCAATATTGGCTCGATATCTGTTTCTGTGTAAGCGATCATATCTACTACAACATCGGGAGACAAGGATTGAAATGCCGCCTTATGTTGCTCCAAGTGCATTTTGTCCCCATATATATGCTTTACAGTGAAAGGCAGGTCGACTTCAGTTTTGCCACGATGGAATAAGGTAATATCATGATAACCCATATCATGAAGTTGGCGAATTACGTATGGCCCGATAAAATTAGTTCCTCCAATAATAAGAATTTTCATTCTGGATCCCTCTACTTTCCATTGTTTGTCACTTATTATAACACTGGATTTCTTAGAGAAAGCAAGAACTATTTGAATAAAAGAACTGAACAGAAATTTTAGAAACAGGAGATTAATCGAAGGGGTAGACTGATTTACAGCTAAGATACCCATATTTCTCTTTATCGAGAAATTTACTACAATAGAAAACATAAATGTATTGTCATAAAAAATAGCCAAAGCTTTTTTAGATTGTGCCTATGATCAAGTAAAGGCTTGGGGTGTCCTTTTTTCAGGAAAAATCTTGAGGTTCACAATGTGTGAAGCTTTATAATATTCTTTTACGGGCAGTAAGACTTCCACCTCAAAATTCAACGAAAACAGAGAAAGTAGGTGGGGCTACCCGTTAAAGCCCGATTAGTGAAAACTAATAATCAGTTGGAATGAAAAAACCCCACTGATTTTTAGTTTTCACTACATAATGAAATACACCAAGGCGAAATTGATTTAAGAGATAATAAATGAGTATTAATTTCTTAGACAATCAATAAGGGGAAACTAGATTGGAAATTGAAAAAATTTGAATATGAAATAATGGTCAATTAATAACTAAAAAACAACAATTATTAGTAGAATGCTTTACAGAAGATTATCCAAAAGATAGTATTTACTTTAAGCAATTACCTCATTTTAGGTTCATAGCAATCGATGACAAAAATCAACTTGTTGGACAAGTGGGCTTGGATTATAGAGTAATGAACTTAAACGGGAAACCTATATGGGTTCTTGGCATAATCGACTTATAAAGCAAAAGTGAGGAAAAATGCAATTTGGTTGAGACAATAGAATTTATTATAAAGCGTCTTAGATAAAGGAGAAATGTGATTATGAACGAAAGTGAGTTTGATAAAATTTTCGCGCTTATGGAAGTATCATTCCCAGAAAGCGAGCGAAGAACTTATGGGGGACAGAAGGAGCTAATGGCCGATCCACATTACCGTCTCATTACGGAATCGGATAACAACAACCAAATTGTAGCTTTTTTAGCTGCATGGGAATTTCCTTTGTTCCGATTTGTGGAACATATTGCTGTCAATCCAATTATGCGTGGAAGTGGAGTAGGTGGAAAAATGATGACTGCGTATTTGGAAGAGTTAAAAAAGCCTGTTCTATTGGAAGTAGAGCATCCTGACACGGAATTGGCACAACGGAGAATAGGCTTTTATGAGCGATTGGGTTTTCACCTCAATCCTTTCGAATATGTACAGCCTCCTCTTCAAAAAGGACAAGATAATTTACCGCTTAAACTCATGAGCTATCCTCAACTTTTAACGGACGAGGAGTTTATTCTTTATAGAGAAACCTTGTATAGAAATGTATATAAGATAAAGGATTAACATTACTTCTTATATCCATAAATAAATCGAATCCAATTTTGAAGGAAAACATTTTGTGATTTTTCATTCAATGGAGGAGGGAGTAAGGATACTAGAATAAAATTTTTTGAGGAAGCAAATTATATCTATACCATATATATAGGTTTTAATGACAGTATAAGTTATGCTCATAGTGCTTTATATGACTGGGCTCATACGAATGGGTATCAATTTGATGTCCCTTATGTGGAAAAATATTATACAGTTGAATATTAACAAGTTTGATTGTGAGGCTTTCCTTGAGGAAGTCATTTTAACAAAAAAATTGAATAAAGTAATGGAACAATAAAAAGCCGCATTTAACTAAAAATAAATGCAGCTTTTTTATTACAGTTAATACCAAATATATCTATTACCGCATAAGATGGACTTACTTTTTATTTCACGATTTCTTTTAATGATTTACCTGGTTTAAATGCAGGCATTTTACTAGCTGCTATTTCAATCTCTTCACCAGTTTGGGGGTTCCGTCCTTTACGAGCGGCACGTTCACGAACTTCAAAGTTACCAAAACCGATTAGAGAAACTTTATCTCCGTTTTTAAGAGCTGTTTCAATTGTGCTAAATAAAGCGTCAACCGCTTTAGTAGCATCTTTTTTAGTCAGTTCTGTTGCTTCGGCAACACTATTAATTAGATCAGTTTTATTCATTTTATTCTCTCCCATTTAACAAAATTTCCAATCAAACAAATGACTGTACATTATTTTTATCACATAAGATAGCATGTTCGCAAATTTACTATCTTAATTTAAGAGTTTTTTCTTACCTTCTGGATTTATAGAATAGTTAGAATGCGGATGAGAACCGCCATCTGGTTTATATAAAGCGATCTATTCTTTACTTTGACTCTATTCATTCATCCATGGGCCCTTCTGCTCTTCTAAAAGCGTAAGGAAAGATTGCAACACGGGGGATACCCGTCTAATTTATGATAAATAGCATGACTCTTTATAAATAATGGTGTTCAAAAGGTTTCCATCTTTGGATTGTATCAGATAACTTGTTAAAAAGAGCGGCTTGGAATTCGGTTTAGATTGCAGAGACAATGGTGGAGGAAGACAGGATTTATTATCTTGACCATACTATGTGCTTGTATGCAATAAGATAAAAACTAAGGGATAAAAATAAACAATATCATAATAAAATAAACCAGAATATTGTCTAGTGTTTATATGAACTAAATTAAAAGGAGCTTCTAAATACCAATAAAGGCGATTAGGGAGTTCCTTTTGACATGAATATGTCACTGGATTTGGTATGACCATAAAAACTAACCAAATTTTTCAAGGGCTGACTTTACTTAGATTAGTAGAGAATTGATGAAGATACTTTTTGGCGCTAACAATATCCACCACCTTAAAGACTTTGCCCTCTTATTTATCATTTTTGTATAGATAATACAAAAAAACATGAGGTTCACACTGTGTGAAGCTTTATAATGTGGCAATACCCTTCATGGTAAAAATATTAATAAAATTCTTTTTGAGGTAATGTATATGAATAGCCTAAATAATCAAGTAGCACATGCTACGATTAGACAATTATTTAACAATCTCTCACCAAATGATTCAGGTTGTGCATATATTGCGAGTTTCGATGATTGTGTAACTACCAGATACCAGTAATTGAAAAAGGTATTCAAACTATAGCTTTAAAAATTAATTAGAAATCAATCACTTATAACAGCAAAATGAATCCCTCATTAAATTGGTGATAAGGAGATAAGGCGGAATTATTTCATTGATTGTAAAAATAAGAACTTGGGATTGAATTATCAGGAAGGTTTATTCAAGAAAAAAATATAATACAATTAGTTGTTAAATGTAGTAAGGCAATTAACGAAGTTTCAGTTGATGATGAAGATGGTAATCTTCTATCAGCACCCGAAAGGTACTGAATATAAAAAAACAGAAGGATACCTTTAGTGAGACAATATAAGAAGATAGAATTTGTTAACCATTTAAGAAAACCACCTAATACCCGTAAGTCACTCCTTCCTCTTATAAAAATCCCAATAAAATCCTAAATAATCTAGATCCTCTTATTCTTTCTATGCTATAATTAATTTTCAAATTTTAGTAGATTAATAGAATCGAAGGTGAATAAATGAAGAAACTAACTTGGATGACGATATGTATTCTTTTGATCGCTCTTTTTCCCTTACAACAAACGAATGCTGCTGTTCTTAACCCTAACAAGATGAATACTTATGAGCAATTATCGAAGGATGTCAAACTGTTATCTCAGAAATACCCTTCCATTATTTCTGTTCGTTCCATTGGTAAAACACCTTATGGACGTACGATATGGGCAGTCAAGCTTGGGAAGGGTGATGCAACGCTGCTAATAAATGCAGCACACCATGCGAGGGAATGGCCAACGACAAACTTAACGATGAAAATGATTGAGCAGTATGCGAACGCCTATATGAAAAATACAAACATTTCAGGATATTCTGTGAGAAATGTGTTAAATCAAACCTCGATTTGGTTTGTGCCAATGGTTAATCCTGATGGCGTAACGTTGCAGCAAAAAGGTGTCAATGCCTTTCCGCAAAAGGTACGTAAGTCACTTATTGCCATGAATGATGGCAGTACTAATTTTAAAAGATGGAAGGCAAATGCCCAAGGGATTGATTTAAATCGTCAATATCCTGGTGGGTGGTATAAAAGCTCCATTAAACATAGCTGGTATATGAACTACTCTGGTACACGTCCTCTTCAAGCTCCTGAGGCAAAGGCGATGTACGATTTTACGATGTGGGTAAATCCAGAGACAGAAGTATCTTATCATTCTAGTGGACATATTTTATATTGGGGATATAAACAAACTGGAAGCCAGTACAAACGGGATCTTTCCATAGCTAATAAATTACATAATATAACAGGATATAAGATTGTGAAACCAACTCCAAATCAAAAAGGCGGAGGCTTTACGGATTGGTTTACATACACATTGAAGAAACCAGGATTTACTCCTGAAATCTCGTCCATTGTGAATAACTCAAACCCGCCATTAAGTATTATGGGGGATGAATGGAACCGTAATAAGAAGGTGGGTCTTTACCTGGCTTCCTTAAGCAGTTCATACTGGGAAAAACGTTTAACACAGGTCAAAAAAGTGATTACAACATTTAGCGAAAAACGAATATATAATCGTCCAGAGAAGGAACAAGCGACTAATCAAACACTTCCAGCTGGTACTTATCAGGTGAATGCTACAAAGAGTGGTTGGTATCGTATTTCAAATCCGAAATTAGGACCAATTTGGATTGATGGAAAGCATGTATTGAATGGTGCTCCAAAAAATATAGATGAAACGGTATTGATCAATCAAGATACAACGGTGAAGGATGAACCAACAACAAACTCACATGCTACAGCGATTGGTGTTCAAGTAATTAAAGCTGTACAAACGTGGGGATCTTATATAGGTATTCGAACACAAAGTGGACTAAAATGGATATCTTCTAAAAATGTAACACGAAATTATAATCCAACATCTACTCAAATCACTTTAACAGTAGATGAAAATGTGGATACTTATTCCTATCCGACTACTCGTGCTGAAAAAGTGGGCTCCATTCAGGCAGGAACAACCGTTAAAAGTATCGCTATCTGGAATGGATGGATACAAATAAAAACAGGGCATACTACAGGTTGGATAAAATGGGATGAAAAGTAAGGATAAGGAGTATACTCCTTATCCTTTTTGTGTCTTTAAAAATAACTTATCGCTTGGTTTCCGAATTGCTTCCAGCATTCGATGAAGGATTTCATCGATAGTTTTTTATTTTTCTTGCAGTCAAGAGCTAGGAGTTAAAAAGATTCCTTGCTTTTTTTAATTTGGCATCTTAATATTTATTGTAAACAAGAACATTTGTTTGTATAATTAAGTTAGGATATAAATATGAGATAATAATGTAGTTATTGTACATCAGGTATTATATCAATTAACAAAATTAATTATATATAGGTAACAGGGAGGAGTAATTATGCCAAGAAATCTAGGCATAACAGACGAAAGTATCATTAAGATGTACAAAAGCGGGATGGCGTTCAAAGAGATGATTCCTATAATCGGACTTACAGACCGTGCTATTCGAAATGTTTGTACAAGCATGGAGTGGAAATGAATCGAGAGCAATCGTCAGGACAGCCACGAAAGCATAAAGTTAATGAAGATTTCTTTAAGGTGTGGTCACATGATATGGCTTGGGTTTTAGGGTTATTTGTGACAGATGGACATGTAAGTAATCACCAGCACAGTATCTTCTTTTCTCAGAAGGATGAAAGGATCCTCCGATTGGTATCGAAATACATGAAGGCAGATTATGTTTTAGCACCTAATGGTCCAACGAAATCGACACCAACATTAATTATTAATTCAAAGGAAATCAAAAAAGATCTTGAAGGATTCGGTATCTATGCGAAGAAGTCACTCACGGTTCCATTTCCCCAAGTTCCACAGGAATTTTTATCATCCTTTGTAAGAGGGGTAATTGATGGGGATGGGTGGGTAGGAAGAGAAGGTTATGAGATGAATGTTACTTCAGGCAGCTTGAATTTTGCACAAGGTCTCTTATCAGTCTTTCAATCATGGAAATTGAAATCTGGGATTACGATACAAAAAGGAGTAAAAGGTAACCCGATATATCGTATATGGGTAAAAGGGAAATCCGACCTTCCCAAACTTTCTAAAATTATTTATAGCAATGAAAGTTCTGATAATTTTCATATATATAAAAGAGTCTATATGACCCAGCATTCGGATAATCCCTATGTTATTGAAGACAACATTAGTGTACCTAGATGGAAATTAGAAAATGGAAAAATAGTTCATAAAACAATCAGTTTAAGAACACCTTTCAGAACAAATATAAGTCAAGCAATTTTACAGTCATTAAGCGTAATCGCACAAGAATATGATACAAATATTAATCATTTATTAGAAAATGGTTTAGAAAATCTTCTGCTTCAAAATGTTAATACAAATTTTACAATAACAAGACCTGCTGATCGAATTCAATACAAAACAACATATGATAAAGAGTTACTAGATAATGTTAAGCTGTTTGCTAAAAAACATAAATTATTTATGAATGAAGTAATTGAATATAGTGTGAATTTTATTGATTATAAAAAATTGATTACTATGAAAAGTAGGAGATAGAGATAAATTTACTAACTATTTTATTTTTTTAATTCTAGTTTACATAATATATATACAAAGGACATATTTCGGTGAATTGTGCGAAGGTTACATAATAAGTTGTCTAAATTTCGGGAGTTATGTAGAAGTGCATTAATAATAAGGATTTTAATAAATCCTAATATCAAAATAATACTCTTTACCATTTAAGGTTGCCATTATAAAATTTTTCCATTCAAAGTAGCAAAATTTTTAGTTTAATTTTTCTTACTTGGTCAGGTACAAAAATAACTGATTGATAACGAGCATTACCGGTAGGTATTGCTTTTTTCTTCTACGATTAACTATAATATTGGAAACGAAAAGACAAACATAATAAGAATGAATGTTTTCAGTAGTTCAACAGCTACCGCTATTATGTTCTTCCAAACCTAGTCGTGTTTTTAAAGATTTTTTGCCAAAGTTGTTGCAAAAGTTCTTTTTGTATCTCCTCAACACCTTTTTTAATAATAGGATCAGAATCTTTTGCTGGCCTACTACCTCTTATATTATTGAATTTCCAGCCTACTAATCGCACATTTCCATCAAAATAACCAATATTGTTGTCAATTCGATCTGGAGATACACGCAAGGCACTTCCTTTTTTAAAGTTCATCTGGAGACCGGTAATGGCACATTTGCCCTCTTGTTGTTCCCAAATTTCTTCCAATTTTTGTTCCCAATTGATATTCTCATCGCAACCATTCCGTGAACGACTCATTCTATATGCCAAAACATGGAAATAGTTATTTTCTCTAAAAATATCATTATTAAAGTGACGACATTCCTTGCATTCATGTCTTAAACGACCTCTAGAATTATCCATCAAAAAATGGGTAAGTGGTTTCCAAGAATCTTCATTATCACGACATAAGATCCCGGTACAGGTTTTTCCTTCAATCCCGTTTCTCAAAGTAATTTCCGTTTTTCTTCCTCTCAATTTCATCACCTCATATGTATCTTGAGATGTTTAAGGTCTTTTTATACAAAAATTGTGGAAATATTCCTGTTTATTACAAGGGGGGCTTTTAATTGTTTTTAAAATTATGATATGTGATAGTATGCCAAGTTAAAGGGAGTCTTCTTTACACGATTAAGTCTACTTGATAAGTGGAATTTCAATTATTTTCCATGAATTGAAAATTTGTTTGTTCGCAATAACATTCCGGTTTTTAATATAACTCCAAAAATTTTACATCACTTCTATATCGGGTATTTTTGTTGAGAATGTATGAATTTGTTTAAAATCATACATTCATGGCACTGTTAATATTGCGTTTGTCCATTTTTTGGATTATAATGAAAATATAACAAAAAATCGTACATTCAAAATATTGATTTAATAGCGTTGTCATTACTTGTAGAGAAAAGAGGATAAAAAATGAATCAATTGAAAGATGTACAGCCAATTAGAGATAAGCAACAGCTGGAGGACATGCGATGGGCATTACGAAGACATTGCTCAGAACGGGATTACATTCTTTTTGTATTAGGTTGTGAAACTGGGTTACGAGTAGGTGACTTACTTAAATTAAAAAGAAAACAAATCGTAGAACTGAAATGTAGGAAACAAAAGATGTTAAAAGTGAAGGAGGGGAAAACCCAAAAGATTAGGGAAATATATATTGGAAATTGTTTTGCAGAAGTCTTTAAGTATGCTTCAGAATTAGAAAGTGAATGGCTTTTCCCTTCAAGAAAAGGAAGCAAAGCAATCACTCCTACCCAGGCATACCGTCAATTAAATAATGCAGCTGACTTTGCTGGGGTGGAAAGCGTCGGTAATCATACTTTACGTAAAACGTTTGGGTATTGGTTTTATAAGGCTACAAAGGATATTGCAATGCTTCAGGGAATCCTAAATCACTCTCATCCATCGATAACGCTACGCTATATAGGAATTACCGAAGAAGAGACAAATAATGTTCTAAAAAATTTCAGTGTTTTCAATTGAAAAATTCACAATGGAGGCCACACAAGCTAGTCTCCTTTCTTTTTCATTTATTCAGTAAAATTTACAGATATTTCAAAACTTATAAAATGTGATACATAGTTGATAGTACCACTCTTTGAGGGTGGTTTATCTGTTTTTGTAGAAAAGAAACAAGGTTGGATGGTCTTAATTACCAGTACTGAGAATAGGATTAATTTAAAGATTTTAGACGGGGGATTAAGATATGCTAAATTGGTTGTTTAGTTCAAAAGAAAGGGAAATTATCACAATAAGTGTGGATTATTACGACTCGCCAGCTGATTTAAACTTGTATTGGGACGATGTATTAGAGGTGTTAGCATTAGCTGAGGATGGCAGTAAGGAAAGTGTTACGAAACTAAAAGAAAAATACAAACTCGAAATCCTGTATGGTGACCATTTATATGTAACACTTACTGCTCCTAAAAGCGAAAATTATTCATCTTCAAGAGATCATTATCCTGGGGATTCATATGACTTTTCAGTTAAAATGATACAAGACATTTATGAACAGGAAGTAAAGAATAGGGCCAGAAAAAAGGAATTGGAAGACAAAAAGGAAAAAGAGAAAATGGTGGAACAAGAACGTAATTCAATTGAAAATTTACAAAAACAGTTAACAAAGCTGAATATTAAGAAAAGACCGAACCCTTATCACTAATATGAGTAACCCGCTTCTGATAAAACAGATAGCGGGTTTTGATTTGGCATCCGATAAATCTAAAGTGCATTTGGGATAAGTTTCAATCCTTAGGGTTACGTATGAAAAATAAGTTCTGCATGAGGTTGGCCTTGCTTCATATATCGTGCTGGAATTATCTAATAAAAACGGACATTTAACATCTTGACTTGTATATGCTTGCAACAACCAGAACACTTATTATTACAAAAAGGATAGATATCTATTGTTGTATCTTTACTTTGAATATAACTAACTAGTAATCGTAATTGCTTCATATGAATTTCTACTAGGTAATATTCTTTAGTCCAGAACTGTTAATTATCTACGATATTTGATTTTTTGATAAAACATGCATTACTTCAGAAGCGTTCTGTAAATGAATCTTTTTATCTTTATTCAATAGTATGCCCTCTAATATTCCTATAATTAATACAAAATATCCAATAAAGGACAATATATTCTGCAATTTGTTTCGAAGCTAGAATGGTTTTTGGAATATAAGAAAGGGGTGGACTGTGATATTAATTTAGGATTTTTAATTACATGTATATTTGTATTGTTTTGTGTTTAATATGTTTATGGAGGTGTTATATATTTATGGAAAAAAATATTGAAACTAAATTACACGGAATATTCGATTTACCTGATGAGACAATTTTACATCCGGAGGAAATTTCAGAATTGATAAATATGCATGTCGAGAGTGTCAGAAGATGGTGTCGAAATGGAAAGTTACCTTCTTATAGTTTTGGAGGAAAATACATAATTGTGGGAGAGGATTTTAAAGAATTTATGATGAAGGCAAAAGTAGAGCCTCATTGGTCTAGAGAATAGAATGGGCAAAGAATATGCAATATTATCATTCTTTAAAAAGGAGAAAATTGATTATTTTTATCAACCCTTTATTAGTATAGTAACTTTTCCTTGTCCAATTTGTAATTGTCCGGTAGACATGTGTCTAATTACGTCAGAATGGGATTGTTTGTACTGTATTACAAAAGGAAATTTACTTACATTGATAAAATGCATTGAGGAAAAATCAATAGAAGCTAAAATTTATAATCCAATCCGTGAAAGGAAAGAGATTCTACACCAATTAAATAATCTATATAAAAGTTCAAAAGATGATAAAATATTAAACCTAGTAAAAAAAGTAGATAGAATTATTCAATACTATAAAAAGACTAACCAATAAAATTATTTGATGCGCACCCCAAAAGTTAGACCAAAAATCTTTAACTTTTGGGGTTCAGTACAATTGGCTAGTCTTTTTTTAGAAAGTCGTTCCTATACCATTGATAAATAAAGTCTTTTAAATCTTCACCTAGCACTTTATATGAACCGACTGGGGAGATAATTCTTAATTTATGTTGCCGACACCATCTTCTTACAGTTTCTTCACTAATTACAAGAAGTTCGCTGATATCTTTTGTTTTAAGTATCATATCATCATCTATCATTTCAAAAATTCTAGGTATTTGCCCCGGAAACTCACCAACATTATTTTCAAATTCCTTCCAAGTTGAATAATGTAATAAATCACTGTAGTTATTCCCCATAGTAGTCCCCCAATATTTTACTTTAAGCATTGTATTTTTGAATTTCTTTCTTTAAGCGATTTCTTTCAACTGTCCATTCTTTAACAGTCATTGATTTTGGTCGGGAAGTAAGTTTTTCCAATTGGCTATTTAGCTCTAAAACTATTTTATTTAGTGTGTTTTCGGAGATTTCAATATCTTTTTCAATTGCTGAATTCACTAGATGAGGTTTAGAAATAGTGTTTTCATCCTCATTCTTATAACCATATTGTATTTCCCAATTATTAAGACTTTTTGTAGACCAAGGAAAACCAATTGTGTGTTCTAATACCTCGTAAAATTCGTCTTCCGATATCATTTCTGTATAATGCTTTTTACTAATAGATAGTCTGGGCTTATGTCGCATTTGATAGTTTGCGGCAATTTCTAGAATATCTTTATCGAGCTCGCTTTTATTTAGTTTTACTCTTGGTCCCATAATTAAATTATTCATACTTCTTCTCGCGGCTTTTAATTCAAAGTCTTTGCGTTGATCTAGATCAAGGAAATGTAATTTCGTTTTTATCTTCCTTATGATAGGCTTCATAAAATTAGTTTTGTAAGGTAAATGAATCTCATTAATATCTGGACGGAAAAGATATCCTTTTCCACGAGGCACACTTTTCTCTTGTTTACTATATAGATTCTTTAAATAACGATTTAGTATTGCGACAGTATCATTTGATACAAGCGTTTTGTAAAGAGGATGGGATGGACTTCTTCCTTGTTTACTTGCTGATGCAGGAAGGTTTAAAATGCCCCATCCTTTTTCATTAATTTTTATAAAACCTTGTTCATCGATGTGAAAATACTCAATACGAAGATTCACTAACTCTTCTGGTCGAATTCCGGTTGAACAGGATAACTGCCATGCACATGAATCTCGAAGTGGGTTATGAGATCTAATATGGTTTAGCAATAAATCCCTAACAATGATCATTTGCTCTCTTGTTAGAAAGGATTTAACCTTATGTTTAATTTCAACATGAATTGGGTATTCACTTTCGTTCGTGGGGAACTGATCCAAGAAACTTATAGTATTCTTTTGAACAGTTCTAAACTTTTCGAACTTCTCTTTATCAATATCTGCCTCTTTATCAAGTTTACTTAATATCCAGTAGAAAAATGGTTTAACTTCTTTATATATAGAATGAAGAGTTGAAGGGGATCTTTTATTATCGAGATAAAAGTAATCTTCTTCCTTGATGTCTTGGTGACTGAAAACATCTGGATTAAACCTTTTCTTTTCATCTTCTGTTAATTCCTCATAATGACTTTTGGAACTATCAATAGAGCACCTGCCACAAATAATTCTAAAAAACATACTTCCAATCTGTCCTTTTAATAAATGCAACTGTACATCAATATTTGAGATGTATTTTTTAGCCTTGAATCCGTTAAAAGAGACTACACCTCCTTTTTTTCGAAACTCTAAATATTCCGAAATAATATTTTGCTGGTTTAAATTGAGATAATCAAAATTTAATAATTTGCCCATTAACTATCACCTCATCTACATTCTTTCTATTGTCTTAAAAAACATACTCACACAAATCACATAATTCACATTAAAAGCTACAAGTTTTGTATTTTTGCTTTGCAGGGAAGTAATCTATTTTATAATGGTTTGTGTGTTTTGTGTCTAAATGCGGTTTTATAAAAAATAAAAAAGCACGCAAAAATCTCATAGTGAGATTCTTGCGTGCTTCGCAATCAAAATATTTATTTCGTTGATTTTATTGTAATCCATTAATATCCTGATTTCAAATAGTAGGGAGGGATTTAAAAAAACATTGGCTTATAAAGCAATATTATCAGTAAGAATCCAGCAACATGAAACACAAAAATAATTTCGCTTATCTTAAACAAAAGAAATCCCTAATATACTTAACATGGGTAGAGGGGATATATGGAAATGTATTAAGAAACTTCGAAAAGTACAGTTTATAGCTAAATGTGAAAATGGGTCTATGATAAATCCACACCTTTTTTCAGTTGGGTTAACAAATAGGGATATAGTGAAGATCTTCGTGGGAAATTTGATGATTTGCAAAATACAATATATATGAAGTAAATGAGGATAAGTTTGTTCTAATGGTAAATGTAACTGATTGATATGAAATTGCTGAAGAGTAGATCATTAGTCCGTATTAAGAAGGAGGAAAGACCTTGAAGTATATAAAAGGTAAAAGCAACCTTGTCCCGATCCTTGTAGAGTTAAATAGCTCTAATGTGGTAGTAAACAAAAGAAAATCCAACGCTAAAAATAATTCTAGGGATACGGATAATCGTGGTGGTAGACATAGTAGCAGTAGGGATGATGCAGAACGTGGGAGAGATGCATAAATAAATGGAGCCTTAAATGTAAAACGAAGGAATTAGTCTGAATTATGAACCACATTTAAAAATGTTTTTAGTCAAAAAGTCTCAAAATTTCCTACTATTCCCACTACTTTTGTCGTATAATGATAGATAAGTAGGAATGGAGAAGATATTATGAGTAAAAATGAGTTATCAATTTTAGATAAATTTATTAAAAATAATGTTAAAGAAACTATAATTGAAAATTACGAAAATCGAGCTATTATAAGAACTTTAATCCAACTAATTCCTTACGGAGGAGTAATGGATACTTATCTTACTACTACTTTCAACAATATACTCATCGAAAGGTCTAGAAATTTTTTTGATGAATTGAATTCTGGTAATTTTATTTTAACTGAAGAAATTATCGATAGTGAAGATTTTTTACATTCCTATTTTTCAACTTATAAAGCCGCTATATACACAAGACAAAAATCAAAAATAAGGTTTTTTGCTAGGCTATTAATAAATGGTGTTATCTTAAATGATCTAAGTATAATTAATGAATACGAAGACTATTTGAAAATATTAGAAGATCTGACTTATAGGGAAATTTATATTCTATACACGCTTTATAAGTTTGAGAATAAGTATTGTTCAGATATCTTAGGTGCTGATCGTGCATATATAAAGCAAATGAATTCTAATAAGTATTGGAATGATTTTATTACAAAAATCACAAAGGATTTAAATATTGAAGTAGATGAAATCTTTGGATTAATACACAGATTATCAAGAACAGGTTGCTATAGAGAATTCTCTGGTTTCTCTTTTAGTCAAAATGATGGAAGCGGGTATACAACCCATGTCTTTGATAAGCTTGTAAAACTTATTGCAATGGAAAGAGAAGATTTAAGTGATATTAACAACATTAAAATTATTTAGTTCGAAATTGTAAAAAAATACTTGTCCCACCGTCTCCACCATACATATTCGGTGGATTTCAATGAATGTCATATAACGTAAAGCATAAAATTTCCGTTTGGAAACTTTATGCTTTATTTTTTTTTAGGAAATTTTATGCTTTATTTTTTGTGATCGAATCATAATACTGACACTTAGTAAAATTTCAGTGTCTTTCCTGTGATGTGAATTTGTTCAACAGGATGACGACACTGTACATAGATAGGAAAAATTCAGAGGATGTAAACAACTCTTGTATCTGCAAAAAGTAACCGTAACGTTACAAGCACACTTGGTAAGTAAAAAAGTGGGTTACTTTTATTTTTGGTATGAATTCTTGAATTGTGTATTAAATGTCTAACTAAACATTAATTTGAGTACTAATAATTGTGGTTTGTCCACAATTTCTCCACAATAAAGGATAAAATTAATAAGCAAGTAGCGAATGGACAAGTGGTTATTAATGATGATTTAACTATTACTAATAAATCTAATTTTATAACTTTTGCTAGTAAGGGCTATACTTCTGAAACTTTTTGGTTCGGAGTTAGAGCTACATATTTTAATGCACAATCTAAAGCAGCGGTTAAACAATTATAAGATGCAGCAGTAGATATAGGATTGGTTATAGCTGCAATATTTTGGCTTCCTCCTATGGCTGGTAATACAGCGGCATACTGTGGGAACTTGGGAAAGCAAAGGAATCAAAAAATAAAGGAAAAGGTGTTATTCTAGATATGACTTGGATTTAGGTATATTTTGTTAAACCTGGATAAAATGAGGATGTGAAGATTGGCGTTATCACATGTTTGATCTATATCTAGTATTTTTAGGTATTTTAACTATTATATATATTTTATTCTAAAAAAATTAATTTCAGAAAAAAACATAAAATAATATATCATGTTTTAATATTATTTTATGTTGGGGTACTCACAAAAAAAATTTTCTATCATACTTAAAGATAAGTAAAATATTGTTTGTTTTTCCCTTCTTCAACTGTCTTTGATTCCTCAGCATCCTTTACCTCTTAATTATTGTTTCTAAAAGTGTAACAAGATTGCTGGCATATCCTTCGAGTAAAATTAATTATCTCAAACTTATGAATATTCCATTTTGATGATTAATTTCCTTAATTCTGAGTCCGGATAATTTTGGTTCTTTCCATTTCTAATATAAATTCAGAAAAAGGTACTCCTGCATTATATTGTTCAAATACTTGCAGTTTTGTAATGGTAGTTAACATATCTAACACAATTCCTGAAATGGTAGCTTTTTCTCATAAACATTTTTAATTAATTCTGTATAGTTTCCGATGAGATTGAATATATTCAGCTAGTCTATCTGCGTCCCAATAATCAATGCATGTGATCCATTCCTCTTAGTCTAGCTTTACCTGTAAATGATCATGCATTTTCATTTAATTCCCACGTAACTGTGGTGACTATAAATCTTCCAATAAAGCCAACAGATTTTCCATCTAAGTTATAGATTTCTTTTTCAAATGCTTCTTCTGCCTAATTTCTCTCCTCATTTACTGCCCCTTTAAAACCACCGCTGCGATAGGATAAATTCCGTTTTTTATATTGATTGCCCACATAGCTTTTGCTATTTTTAAGTTGAGTTAGCTCATAATATTCTATATCTATTTCATACACGCTTGGAACACCAGTAAATTTCTCCCCTATAACCTAACCATTTCAATAATTCCCTCTTAAGATGAAGGTAATTTGCTTTGAATATTTCAAAGAATATTATGTTGTAGATGACAGACAACAGTTATACAGAAGTAATAAAAAGGTTTTTTACAATGACAGTACGTAATCCTGAAAACTTAAACGGGATATATATAGAAGGAAAATACAGGTTTTTGTCGAATATATTACGTTAACTTAACAATTTACATGGAAAACGAGGGGTGTACATGGATCTTAGCATTCGACACTTTGATTTTTTAGATTCATTTGATTATTTATGGACTGAGGATGCGGATGATTATGGGAAGAACAAGATGAATCTTTTTATGCTCAAAATCAATGCTAATCAGTTTGATTACAATTTATTACAACAGAATTTGCTTGAGCCTTTACTTGATTTCTCCGTTTCAAGGAAGGCTAAAGAAGAATATAAAAATAAACACATGTCTTTATCTAAACAAGCTAGAGAAAGGTTTGTTGACCATATTCGCAATACAGGTGAATTAGGTGAACTATTGTTATATTGTTTTTTGGAAACACATTTAAATGCACCTAAAATTTTATCAAAACTCGAATTGAAGACTTCGACAGCTCATTATGTAAATGGTTCGGATGGTGTACATTTTTTAAAGTTGGGAAACGGAAATTTTCAATTAATATTTGGAGAGTCAAAAACTGTCGAAGATTTAACGTCAGCGTTAACCCAAGCATTTCAATCTATATATAACTTTAAAAATGAGATTAATGATAAAGGTAATAATAAGAGTGGTATTAGGTATGAACGAAGTTTAATAAGTAACAATCTCGGAAAAGAAACCTTTTCTGAAGAAGAAAAGAGCTTTATTAAAAATATTATATATCCCAAAAGAGAAAATGATTTTGAAGTTGATGATGCATTTGGGATATTGGTAGGTTTTGAAGTTGAAATTACGGATGAAGATATGAAGCTACCCAATGCCCTGTTTAGAGATAAAATTAAAAACATTATAGATCTGGAGGTCAGGAAAAGACTACCTCACATCAGAAAGAAAATAAATGAATATGAATTATGGGGTCATAATTTTTACATATATGTGTTGCCTTTTTCAGAATTAGATAAAAGTAGGAAATCAATTCTAAAGGAGATTACAACGTGAATTTCATGGAAGAGTTAGTTACGGAAGCATTAAAAGACGAATATTTTGAAGAATTATTTATCAAGGCAGAAAAAAGCTATACATTAAACTTGTTTAAACTTGGAGAACCCCTAAATTTATCAGAAAAAGAATATATTGATTTATTACGGTTTGCGGATATCTTGTCACACTCGGAAGACGCTGAATCTAAGAATCTTGCATATAAAGTTCTAAGTTTATTGTATGAATTTTATAAAGATGATGAGAGTTTAATTTATTTTTCGAGAGCAATTCTCACCAAACTAGGGAATTTCCCTGCAATTAGTTTATTAGATGAAAGAAATGATATGAAGATAATAGATCCACTAGATAAAGTCTTTGAAAAGACAATAAAAGAAGTGTTTCAGAAAGATCCGAATAGTGAATATATCTTTACAGATTCACAATATAAAATTTTTGAGTCGTTGAAAGCAAATAATCACTATAGTTTTTCGGGACCAACATCACTTGGTAAGTCCTTTCTTATTGAAGCGTTTATTAAGTTTTTGATAAATGAACATAGTAGTAACGACAATCTAGTAATCTTAGTACCAACTAGGGCATTAATTAACCAAGTTACTAATAGGTTAAAACATGAAATCGGTGTTAATTCAAAATATAAAACATTATCTCACCCCACTATTCCGTCTATCTTTGGATCACTGGATTACAAATACATTTTTGTTTTTACACCGGAAAGATTAATTTCATATCTCTCGGAACCAAACAATCCTAAAATAGACTATCTATTTGTTGATGAAGCCCAAAAAATAGTTGCTTTAAATGATAGTAGGAGTCCTCTTTATTATCATGCAATTGTCCAAGCAGAAAGAAAAAGTGTTAAACTGTTTTTTTCATCACCTAATATTACTAATGCAGAGGTCTTTTTACAATTATTTAAAAAAAGTACTAATGAATCAATAAGCATAAAAGAATCTCCAGTTTCACAAAATAGATTCTTTCTGGATATTGTGGACAACAATCTAAAATATTTCTCCGATTTAGGAAAGGAATTCACATTTGGATTGGAAAATAAAAAAAATTATAGCTTTAATGATTGGCTGCGGGATCTTGGTTCAAATACTAAAAATTTAATCTATTGCAATACTATAAATGATACCATCGAATATGCAATTAAGTTCTCTGAAACTTTACCTCCAAAAAAAGATGAAAAGCTTGATGAACTTATATTATTAATAAAAGAGTATATCCATAAAGACTACTATCTAATAGATTGTTTACAAAAAGGTGTTGCCTTTCACTTTGGCAAATTGCCACAAAGGATTAGAGAGAGAATTGAATTTTTATTTACTGACAAGGTTATTGACCATGTATTTTGTACTTCTACCCTTCTAGAAGGTGTGAACCTCCCAGCAAAGAACATTTTTATTCTAAATAATGCAATAGGATTATCAAAATTTATAGACATAGATTTTTGGAATTTAGCAGGTAGAGCTGGAAGATTAGCTAAAGAATTTTCAGGGAACATTATTTGTGTAAGAGTAGAAGATAAAAAGAACCGGTGGGACAATTTAGATAAAGATTTGGAAATAGTAAGAAATAAAACTATTAAAAATATTGAGCCTGTTGTGATAAAAGGACAAAAAAATTTCTTTGAAAACATAGGTAGATCGTTAAATTCGGACAAGTTTACAGTTAAAAAGCCATCTCAGGAGCAAATTAATATTTGGAATCACTATGCAAATATTGCGCTTATACATGAAGTAAGGAGAGATGAATCAGTACTTAAATCAAATTTTATAAAAAAGAATAAAAGAGGAAGTGAAATTTTACAGGTTGCTCAAAAATATAATAAAATTCCAGATACAATATTAGCTCAGTCTTCAACCATTAAATATAGGTATCAAAATTCCATTTATTATCGTACGGATTTAAATCAGCTTACATTGCCAGCAAAAGTTGATTATACAATATGCAAATATTTTTTGGGTAAATTTTATGAATTTTATAATTGGGGGGAAGAAGAAGCAGGAGGAAGAGATCCATTAGCTAAGAATATTAAAAGGCTAGACTATTTTGCTTATTTAATGAATAATTGGATAAATTCGAAACCCTTAAATGTCATTATTCTTAATTTGTTAAGATATCATGAAAGGGAAGGGGAATTTTGGGAAAATAGTCAATATGTTCCCTTTGTTAAAACTGATAGAAGCCAATTAAACTCAATTATTAATTCAGTTATTTCTGACATAGATAATACATTAAGATATAAGTTAAAAAATTATTTCTTAAACTACTATCTAATTTTAAAGCATAAATTAGGGGAGCAAAACTGTGGAGAGAACTGGGGGGAGTTTTTGGAATATGGAACGACTGATAAAAAACTCATTGAACTTCAAAATATAGGTTTTCAAAGACATTTAGCATCGTACATACTTGACAATCATAATGACTGTCTAGTTTTTGAATCTGGAGAATTAATCGACATCGATGAAGGACGATTAACAAAAAGTATGAATCCATTAATACCTGAGTTTCAAGAGATGTTAAAAGTTTTATTCTAGAAAAGCTATATTAATGAGATACTTTACATACTTATAATAAGGTATTTTTCTTTTTCTAAATGATAGAAAACAGCGCAGTTGTTCCAGTAAGTAAGACCCTATTTATCCTTTCAAAATAAATGTTCGGGTTTAGCTTAATAATATACAAAGGCAGGATTATTGGATTCCATCTTTTATTTAATATAGAAAGTTTCTCTACTGGGACTTTCTTTTTTGTACATAAAACAGAACTAACGTTTTATTACGATGTAAAAAGTCATTATTATGGGACTTAGATTTGTTACACAATAGAATTACATCTCTTCTGAACATAACAATTTGGGAAGACGGAATTGAATTGAATTGGATTACCAAGAGTTGGTACTTACAGTAGATCCGATACTTAAAAAATATGTATTTTGATATGTAAACAAAGGAGATGACACTCTGAAAAGTATTCTAAAAACATGGATTTAGCTAAATAGTGCTTTTATTAAAAGGTCAGTAGAATTTTGACTACCCATTCTGATAAGTTGGCCATTTGTAGAGTTCTAAAATTAAGTATAAAAATAATGAAGGATAAGAAGTGGGAGTCCAAGTATATAATAGTTGATGCGCTGCTTTAATCTACTAAAAATGACTCTGAGGAACTGTTATTCTTGAATAATAAAATAATCACATTCCCACCTGAAGGAGAAAGTGGTTTCGTTTAGTATAAAGCTTATTCAAAGTATGCTTTTTCGGGTGAAAAGACAATTTCCTTACCAATTAGGGACAAGAGAATTAAAAGTATTGAGATAAGTTTTGACCAAGCTGAGCATGGGAAATCTTTGATTACTTTCTATATGAAGAAATAAATCAATGAAGTAAAAGACCCCTGTGATCGGAAAATGGACGATCTAATACGTACATTATCTTTATATAAAGATATTCATTCTTATAAATACTCGTATAATACTACGAATATGATGTTCGAACTAAGGATGGGGAAAATGATTTAGCTATATCCATTAATATCCCAATAAAAGTTACTAATACGGATTTAGAAAAAATTAGTGATAAGCTCTCTTCTAAAAAAGCGATAAAGAATTTGTTAAGACTTTATTATGAGGCAAAAGAGGAGGCTGGGATTTTGGAAAAGTTTGTATTATAATATTCAGTTCTTTCAAAAGTTAAAGGTTCTCAGGCTGAGGTTGATAGATATATCATTAATAAAGATCCTGATGTTAAGCTGCGGAATTCTACTGTCTCACATAAACAGGGGGAAGAGAGAAGATTTATACTTTTTTACGAAATCAAGTTGGGCATCCACAAAGCAATACCAGCTTCTAAAAAAACAAAAAAAATATGACTGATTTAATTGCCGGATTAGATAGACATGTTAAGAGTGCAATTAACCAAGAATGTGGTCTAGAAGATTGAGTATATAACCATTTTTCATCCAACGGGGTTTTGGCTAGTAAGGAGAATGCCTTTTTCTTTTACAAGTAACTGGTGTAATTATTGTCAGTGAGCCTCAGCGGTTCAGTAAATTGGAATACAGCCATTCCAATATAATCGTACAAATCTCGCTTTTTCCTCGATAATACGAAACATTTCAGGGGAGCATAATTTTTGTATCGGGGCATTTTATTTAGAGTGTTGCTGTAGAAACAATAATATTCAAGATTCTGTTGGTAATCTAAAAGGATTAATTGAAGATGTTAATGAATAATTATCTCAATTAATACCACAACTTATTTATTACCCTTACCTAGTAAAAATAATGGTGAAGGTGGCAAGAAAGGTGATAAGATGATTAATCGAATTAATATAAATGTGCCATTTTCTGAAAAAGATGAAGCAAAGAAAAGGGGAGCAAAATGGGATGCGAAAAATAAAACTTGGTATATAATTGAAGGTACTAATTTAAATAACTTTGACAGATGGATACAGCATTTCCCTACTATAAGAGCAAAAGGCTATTCACTGGCGGAAACAGAAATGTCTTGTTGGAAGTGTAAAAAACAAACACTTGTGTATGCTATTTTTCTAGAGGAATATGAATATTGCAGTACTGAAGAATTGTGGTATTGGGAAAAAGTTGACATTCCTAGTTTTGTTTCTTATGTAGATCATCTTGATTATATGGCAGCTGCACATATAAAAAGTATTTCAAAAAATAGTTATTATCTAGATTACTCAAAACATATGAATACTAAATATTATTTAAATCACTGTTCAAATTGTAATATGAAGCAAGGAGATTTTTCTGTTCATGAAGATAATCCAGGAAAAGGCTTTTGTATTTCAAATATAGAGCAATTAAAAAAAATTAAGTTCTATAAATATTATGAATCAATTGAATTAATTGGAGAAACTTCAATAAATTCCGTTCTAATTGATTTCTTTTAATAAAAAAAATTGAGTATTTTTTCAAAAAATATTTCAGCTAGTAATTAAGCCTAATCTTCAAGACTTTTTTTCCTTTAAACCATTTCTTTTAAGCCAAAACCAATGGCAAGCCAAGATGGAGCGCACTTTCAAAACTCGATGAAGAACTGCTCATTAAAAGGATGTTTTTTGATTAGAAAAATTTATTATTTTTAGATAGTAAAAACTAAAAGAAAGTATGTTATAGCTGAAATTACATAATTTCCAAATAAAGAAGTAAGTGGGATAGAAGAGAGAAGATAAAGCTTTATTGCTTTTCTTAGATTAAAAGCGAGATAAGTTATACACTTATCAAAGAATTTTAGATAATTTAACAATTAAGTAATTTTTGAATTTTAATAAAATCGAACTAATTAGTACGAAGCATGGAAAGAAAAATATATATCATAGAGCAAAGAGGTTAAATGAAAAAATTTATAAAAAGAGGCAAGTAAATTCGGTCATAGTATAAATGAGTCGTGCTAGGCCATAAATCTTCTGGACAAGCATATGAGAAAGATGAGGAAATATAATGGAAAATTTATATACAGATAAGTTTATAGAACAAATGGATTTCTATAAGCATGAAAATATATATAAAAAAGATACAAATAAATTTATAGAATATTTAAAAGAAAGTTATGTTAAAAAGGGGATAAACTCGGTAATAAGTATTCTCAAATCTTCTGGATCAGCTATAAATTTTTTTGGAACTAAAAGTCACAACAAAAAATTTGAAAATATTTTAAATAGCTTAGAAGAGACAATTAGCGATGGTGATAAAGAGATTTTACAAGAATTCAAAATTCAAAAAAAATATTGGGATATGTATATAAATGATTTTCAAGAATCGAAGAGTCAATTTTTTGGTGAAAATCCTTCTTCTAGTCCTTGGACTGTAAATTCATACATAATCGCTTTAGAGCTGTATTTAAGAGAATTAAATGGCGACTACTTTAATAGTAGTATTAAAGTAGTTGAAAGAGATGTCTTATCTGATATGCATTTAAAAAGCTATGTTTTTGATCAAGCGATAGAGAGTACAGGGTTAGTATTAAATTATTTTATTTATCAAGGATTTCAATTCTCAAATTTGAAAAGAAATTTATCACCAGATAGTATACTAAAATCTGCAAATCATGTTGCTGCAAGTATAATTTGGAATGAAATAAAAGATCTTACCGAGTATTGGATGTATTCTGATGCATCGATAGAAATTGATGATTCGGGAGAGGTAATGATTGTTACTCTTAATGAAAAATTTGAATTAAATAATCTAATTTCAAATCATAGGTTTAATTCTTTAAGAAATGATTGGCAATATACAACTATACAGAATATGTCTAAAAAAGATATTGAAAATTTAAAGAAATTTCAAATTCTAGAAAATGCGAATAAACATTTAGATATTCTATTTCTGTTTTTATATTTAGGTACAGTAGATCAAGAAGAAAAATTTAATGAGATAGAAATTAAATATTGGTTAGCAGCCTATAAAATCATACAACATGAAGCGATAATGTTTCTAGAAAGAAATAAATCAAAGAGAGTTACAGCACTAAATTTAGATAAAGTATGTCTCTCTTTATCTAGAAACCAATTGATTTCAAAAATGAAACCACTTGGTTTAACTAAAGAACAGCAAACAAAGATAATTGATGGTTTTATATTTAAGAAAGAAAATAATTCTCAAGATTTAGTAGATTGTCCTTTAATACAATATGGAGATAATTTAATTTTAGTTCCTAGTTTAGTGGCAATGTCTGATGCTGTACAAGCTATAACTTCTAATTTTATGAATAAAAATGAGCAATTAAATTTTAAAGGAACATATTTTGAAGATAGGATGAAAGCATTTCTTGATTCAAAATTAATTGTAAATAATTCAATATATAAAAAAGTAGGTGAAGAAGAATATGAGTGTGATTTAGCCTTTATAATTGAAGACGAATTATTTTTAGTAGAATGTAAAGCGCATAGTCAACCATATACTACAAGACAACATACAAAAAATCTAAAAGTATTATATGATGAAACCTTACAATTAAATAGAATTGTGGATTTTTATAAAGAAAATTTAAATATTGTTGAAGAAGCTTTAGGTATTTCTTTTGAATTAAATCCTGATAAGTTAACAAGAATATTATTGGTAACCAACATGGTAGGTTCTCCAATTTATGTTAATGGGGTTTATATAGTAGATGAATCATCCTTTACTAAAATGTTAAATCGTAATCCCCCTACTTTACATTATTTTAATGGAGAGAAAAACCTAATTATTCACTCATCTATTTTTGATATTTATAAAGGGGAACTTACGGCAAAAAAATTAAAAGAATATTTGGTGAATCCACCACAAATTGAAATATCTAAAAGAAAGTTTGCTAAGACTATTGAGAAAGGTTTTAATGTTAGTATTGAGAGATTTAGAGAAGTAAACAAGGATATACATTTTGATTTAGATTTAAGTAAATCAGAGCGTGAATTAATTGAAGAGTATTTTGGGATTTAAGTTTACTTTTTGTAAATGAGTCTCATCAAACTAATTTATAAAAAGATTTATTTTTTTACTCAATCCCCTTCTCCATTAGATCTTCTAATAGTTTGTTTGAATTAAAGGTATTAGTACTTTTTGATGACTATATGGTCAGTTGAAGCTGATGTTTCTATGACATTAAACAGTGTTGATTTGGTTATAATATGAATTCAATAACGGAATTTATTCTTATGATGTACTTGACTAAGGAAATGGAAGTTTACGATTTTATAACAAACTCTAGATCTAGTTTAACATTAATATAAATGTAGAGTCAGGAAATGTATCTTCCTGACTCTACCTCTAATAATCCTTTTTCCAATCCAGTTTTTTTAGGACTAGGAAACCACAAATTACTAACCATAAAATTAGTGCAATGAGAAGTAACCAAAAATGGAGATTAAAATTTCCTGAGAATGCATCAGTTAAACATAGAATTGCTTGCCCTGTGGGTAATACATAACTAGTTAATTTTATAATAAATGGTAATTCATTTAATGGTGCAAATACTGGAGATAAAAAAACAACAAAAACAGTTAACAGATTACTATATAAATTTACTTCACCCATGGTTCTAGAAATACTTCCTAGTGCAGCTCCAACAAATATAAGGCTGCAAGTTGCAATCAAAGTTATTGGAACGGCTATAATAATATTATATAACGGTATTTCTAGAAGTAACTTTCCAATAATAAGTGTAATAGCTAATCCTGGGAGAGAGGAGCATTGGCTTAAAGTAAAAAGACTTAAAATGAATACAATTTTTCTAATTGGTAATGTACCATAGTAATCAAGTTCTTTTCTTATTCTCAACCAAGCCATCCTTGCAATTACAAATCCTGCGCTACCTAATACAACTGAAAGCATTAGGTTTCCAGCAAGATACCACGATGCGTGGTAACCTTTCTCCTGATTTATAGAACTTTGGATCCATAAAAATCCTAATGGCAAAATAATTCCTATTAAAATAAAAAATGGGAAACTAGATTTGTAGTCAGAAAATTGAATCCTCATTAATAATTGATATTGCCGTATCCATGATGTTTCAAATGATTTAGTTTTTGATATTAATAGGCGTTTAGTATTATCCTCTAACGAAGCTTCTGGTTTCAATTCTCTCACCACCACTCATTTTAATATAAACATCTTCAAGGTTTGGTTTTATTATTCGAAAATCTTCAATTTTATCAAAATCGTGTAGAATTTTATGGATATAGTCTTCGACTTCACTATTAGTTACCTCTATACTTATATGTCTCGAAGAAAGTAAGGTAGAGTTTGAAAAGCTATCAATTAAATGTTTATTTTCATTATTTAAATCAGACTTTAATATGATTTCTAAACGAGCATGAACTTTGATTTGATTTTTTAATTCATTAGGTGTTCCCAATGCTATGATTTGTCCAGAATGTACAATTCCTACTCTATCCAAAACTGATTCAGCTTCTAGAACATTATGTGTTACCAAAATAATTGTACAACCACTTTCTGCGTATTTTCTAATTTTTGACCAAACAACTCTTCGAATTTCGGGATCAAGGTCATTTGTTGGCTCATCAAAAATCATTATAGGTCTATCTCCAATTAAAGTAGTAGCTATTGTAACTAACCTTCTTTGTCCTCCTGAAAGTCTTGAAAATGGTGTATGTTGTTTATTAGCTAAATTAAATTCATCTAGTATATCATTTGTGAATTTAGATGCATCAATATGTGTGAGTCCTCGAAGTTGACCTGTAATTTCAATTAAATTTCTTACAGTTGCTTGACTTGGTAAACCCATTTCTTGTGGTTGAAGCGCGATGAAATTTGATACGAAATCTGGGCTTTTAACAATATCAACTCCAAAAAGATTGATAGATCCTGAGTTAGGCTTACTAAGCCCAACTAACTGTCTTATTAAAGTAGTTTTACCTGCTCCATTTTTACCAAGTAGTCCAAATACTTCTCCTTCATAAATGTTTAAATTTATATGATTAGTTATTGGTAAAGGATTGGGTTTTATAAATTTTACTAGGTCTATAATTTCATAAACTATATTTGACATTAAAACACCATCCATAGCAAGTTTTGTATTACTGGTCTAGGTCAATTTTATTAAATATAAAATTTACAGTCAACGAAAAAGTTGAAATATAAAAAAAATTTAAAATATATGTATTGACAAGAATATTCCTTTTTTAGTAAATTAATCACAACAATATATATTAACTATTCTAATTTTTGTGTTAATTTTACCAAATTGAAAATTAATTGCGTAAGTTTAGAGAATTTAAAGTCTAGTAAAAAATAATTGATTTTATAATTCAACTTCTCAAGAATTTATATTTAAATAAGGAGGTGAGAGCATGCGTAAATCCAAATCAGATCTTAAACTTTTTAAAAACGTATGCAGAGTAGTTGATTAAAAAAAATCTATTATTTTATTAAAGGGGGTGAAAATATGCGTAAAAATAAAGCAAATCAAGAGCTTTATAAGAACAAATGTGAAACAACTGGTTAATAAAATCTATTATTTTATTAAAGGGGGTGAGAATATATGCGTAAAAATAAAGCAAATCAAGAGCTTTATAAGAACAAATGTGAATCAACTGGTTGAGAATCTATTTATCTAAATCAAAAGCAGGTTGAAAGAATTCAATTTATTCTCATCGGAACTTTATAATAGCAAATGTAAATCAACTTCATATTTGAAAAAATGTTAAGAAATCTTTTTATTATATTTTTAGCTAGTAAAAAGATTTCTTAACACATAAAAAATCTAAAATTGAAGAGGTGTTTATTTTGTTTGTTAAATGGGATATTACTCAGAGATGTAATTTAAGTTGTTCACATTGTACTGCAGTAGAAACATATGGTGAAATGACTCCAATTTTTAAGGAACCTGAACTTGAGTTTGAAGAAATAAAAAAAATAATAGATGATTTTGCAATTAATGGTGTAAAAGCTATTCATTTTCTTGGTGGAGAACCATTAATTAGAAAAGATTTTTTTGATATTCTTGAATATTGTGCGAAAAAGGAGATTAGATTTGGAATAAATACTAATGGTGGATATTTTGGAATGAAGCAAATAGATAGATTATCTAAAATTTCAGATTACATAGCAGATATTACCTTTAGTATTGATGGTGGTGATGAAGAAACAAATGATTTAGTTAGAAGCAGAGGAAGTTTTAAGGGGGTAGTTAGAGGACTACAAAACGTTTTAAATTCACCGTTAGGCCTTCTCCCAGGAAATCCAGTAAATACAAATACATGTTTAACAAAACCTCTCGTAAAGAATATTGATAAATTATTGAATTTATTTGACACAATGCCAAATTTAAAAAGAATGACTTTTACTACACTTGAAATAGAAGGTGGAGCTAAAGAGACTCAAAATAAATTAGAGGTCGATGATCCAAAAGAATTGATAGATGTTTTAGAGAAAATTGTTGCATGGGCAAGTAAAAGACCGCACCTAACAATTTCTGTACCAGGCGCACCTAAGGTTTTAAACTACTTAAATAAAAAATATAACATGAATTTTCCTATTCAAGAAAATAATTGTCCTGCAGGATCTGTTTTAAGCTATGTAGATGCTAGAGGTAAAATGTATCCATGTAACCGTTGGAATGTAATAAATTTTATAGAAGATAATGGTATAGCGAAATGGGAAAAAAATGATTTACATGATAATAAATTTGAAGACATTTATAACTCTGATTCTTGGAAACAATTTTTTAGATTTGCTCATAATCCAGCTATCATGTCGCAGAGATATCCATGTAATTCTTGTGAATTTGTGTCTAGTTGTTACTCGTGTCCAATAAGTGTTAGTGAAAAAGCGGTCAATGTAGCATACACATGTTTAATTGCTGAAGAGAGGATGAAACAACTTGTGGCAAATTAAAAAAAATGTTAAATGGGTCAACCGAGGAAATGATGTAAAATTGTATAACCCCTTCAATGCCAACTGGTATTATTTGGATAATATTTATCAGGATATCTGGATGACCTTAGCAGTGAAAAAAAATCCTTTAAATTTATCAAAAGCTCTTTCGTTTAAATATGGAAAAGATGAAGATCAGATAAAAGAAGAGATAAACAAGGTACTAAAAGAAATGGTGTCAGAGCAAATTATTAATAATATTTCAGTTGAAGAATTTTTTGAAGATATTGTTTCTAAGAAGGGGTGAGACCACTGGTTACTGATTTAACAAACAGAACATCAAAGTGGAAGCTAAGAAGTCCGACCATTGATGATAGTGAACAATTGATGCAATTAATAGACGCTGTTAAAACTAACTATAATCTGGGATATAGGTGGCCAGCAAATAAAAATAATATTAATAGAAATATTTGTAACAACAAAATTAATTGGCCACTTGATAACAGGTATGTTTTATCTAATTCTTCTAGTATTGCAGCTTTATTTGAGACATATTTTCTTCCTGGAGAAGAAGGTGTAATTTTGGGAACTAACACACTAATTCATCCAGATTATAGAGGTAATCCCCAGATACACATAATTTTATGGAAAGAGATCTTTGAACGATTTAAATCTTCAAGCAATGTTATTAAATCTTATACTACTGATGATCTAGTCGATTATTATAGGAAATGGGGTTTTCGATTATGGAAAAATGGAGGTTTTCAATTATTAAATTATTACCCATTATTTCTAAAAACCCCATTAATAAAAAATTTATTAGATAGGTTTGATCCTATAAAAGACTTATCCTTCGAAGAGGAAGATACAGACTTTTCATTGGGTGAGGAGAATATTTATTATTTTTGGAGAGATAAAGAGGAATTTTTAAAAGTTTGGGTGGATCCTATGTCCCATTCCGTTGTGGCATTTGAAACCAAAGATCATTTTGAAGGGATTCTTTTAGAAAATAATAAAAATCTATATTACGCGAAGTATATTTTAAAAGAAAAAAATAACAATGAACAGATCGAGGAGAGCTTAGAAAGTGACTTTAATGAATGGGAATCAAACACTATTTCGAAGAATCTTTTGGATAGAGAAATAACACTCAAACGACTTGTACCACCTTTATGTAAATGGGAAATAATTGATGTGAGAGAGGAAAATAATTATTTATTCGCTGAAATTTTAAACACGGGAAGTAATCAAATCGTTGTTAGTAATAATGAGGGGGAAATAGTAAATGTAAATCGAAATCAAAAACAGTTGATAAAATTAGGTAATAATATTTCGGGAATATACCATTTATCTTCATATTCAAGTAATTTGAAAACTAAGGGTTTGACTAAAAGTATTAAAGCTGATAAAGATAATTTAGGAAATTTAATTTTAGAATGGGATAAAAAAGTAAAGTTCGTTGGTGAATGTTATTTTATCTATGTAAATAAAATTGGTGGTAATGTTGAAATTTATAATAAACTAAATGAACTAATTATTAAACAACATTCTGACGAATTCGGAAATCCATTTAATGCAAGTTCTAACGGCTATCATTTAACAGAGTTTTCTTCGGAAATATGGGAGTTAACTCTAAATAAGTCTGAAAATGAACTTATATTTAAAACAAATTCACAGGTACGAGACTTATCGATAAAGAAAATAATCAAAATAATAGATAAGAAATCTATTTCTTTAGAGTGGGTTGTAGACGGTGAAGAAAACATAAATTCAATGCAAACTATATTTATGATGAGATATTATTCAAAGACAAATTTGATTCTACCATTAAATAATGGAGTTACATCAATTCCAATTTTATTTCCTGACTTCCCTCGATCAAAGGATATAACTGCAGATAATAATAGATTAACTGAGAATTGGATAAAATGGGAAAATAACAATTCTGTATCAGGCTTGTTTTGGAAAAATGCAAACTATTATTACTTTGATTTTAACCTCCAAGAACCTTCGCCACAATTTGCACTGGAACTGCCAATTCAAAAACAAAAAAGAACAAATAAAATTCTATTTAAATTAGATATTCAAAATAATAATAAAAATTCTTTGGAATTTAGTAATAATAAACACTTTGGATTGAGTCATAGCAGCATTAGTCCTGAAAGTATATTTACAGAAAAAGATGAAATTAATTTAAATTATACAATTAATGATTTACGTGAAACTAGCCAACAATACTATTTGAAATTTAAATCAAACAAAACATTAAAATTACCTAAAGATATTAAAATAAATGCGAAGTGGGGATTTCCTGGAAAGGAAAGAATATCTGTATCAAATATCAATAAAACCGGTATTAATATAGTATCTGTTGAAGTTTCTGGGCCAGTACCAACTTCCAAAAACGAATCCGTTATTTTAAAAACACTTAAAGGAGATCTGTCTATTAATAGAACAATAGAGTCAGGAATAGAAGTTTGGCAAATTAATAACAAATATCTAAATTTTAAGATAAGCCCTGAATTTGGAGGGTCAATTATAAGTATGAAGAAAGGAGAATCTGTAAATTTATTATGTTCTACTTTTCCAAACAAGAAAAGAATGTTTGCAATGAATTCTTGGTATGGAGGGGTTTCTACTATATTAGACGACAAGTTTGATACCATTGAAACTTTTTGCGATAGTGTTGACTACTGTGAACAAATTGGTCCGGATGGGATTTTATTTAAAGGTATTGAAGTTGTTATGAAATTGAAAATGTATCCCTTTAAGTTAATTAAAAGATATTTAACTACCGAATCTAGTCCAATAATTATATTAAAAATATATATAGAAGGACTAACTAATCAAATAAGATTAAATAATTGGATCCACTTTCCAAATGATGAAAATTGGGAATCAGAATTAGGAATATTAAATGAAGATAGAATTATAAAAAGAACTAGTCAAGCAGGTAAAGAATACCATAGCACTTTTGGGCCGAGTGTAATTGGAGCATTTAAACATTCAGAGAAAAATATTATTACTGCTGGGAGTCCTGATTGTCTTACAAAAGCAAGATTGTCTCCTTTTGGCACACGTCTCCATATTCCTATAGAATTTAATAAAAATAAGCAGGAGTGTACTATTTATCTTGGGGTATTAGAGTCGTGGGAAGAAGTAAGGGTTTTCAATAAATTAATGAAGACATTTTAATAACAAATGCCTTTTGGAGGGTATTATGAGTCAAACAATTGAAGTAACAAGGTTTAAAGGGTCAAGAATCAGGGGAGATATTAACAGTTTTAACTGGGAAAATTCTAAACATCCTAAGCTAGATATTCTTAGAGAAAAGTATGCACTTGATAAATTAATCAGTTCTAGAGATGAAGAGTTTGAAAAGGTTTTAAAATTAATGAACTGGGTTCATAATTGTTGGAAACATGACCCACAGAATGCTGCATCTAATCAGAACGCACTTGTGATCTTGTCAGAGGTTGAGAAAGGCTTCTCTTTTCGTTGTGTTGAATATGCAACATTGCTTGTGCAAATTTGTACTTCATTTGGGATACCTTCTAGACATGTGAGGTTAATTCAGCCGTATCCTAGTGGACCAATTGAAGGGGAAGCACACTTTGTTACAGAAATATGGATAAATAAGTTCAATAAGTGGATCTGTTTTGATCCACAAACAAATTCTTATTGGACTTATAGGGGAATTCCATTAGGAGTTCTTGAATTACAGGACATTGCATGTAAAAAAAAGACACAGGGGTTGAAATGGCATAGAAAATCACCTTTAAATCTTTATAAGTATTTTGAGATTAAACTTTCGGAAAAGAACATTCCAATAAAAATTACACCAGTGTATCTGAAATTGTATAGCCTATTTAAAGCAAAAAAAGAATTTTTGAAATTTTTTATTCATCCAAGATTCTATCCTGCAAATATGTTTGATAAAGACGGTAAACTTAATGTAAAGGAAATAGAATTTGTAAATACAAATGGTGAACCACCACAATTAGTATATTTAAATAAATTTGAGAATTATAGATTTACTGGAGATCCATCTATAATAAATTTTTCTTGTAATTTAGTTGATATTCAAATTATGCAGTTAAATTCTAGGAAGATATCAATAAAATTAAAGCACTGTGTTCCTTGGTTTAAACAGTTTTTTATAAGATGTAATAAATCAGATTGGGTTGCTTCTTCAGATTCATTCGATTGGTTACTAAGTAAAGGGGAAAATTTATTAGAAGTAAAAGCCGTTAATAACTTTAATATGGACACTTCAACTAGTTATATAGAAGTTATTATCACATAATGTGTATTTTTAATAATATTAGAAAAATTTTAAGGAGTAAATATTTATGCGCGAAAAAGTAGTTGTTACTGGGATAAACACTCTTACAAATTTGGGCATGGGTATAAATAGCATAATAAATAGTTTAGATAATTGTCGGCTTGACACTAATAATTTTCCTTCTGGTAAATTAGAAAAAGAAATTGGTTATATTTTTAGATGTAAAGATGATTATTTTAAGGAAAAGATTCCGTTGAATGAAATTAGAAAAATCGATCGATTTACTGCAATGGTTATAGCTACTGTTGACCAGATATTATCCGAAAATGTTTATGACGAATATACAGGATTTATTTTAAACACGGAATTTGCTTCATGGTCATCAGTAAATGATTATATCCAAACATTAGAATACAAGGGCCCAAATTATATTAGTCCACGACTTTTTTCGAAAATTGTTCAGAATTATGCTCAGGGTAAAATATCTATATTATATCAATTGAAAGGTCCATCAACTACATTAACGGGTAATTCATCTGTTGCATATGGGTTTGACCTGATTCAAAGTAAGTTTACCGATCAATTGATTGTTTCTGGTGTAGAGGAAATAAATGAAGATTTGATTTTTGCAATTAATAAAGTTGAGAAATGTAAATATGCTGGAGAAGGGGCCGGAACACTATTAATTGAATCTGAGAATAGTGCAATAAAGAGGGATACGTATATTTATGCAGAAATTTTGGACTATAAAATAAAATTTTATTCTAATATTAAGACTGTAGATGAACGTAAATTATTTATCGTCGAAATGATAAAAGACCTTTTAAAAAAGAATAATATCAATTATCCTCCATCGGTAGTTATATATGGTGAAGGATATATGGATGAAAATAATTTAGAAATAAATGAAGTACTTAATATAATATTTGAAAAGGAAGTTAATAGTACCAAAATTTACTATCCTCAAAGAATTATAGGGGAAACATTTGGAGCAGCTCATTCTATATACTGTTCTATAGCATGTGAGATGCTTTCCAACACAATTGAAAAAAATTGTAGGAGTTACGCTATAGCTTGTAATGTGGAATTTAGTGGAAATATAATTCTTTTCCTATTAAAATCATATGTTTCTTAGTTTGAAGGAGGATTTCTAATGTTTAGTGAAAAAGATTTAGAAATTATGGTAAAAAAAATAATTATTGATACATTAAAATTAAATAATAATCTCGAAGAAATTCCGAGTAATGAGTCGTTGAAAGATAGTATTGGACTTGATTCTTTAGATATGATTGAAATTCAATTAGTATTGCAGGAAGAATTTAATATTGATATTACGGATGAAGATTTGAGTACTATGACTACTATAGAAAATATATGCAGTTACATTTTGGGTAAAAATAATATGCTCGTAAAATAGTAATTTAAAATAATATATTGAGGTGTGTGGACATTGAAACGGGTGGTAGTAACTGGTATAAGTGTTTTATCCTCCATAGGGAATAATAAAGAAGAGTTTATAAATGGTTTAAAACATGGAAAATGCGGAACAAAGCCCCTATCTGAAAGGATAGATCCTTGTTTATATAGTATAGATATTGCTTCATTAATTGAAGATGATTTTTATTTTAAACAAATATTAACTGAGAATCCTGTCGATTTTATCAATGGCATCTCTATCTCAATTGCAAAAGATGCAATAAAAGATAGCCGATTTTTTGAGAGTATGGACTTCAACAATATGGGTGTTGCCATAGCAACTTCTCAAGGAGCGAATGAACTGCGAAGGATTTTCTATCAGGAAGAAAAAGAGGGAAAAACCCCTAACTACCACCTTCTTTTCAATGCACCTAGTAGTCGTATAGCTGAAAGCATATGTAATAATTTAAAAATAAACGGTTCACATGCTACATTTGTAACTGCATGCGCAGCTGGTACAAATGCAATAGGGTATGCTTTTAACCAAATATGTACTAGTAGAATGAAGAGTGTACTAGTTGGGGGAGTTGATCTTTTTTCAACATTGTCATTTAGTGGATTCTCATCCTTAAAAGCTGTATCGAAGACGACTTGTAGACCTTTTGATGCAAACCGTTCAGGGCTTACATTAGGAGAAGCGGTGGCATTCTTGGTTTTGGAAGAGTTAGAACATGCACTTGATAGAAATGCACTTATATATGGTGAAATAGTAGGATATGGATTTAGTAATGATGCATATCATGAAACTGCTCCCGACCCAGATGGAGGGGGAGCAATAAGATCAATGAAAAATGCTTTATATAATGCAGGTATTTCCGCTTCAGATATTGAATATATTAATGCTCACGGGACTGGAACAATACAAAATGATATAATGGAAATAAAGGCAATTAAAAGTGTATTTAGAGAAAATCTCACAAGATTGCATGTTAGCTCATCAAAATCACAATTTGGACATACAATGGGGACGGCAGGCATTATTGAGGGAATTGTATGTCTTATTGCTCTTAATCAAGGGTTTATCCCTCCAACAATTAATTTAGAATCCTCTATTTGTGAAAACTTAGGTATTGTTAAAAATCACTCTATTGAGAAAGAATTTGAATATGCTCTATCTAATTCATTTGCATTTGGAGGAAATACAGCTTCAATTATTTTTAAAAGATACAAGTAAATATCGATATATTTATTCATACTTAGAAAGACTAAATCGTAAACACACAATAATAAAGGGCTTAAACGACCACCTGCTAAAGTGGGTGGATCTTGATATAAGTATATAGAAATAAATGTATGTGAAAAAAATCAACAATGAAACGATCCTATATTAGCAGATGTAAAAAAAGCATGATATGCGTTGGATAATATAAATTGGAATTAAAAATTGTAGATGTAAACGATACTTACTTTCGTTGCCATAAATCAGACTAAGATGCCCACTGGAAAATGACAAGGTTCAGAAATAGTCTAACTTAGTGGGCTTGAAGGTGCTTACTCTTGTTATTTTAGAGAGAAATTCATAGAAGATCTCAAAAGTGGTTTGGAGTGAATTTCTTCCGAACCACTTTTGTCGACAATCTTTAGCGATTAATCATTATTTGACTAATCGCTTTTTTTCTTAACAACATTCTTTGTAATTATTTCAAGAAAATTGTGTAATGCCTCTAATTCCTCATTGTTTAGATTACCTGCCGCTCTCATTACTTTATTTAGACTTATCACGTCACTAAAACTGTCTTTCTGAGAGAAGAACTGTTCTAATGTCATTCCAAATACATTACAAATATTAATTAAAATATCAACTGATACAGTTTGTTTGCCACGCTCTATTTGTGATAAGTATGGCTGAGATATTTGAATTTTTTGGGCAAGATCTACTGAAGTCATATTATTTTCTTTTCTAAGGAAGCGTATCCTGTTTCCGATGTCTTCTATACTAAACATATCTCTCCTCCTATCACAGTAGTTAATCTCAGACTACAATCCAATATTATTGGTAGGCAACATTTTTTTGATTTTATTATGAATAGTAATATTTATTAATGGTGATATTCAAGAAGATTGATTAATGATGCTCTTTACGTTGAACACGTCGATATTAAGGGGATCTCGTCTATATATAATCGTTTAGAGAACACCCAATTTCCCTATCACATGAAAAGAATGAACGTCAAGGACTAGTAGGTGAAATTCCTGACGATTGGAAAACGAGCTTCTTTGCAACTAATAAGTACAGTTATTTTTTGAAGGAAGCTATATTCATCGCTGACTAATAAATGTATTAAAATTCATTAAAAGGGGTCTTTAAGCAAAAAATTAGTCTCTACCTTGAAACAGTAGATGAATACATTTCGTTACTAATGGATTTTTTACCAAACCGATGCCTTAATTAACTTTATTAATATAATTAAGAAAGGAGAAAGAGTTAATGAAATTAGTATATTTTAATGACACCAGACGATTAGTAAAAATTCATCCTGCAACAAATATTCACGGTTGCAATGTAAAAAATGAACCTATTAAGCCTTTGGAAGAAAGATTATTTGAACTACCAGAAGGTACATTTCCGTGGATTAAAATGTGGGATAATGGGCAATTTGGGTTAAGTATCTTAGTTTCACCGAAGATTGTAAATAAATGATAGGGCGTGAATGTTTAAATGTAATAGTGCTTTAACAGCAAATTCAAATTGATGAACAAAATAATTAAATTCTATCAAATAAGAAAGGAGAATAATTATAGGAACTTATATTAGTTTGTCTATTTTACCAAGTAATATTTCATTTTCGACATGGGAGTGTGTTTATGCGGAGAGTTTAGAACTAGTAAAGGCTTTTCCTTTTGCACATATAGGAAAAAGGGAATTTTTTGGATATGAAGTACCTGTCTATGTTCAAGCCATTGAGAATCCTGAACTGGAAAATTACTGGACATTAATGGGTGACTTACACAGCAAGCGATATGGGGAGACTTTTAGGCTGTATAGAGATTTTAATAAATATCAGAATTCTAAAGGATCAAAAGAAGCGAATGAAATTTTATTGGAAGAAGATCGCCAAAAATTGGTAGAGGTCTTTGATGCTAAAACTCAGGGATTTGATTACCACATTTACATATTAGCAATTGCTATGTTAATTGAAAGTCGTTTCCCTAACAGTGCGCTTGTAAGTGGAGATATAGATTATGCTCAATGTATTAAAGCGAAAGAGTGGGCTGATAAGTATCTGGATTTACCAATTAAACTGCCAGTAAGAGTGCAGTGGGACAAATTACTTTTGCGAATTCCAAATCGGAATAATGAATTAGAACAGATTCATTTCTTAGAAAAATGGCTTATCTCAGACTCGGAGGAACTGCTCAAGATAATTTATACCAATTTTTCTAGAAAAACCTTTCTACATTGGTTTTCTTACAAGTTGCAATCTTTTTCCTCCCCTAAGCAGTTGGGGGCTTTAAAATTGTTGATCTATTACTTAAATGTTATATGTGATGTGAATAACTTATTATTAATGGTTTGTATCGATGAAAATGGACCAAAATTCTCACCTTTTGAGATTATGAAGGCGTTAGCTCGAACATGGATTTTCTTACCAAGGGAAAAATTTTCTTACCTAAAACTCTTTGATAAAATTGCTGGGAATCCGCAAATTATCGAGAGGCAATTTGGGGAAATTATTCTTGATATGAAGTTTGCTGGTAGAGAAATAAAATCATATATTCCACTACAAGAGGTCATGAAAAGTTTAGTTTATTATTTTCCAGAGTTAGAAAGTCAGATTGAAACTACTTTACTAAAGGAAATGTCCAGAATTGAAGAAGAATTATTGATGTTCTTTAATCAGATTCGATCTACTATTGAGCTGCCCAATGTATCTACTATAGATAGAAAATATTTAGCTGATGAGGATGCATTCTTATACTTCGATAATGATTCAGTTATCCTAAGTGAAGAACAAGATCTGCTTTTAAAGGGTATTGCATACAGCATTAAAATTTTTTTTACAAAGAAGGAAATGGAATTTTAAAGCAGTTCTTTTATGGGGCCATAAGAAATTTAAAGCGCATCTTAGTAGTATTCTATATCGAAAAATACAATCAAATCTTAACAGAGCATGCTTGGGAATGGATATATATAACAGAAGATTCACGTTTAGTGAAAGTTTTGTTAGCAAAATTAATCATTGATGATGCAATGGGATTAAAACACCAAAAAGCTCAATCAGATATTCGAAAAGCAATGCTTGAGAACAAAACATTAACGCAGACAATTGCCGATTATATGGATAATGTGGAGATAATGAAACAGGTGGAGAAATATTTAGAATCTGATGATTAATTTTGCTAAAGAAACAGGTAATCCTGTGAGGGAATGCAATTTTTGTCTGTGATGTCCCCATTTATTTATAACGGAAACTATACCTAAAATAATTTCGCTAAATTAATTTAAACTACCATAAATCGGATAGAGGATTGGTGAATGTGGGATATATTTCAATTTCCCCACCTTCTTTTTATATGAAGTCTATTTCGCTGAATCATTAGAACAAGTAAAACAAAAAATTGGAGAGTAGTGTATAACACAAAAAGAAATTAATGAAGATCGTGATTTCGAAATAATAGAAATTACAGTATTCGAATGGAAACTAGATAAAAATAATAGCAGTGTCAAGGAAAAAGGTGATTACTATGACCAATAAATTAAGTGAAAGAAGTATCTTGTACAATTTAAAACCTGTCGGTATGGGTAGTAAATATGTGGAAAGCCTAACAAGCTATTTATTGAGGATTGCATATGAACATAATTTTACTATTGGAGATTTAATGAAAAATTTAATAGCTCCTCAAATTAAGAAAAAATATTTAATTAGAAGTGCTACATATGGAGGTAATCGTTTTTATGAGGGGGCCAAGACAATTAATGGTTTTATGGAAAATTCGAATGATTTAGTGAAAGTAATAGAGACATTAACATCCAGGAGTGATTTATCCAATCTGACCTTAAATAAATGGAAAGATTTTATTCCGTTAAGAAATCTTTTAAAGGAATCTCTTTCTTGGTGTCCGGAGTGTATTCAAAGCTGGCAATCCGGTTCGAAAGTTTACTATCCTCTTATTTGGTATATAAGACCAGTAAATATTTGCATAGAACATAATTGCTATCTTTTAGAAGAGTGTCCAGTTTGTGAAAAAAAAGTTGATATACTACGGAGGCAAATGTTGTCCGGATTTTGTCCTAATTGTTTTGCTTCATTATCTGTAACTGCAAGTAATGCAAAACCTGATTCCCCTGAATTAAAGTGGCAAAAGTTTGTTATTCAAAATATTGAAGATATATTAACAATGGATAACACTAGTCCCATTATACAAAGTTATAGAGGTCAAATATTAAATAGATTAAATATAATTTATGATGAAAATTTTTCAGGAAACATATCAAACTTCTCCAAGTTCCTTAACATACCGAAAAGCACTTTGCGATGCTGGTTATCCAATAAAAAATTCCCCACCACCATAATTGAAATGAAGTATTCCACCGTGGCATGGATTCTAGAAAAAGCAGATGATCCATTGGATAATTTGGAGGAAGGCCAAGATAATATTTGGAGAGAAAACATGACTTATAAAAGTCAAATAGGAAAAGAAAACAATGAAGAACGCTATAAAATTGGGAAAGAAGCAAGTGGTATAATAAAGGATATTGAAAAGATGAATAATTCAGTAATTCAGAATGTTTCAAATAGACATCATATATTAGCACTCGTTTCGCCACATAAACCAATCCCAGAAAAATATAAAGGATTATTCTATGGTGTTTCGGTAGGTACTTTTAAACTTATAAATAAATGTCTAGAGAAAAAACAGAATTTGGAGAATGGAGCAACTATATTTAAAAAAACTCTACAAGTATTGGAAAAACAATTGACAGTAGTTAACGACACATTTTTTAACATCAATCCACTTGAAAGTTGTTTAATAAATATTGGGACGATTGGAGAAGCATGTGATGTCCCAATAGACCTTTATTTCTTTGTAATAAGCTTTTAATCTCTAATAATAATAAAAAATGGATGTAATTTAAGACTAATTTATAGCTTCAAAGGGAGGATTAAAATGGAGTATCAATTTGAGGTTACGTTTCGAATAGGAAAAGATAATTCTACAAAAGATGTTAAAGAAATAAACATTACCGATAAAATAATTAATATGTTTGGTTCCTTGTATGGAGAAAGTCAAATAATAGATCTAGGCAATCATTTTAACTTGTATCACCAATACGGAAAACATAAATGGCATCTTAGTAAGGGGGGGAAAACTGCCGTACCAAAATCTTTTCCAAAGCACATATCAATAAATTTAGAAAAAAAACCTGGTACTTCAGTTTCAGGAAACTTTGGAGAAGTTCTTACAATTTTTATTCTTAAAAAGTTATTTCTTCCAAAGAAATTAACTATCTGTCACTTAACTTCCAATCGGACATGCCCGGATTTAATACTAGATTCTAGCGTAATTGATACTTATTGGTCTAGTAAGGCGCCAAAATATTCCTTACCGCCCTTACCACATATTTTATTGGGAGAATGTAAGAATACAAAGTTTCCCGAGGCTTTAAATCAATTGGCATCAATTTGGTATGAGATGGGACCTCCACCTAGTAATCCATTATTTGGGTTTGGGATAATATCTAACTTAAAATATAGGACTGTCCCACCAAAGATTACATTTAGTATAATTTCTCCAGCAAATGACACAGCTTTATATAATAAATTAGATGATGTAGCTAATGGTAGGGTAAAGACAACACCAACTATTAAAAGTATGAAACTTGATGACTTCAAAGGAGGTTTATTATATGGCATCTAAAGACCCTTTGAAAGATTTTATAAGTATTATGGACCAAATTGAATTATCTTTATGGCTTGGTAATTATGAAGATTGGAAACAATATATAAAAACCCTTTTAAAGGAATTAAAAGAACAATATCAATCAACTGGTTCTGAATATAATCCAGCGAAGTTGTTCATTCCTGATTTAATAGACCAATTAAAATTATCAAATATTAAAAATCTAAAAGATATGAATTGTAATAGCTTTACTAAAGACTTGCGACCAAATGTACATAAAATAGTATATACTTTAATTCATATTGGAAGTAATACGTACGAATTTAGAGGGAAAATATATTCTCAAATAGAGCATTTAGAAGGGGACACTTCCTTTGAAATTAATGTTAATGACAGTTCTAATAACTTTTTTGGAATTATTTTATATTCAATGATTGATAATCTTGTTCACGGTAAAATAATGACAAAAGAGGAATCCCTTAAAGAAGAACAACTTGTAGAAATAGGAAATATTATTTTAAATCTAGTGTTTGATAAATTGTCTAATATTGAAAGTTAACTTTATTTTATAGTCTATTTTGAAGTAAAGCTTTGGCTCTGTTAAAGAACTATGTTGATATTTGCCCACCTGTACAGTTGGTGTTAAAACTCATTCAAAATTAAGAATGTATGTACGGTGGGTCCTATGAGTATCAAAGACTTTCTTAATTTGTCTTTAAATAAAAAGACATCTAGACATTCCTCTATTTCTTAAAAAAATTCTAGGTTTTATACTTAATTCTTTACACAATAAAAATTGTGTTTACAGTTGGGATTCCTTTTCCTCATTCTATCAAAGAAATAAAAACATTTTCTAATCCACAATGAAATCCCAATTCTGCTTGTTAAGAACGATTATTCTTTCAATGACTTTTTAAAACATCTCCAAGATTATTTTCAATAGCAAGAAGTATTGCGTTTTGAAAGTTTATTATTACAAAATTTGAAGTTGGTTAAAGTAATGCCGAGGATATGATTGGATAAGGAACTTTGGACTGAGAAAAGAATTCTGGTCTGGGAGAGGGATTCCAAAAAATGTGCTAGAGGTAAGGTGGATATATCAATTGATAATTGTCATATTGATCATATTAAATCTGGTATATTTGAAGATATGGAGATTTCTCCTAAAATCACATTTGAAGGAGACGAAGCAGATACTGTAGTAGGTCTTGTTGCTGCAGGTTTGGGAATATCTATTTTACCGAATATGAAGGGGATTGACCAAAGTAAAATATCTCAATTAAGTATCGATTCGCCCCAATCTCGTAGGACTATTGGACTTGCTGAAGTTCAAGGAAGATATTTATCACCAGCAACATGGCAATTTAAACAATTTGTTTTTGACTACTTTTGTAAATCAGAATAAATGTTATTCTTCAGCAAAAGGGGGCTTTACTTCAATAGGGGTAAGGCATTTTTCTTGTTCAACTCCCTTAGTTTAATACGATTTTCTCTCGAATACTCGCTTATTCGCAGGATTTCATAACCCTTGATATAAAGTTAACGATTAAATGAAATGAGTTCAGATCTATATTAGATATTTCTATTCTAAATGGGACGTTTAATCTTTGATTCTGTAAGTTATTAGGCTGCCAACGGTGATAATGGTTGAATTTTATCAGGACAATAGGATTCATTACGGCGAGATATGCCTACAAAAATTCTAGCCAACTTGCCAATTAACTTCATAATTGATTTCATTTTCTTCATTTTTTTCACTTTAACATTATGAGAATATAATGCTTGAAATTCTGGGTTATTCATCACAAGACACATTGTCGCTAAATAAAGGAATCTCCTTAGTCTTGAACGTCCACGCTTAGAAATGACAATTTGGCCTTTCCACTTACCTGAACTTGCTTCAGCTAAATGCAAGCCTGCATGGCGAAGGGATCCTGAACAATACTTAGAAATTGTTCTTTGTCACGAGTTTGGTCATGTTATAGACAAAGATTTTACAGATGGATTTTATAAAAAAATTAGGGGAATTAAAGAAAAGTTGAATAATGAAATAGATAACCTCGAATCTCGAAATAATGGTAAACCTAAAGAAGAAAAAATAAAAGAGATTAATAAGATTCTAAAAGAATTAAGGGAAGTGAATACCCGGCTGAGCAAAGAGCATGTCAATTAGGGGAGAAATTCATCTCGAAACATTTGATAGATGATTACAAAAAACGTAGTACAGAACTTTTACAAATTTACCATACTTCATATAACTTTGAAGAAGACAACTTTTAATAAGTTGTCTTCTTATAGAATCACAAGAGTGAATATATTTTCTTTGTGTATACTGCATTTTTAAATCCTATCAGTTCACTATATCACTAGTCTCAAAATAAATTTTCTATACAGTAGGGACAAATATTCTGTTCCCAAAGTTTTTGGAAAGTATTAATGTTTACTATGCGCTTGCAGTTTTTGCAATTGATACTTTCGCCTTCTGAGAGACTTATCTGTTCATAAATTTCTTGAGGTGAATAAATATACCGTCTAACCTTGTCGTGAATAGGAGCATATTCTAACCAAAAGTTAAATTGATTTTCATTTTTATGTAGAGAATAAGTGCAAGAGTAATCTATTGCATATATATTAAGGCGTTTTTCATCATCACCGACTTTATTTGAAACATCTTTTTTTCTCATATGTATTAACCTTTGATAAAACAGTTCTGAGAATTCAGGGGTATTTAAAAGTTCTATGTTTTCTTTTGTAATCTCAATAGCGAAATGACTGGATTTCTTTAGTCTACAGAAATCTTCAATATTTTTTAATACGATATTTACCTTATTATTGAATTTAATGTTATTCCTTTTGGTTTGTCCATGAGACTTTATAGCAGTTTCTATCATTCCTTTACTTATATATTGAAAGGGTCTTCCTGGTGTTAATACATCGGTTCTATATGAGATGTATTGGTCAATACATTCACTAAGCATAAGTCCAAAATCTCGACTGTTTCCCATAGAAGCAATTACTAGTTCTTTAAAATTCTCCTCATTTCGAAACAAGGTACTATAATCAACTTGATACGAAGATAAATATTTTGATAATCGCTTATCTACTAAATCCTTAAAATAATTCAAACATCTACTGCTTTCATGATTTGAGTCCTCATAAATTAAAGAGGTATCGAGATTAATAGGATGGGGTAAATCTGCACCTTGAACTAGTTGGTGTAAATTTCCACGGCCAGGTACAAAAGCAATCCAAAAATATATTGGTGATCCATTTATTTTATCAATGAAGTTAGCTGTGTATTCTTGAATAATATTGTCTTTATATATCTTTTCCCATTCGTCTACATAAAAGACAATTGAATTAAGTGATAATTTATTTAAAAGAATGACAAGATTATCTTTCACACTAGATAAATTCAAATATGATAAGTAATCATTATTTTTTAACAATTTTTCAGATGACTCTTCTATTTGTTTACCTAGTATCTCACTCGATAAACTCAGCTCTTTTCCCTTTATACTTCCATTAACTTTACTACAAAGTTCATTAATTTCCTTTTGGTAGTTCTCAAGTGATAAACTTCCGGTACTAATTTCAAATATTTTTTCGTTACCTAATCGACTTATATTTTTAAAATCAATTATTGTAATTAATGCGTCTGTTAATGCTTTAATTGTTTCGCGATCATCCTTATTAAAGAGCAATTTTAATTCTTGGAAAATATTTTCTGCTTTCATGCTTTTTAATAAACGGAGAATTTGAAATTGAATCTGTTCATAAATGTGAATGCTAAAGATCCGATTAAACATTTCGGCATTTATATTTTCAGGGAAAGATATATTTTTTAGATTAATATATATAGATAAGGTTTTATGTTCATTAATTGTACTATTAAGCTTATCATTCGATAATAATAAAAGATGTGTTTTACCTGTACCTCTTTCACCATTTATAATTCCACTTGAATTTTTTGATTTTTCTATAAGAGTGTTCAAAAATTGATTGTTATCTACATGTAAGTCTTGTAAATCTGTTATTATCTTTTTACTATTATGATCACCAAAATTAATTTCGTCTTTTAAGTTGGTAAATGCACTTTTGATAGTTGCTATAAACTTAGGATCGTCAATAAAATCATTAAGCTGAGCCATAGAGCAATCTCCTTATATTTTTATATTTAAATTATAAGGAAATTATGGTAGATTGTATATGTATTTTAATATTTAGGGGATTTTAACTACAGAACTAGGCTAGATGCAACCTTTAGGTACAACAAATAATATAACAAAGATAAAGGAAAGAAAAATAATTGGTTAATAGAAAGAAAAATTTTTATATCAAAAATCTCATTTTGATCCATTCCGTTGAACTATTCTGAAAGGTTTGTTGCGTAGTACATCGATACTGGTAATATCAAAAAATTTAATACGCACATATTTTGCTGTAGTGCTTAATTTGAATTACGATTCAGAAGAACTAGACAAAATTGATTACAACTAGTTCTATAATATCGATAATAATACTTTAATCCACAAATGGATGAAATATATAATTCTGTTGACTTTGATGTTGGGCAATATATTGCAAATAAATTCCCTGCGTTTACAATGGTTAGTGCTGGAATAGATATAGATGAAGTGTATAACGAAAACTTTGGTAAATTGAGTAGGGAGATTCATTATTCAAATTTCAATGACTTTGTTGACGAACATTTTGAGATAAAATCGTTAGTTTATTTCCTGAATGATGAGTACGTGAACTATATCAAAAAACAATTTGAAAAAAATCAAGATAGAAATAGAACAGACAATTCAATAACTACATTAGTTACACCTACTTCAGATAGTGAACCAACTCTTTCGAAAGCGGTTGTACATCCAATTCATCCTATAGAAAAAACGAATCAACCTACACAAATTAAACCGCAAACAAGGTCCTCGATAGATAGAAGTGAGGTTACAAAGAGTAAAAATGGTAAATATGCTGAAAGGTTAGTGCGTAACAAACTAAAAGACATATATGATACATTAAGATGGACATCGGAAAATTCGGAAATTCCAGCTGAGAGGAATCAATCTTCTATATATGATATGGAATATCAAAGAGATGGAAAGAATGTTTATGTTGAAGTCAAAGCTGCAGTTAATAATTTCTATATGTCATCCGCTGAGTACCATTTTGCACACGAACACGCGGAATCGTATGAGATATATTTAGTCGATTTGGGAAAAGAGCATATTGATGGACCACATATCATTTATGAATTTGAGGCATCAAAAACTGCAACTCAGTATAGATTTGCTTATAATATGCAGTAATTTTTATTTTTTTAGGAGTATAGATATAGGGTAGTTAACTAATATAACGAACCAACTCATATCCATTTAACCAATTTAAAGATGAATGAGGATGAAGAATTAAGAGTGTTAGAACATTGTGGTGGGGTTAGTAAACTTGCGGTAGTGTTAATTCTTATAATAGAAATATCTGATAATATTAATTTATCTAACAATCAAGAACAATGAAATACAAAGAGGTGTCCTAAAGACTACTGGGGATACCTCTTTTATTATAATAAATGCTTCTAAATAGGTTAAACCCAAATAAATTACTTTTTGTCTAATTTATTTAGTCTATTCTAGATGGTCTAAAATAGACCACTGCTAAAAGATGTTAACTTATTATTGTTACCCGCACCTGTGATTATGATGCGTTAAGTTTTTTCTAGTCTATTTCTCAGAAAAGCTTGGATAGGATTTAAAGTAGAGATAAAGGAATGGCTGTGAGGCTATGTGTTTAAATAGAAGCGGGTTCTTAATTTCAAACTTAATTTTCACTAAAGAGCTTATAATTGAGTACCTGTTTAGATAGGAAAAACATACATTGAGTTGAATTACTCTTTACAAAGATTGCACTGTTTGTAATTTGAATTTTGTTGATCTTATACAGGTTTTGGCCACTTTGGTAAAACACTATGAAAACTTTTCTTTAATAATAATTCTTTCCTATAAAAGAATTTTGGTATTAAATTTTCACAATTAGTTACATACATATCCTTTAAAAATTTTTATATTAAAATCGGAAACACCGATGCGATGGGAATGTTTTTTTTACATAATAAATATTACTAACCTTAGCGGCTATGTTCTTGACTATTGAGGGTGTAGTTACTAATGAGCCTGAAGAACAAAGGCTGCATGTCAAATTGAGTGGCATGGAGTCCATGATGTAAGTGTAAAGAGAGCTATTTATAAAAGTCGAACATAGTACATCTATCTTCTTGATTGTCATAATTGCATTCATTGAGTCACTGCAAAGCGGTGGCGAAAATTGTTTTAATATATAATTAATTTGAGTGTTGTGTTACCATCCGTTATTTGGCGATAACAATTTGACATTATGCTGGTGTTGACACTTTTTATTGGAGATCCTAAATAAAGGAGTTATGAATAATGATAACACTCCAAATCCGAAAGTTTAGCTAGTATTGATATAAATCTTAACGAATTTGATGATAAGGCTTTTTTATAAAGAAATTTTTTTAATTATTGTCTTTCCACAGGCGTATCCCAATTGTAAAAGTGTATACGAAGACTGTAATTGTTCGATATACTTAGATAATAAAAACATCAGTATGGATATGGATAACGTAGAGTTAATAGGGTGTTTTTGGACAAATCGGAATTCAAGTGTAAAAAAAATAGTTTAAAACGGGTAATATCTATGCTATTATGATTATTATTTGATTAACTATTATTAGTTGAAATGTATCTATTAGTTGTTGTATTATTATATTAACTTAATAATCTCTTGATTGCATTTTATGCACTTTGGGTCAGAAGCACTGGACAGAGTGGATTGTTTACACAATCCGTCTGTCCTTTTTTATTTGTCTTTTTAGCTTAAAGGCAAAAAAAATGAATATTTCTAAAAGGTTTTTAAATTTATTATGGTGCGATGGTAATTTAAAAATGTAATTCGGGGGAAAAACATAAGAGGGAGCAATTGTATTGACAAAATTACTACAAAATAGAGAACTAAGTAATCATTCACAGTTTGATCATTCAACACTCTTACAAGAAGTTCTAGAACTTATCAAAAAGAATCAAAGCTGCTCTATGGACCAGATCAATTCTTTTGAGTGGGCGGTTAGTGGATTTATCGATTTTTTAAAGAATAATAGGGTAGAACCTAGTATTAGCAATATCAATGTAAGACTAAGTACGCGTTGGTTAGATTCATTAGAGAATGAGGAACAACATCAAGGGACGATTATCATGAAAATAATGGTCATCACTTCCTTCTTCACACATTTAAACCATCTAGGAATGATCTCATTTAACCCATTTTTAGAGTGCTATAAACATATAAACCATTCCATTAATCATTTATAAAATCTTGTGCATATAACTAACAGGCGTAATTTGGTTATAGAAGACACGATTTTATTAAAATCGGAATGTTTGTATATAGAGACTAGAAGACTTAGCAATAACGTGATAATAATCGAAACCAGTATAAAGGGGAAATAAAAATGGATGTACAATTAACAAACCAAAAAAATGCTACAATACAAGGTAAAATTAAGGACCGTATTAATGGTAAATCTACTATACGTGCCGCTTATGAAACCATGCAAGGTACTCGCTCATGGTCAAAAAACACCCTGTCTTCCTACAACAATAATATTTCAATACTGGAAGACTTTATGCTTGAAAACAAAATTGATCCGATCATCGAAAACATTGATTTTGAATTTGTAGTCCAGTGGATCAAGTACTTACGTGAGAAAAAACATGATAAATCAAAAACCATTAAGAACCGAATCGCAACCATGTCATCGATTTTTTCCTTTTTCAAAAATAATGGAGTCTTGGGGGCTAACCCATTTTTAGCGATTAAGGTTCAAGTGACAGATGTTGGGTATCATTCTCGAGTGCTAAGCTTTACAGAGGTCGTTGAAATTTATTCAGTCGTGAAGACAGATCCAGAACTCATGATGATGGAAATACCCATTCACCTAGATTTATTTACAGGATTAAGGAATGTGACATTGAGTAAATTAACCGCGAATTCGATTTCAAATGTAGAAAAAGGACTTCGATATGGAGATTTAGAAGGAGAAGAAGAGGAGGGCAGTGATCAAGAAATTGAATTAAATACGTCAAAATACAAAAAAGGTTTTATTCCATTACCTCCAATTCTTCTTAAAAGAGTAAATCAATATAAAGAAGATATGAAATTAAAAGGGGAGGATGCATTATTATATGGACTTCATGGGAAAGCATTGGCGAATAAGCAATTTAATCATATGGTAAAGAAACTATGCGATGTGCTGCAATGGGAGGATGAAAAGAAAATTACTCCTTATGCCTTCCGTTACACGTTTTCGACCATGTTAGGGGAAATGGGGGTTTCTGATGATGCCATTCGTTATGGTTTAGGTCACAGCATTGAAGCATCAAAAGGAACTTTAACTAGATATGTTCGCTTGGAAACCAGATACATAAAGGAATTACGAATTGCCCAAAACATTTTGGAAGAAGTTCTAGAAACACTTTTTATGCTCCAAGAGCATCATCTGATGAATGTTGATATAGAACAAATATATCAGGAATTACCGGATCTTTATAAACGAGCATTCAAGAATGAACAAAGCATTACACAGTTCAAAAACTATTTAATTGAGTTGGCACATAAGAATAAACAAATGGAATTGATCAACTTGAATGGTCAATCCACCATGCAACAAGGCAGTTTCCAAGATACACAAGCGTTTCAACAAACGAATCCATATATAATTCAATCAGGTGGGCAGGTCCCAAACATGTACATGCAACAAGCGGATCCTAACATAATTGGAATGATGATGCAACAACTATATCAAATGATGAAGAGGAACATGAATCCACAACCACAAGGTATGTTCCATTCGGATGGACCATTTAGTCAGGCATCCGCTATCCATCCATCTATGCAAACTTATCCTAATTTTCCACCTGGACGTAACCTTTGAGGAAAAAAGCTCCCATTACGGGAGCTTACTTTACTTATCTAAATGAAAACTATGGATGGCCTTCCGTTTTTGTTCAAAATCTACATGAGTGTAAATAGAAGTGGTTGCCAAACTTTCGTGTCCCAACAACTCTTGAAGCGTCCGAATATCCACATTCTCTTTGTTTTCTTGAAGAAGGAGGGTCGCAAATGTATGTCTCATATGATGAAGAGAAAACCGTTTAGGTGGAAGTCCTGATTTTTCAATTGTGTCCTTAAAAATACTATGGAGACCACGACCATTTAGTTTTTCTCCGTATTTATTTCGAAAAACCGGCTCTTCCGGATGGATTTGATAAGCTAATAAACTGCCTCGATAATCGATAAACAGCTTGTGGACCATTGGATGGAGGGGAAGGAGGCGTTCTTTTTTTCCTTTCCCAAATACTTTTACGGTCATATTGTCTAGATTCACTTGCTGCCAAGTGAGATCCACCAACTCTTGTCGTCTCATGCCTGTACTTGGCAGGAGTTTAAACATCAAATGATTTCTTAAGGCGAATCGACCTTGATCTTGCTCAAGAAAGCGAAAAAGCATCTGAAGTTCCGAAAGAGTCATGTAAACAGGGAGCTTATTATCATGTTTCGGTAATTCGATTCCAGCCATAAAATCGACTGTTATGAAGCGTTCTTTTAAGCAATATCTCGATAGTGATTTTAGGCACGAAATCTTTCTGGCCATTGTCCGTGGCTTCAACTCGTATTTGAGCACCATTTCTTGAATGTACCGTCTTACAGTAGAAGGAATTAAGTCTTCGAGTTGTAGCGAACGGTTATGACGAATTAAAAAGTCTTGTAGTGTTTTCAGGTCATATTCATAACTAATCAAGGTATTTTGAGAGTAGTTTCGCTCGACCTGTAAGTATAATAAAAATTCATCCATTGCTTGTGTTAGTAGCATGTTAAAGCCTCCTAGTTGAAATTAAAATAATAAACAAAGTAGAAATTATAGTTCAAATTTGATGAACTATGGGTTAAGCCAATTAACATAACTACCCGAAAGGAGACAATATTATGAGGAACTTAAGGGAACGAAGTTCCATATATCAATTATTATGGGGAGTTACAGAGGAAACGTCAGTTATGACGATAATTTTTATCTAGTTTACATAATATATATTATAGGAAGTTGAGTTTTAAAATTTAATTTAGTCTCATAACCAAAGAATACTTGTTTCATTGAGACGAAATAGATTTTTCATTAAAATAAAGTTATTTTCAAGCCGTTAGTTTTTTAGTAACATTCTGGATCTGGCTGTTCTGGAATTTTGTTAATCATAATAGTTTTTAACTATTTATGTATTAATTATTGATTAGAATCTAAATGATCATGTTTTTGATCGATCTTTTTGGTTTTATTCTATTTCTAGTTTACATAATAACTTATCCAATTAAATTTAGTTATGTAATTTAATTTTGTTTTTACCAATAAAATACCTGTATTTAATGCGCATATTATCTATATTTTGTATAGAAAATTTTGTACACATTAAATACAGGTTTATTTATTAATAATATTAATTAACAAAGGATAACTTCTACATCAATTTCTGGATTAACTTCTTTTAGCTTTTTAATAAATTGCGATTGATCTTTCGGTGAAATGATTACTGTATACCACTTGTTATACTGTATCTCAATTCGATCCATTGATAATGCAGGACTTGAAATAATGCTTTTGGTACTATTTATCGATTTAATTGCTTTTATATCAATATTTGCATATTTAAATGGTCCGGCAATAATTTTTAAATTTCCGTTATTAGTAATCTCATAATAGGTGTTTGTCCATAACCAAATAATTAAAACGAAAGAAATTAAAACTATAACAAGACCTAACAATGTATCTGAATCATGAATTCCTTGGATAAGCAAAAAAATCATTGTACTGAACAATATAATTATAAGACTCCACATACTAATTGATATGATAGGTCCTTTTTTAGAATAGAAACGCATAACCTCTTACTCCCCCACTTTAAAATCTCTATATGTATACTTACGAATGAGATGATAATTAGTTTCAAATTGGAAAAAAGTATTAAATGAAAAATTTAAACAATGATGCTGATTCTGATTCTGTTTCCATAAAGAACTCGCTTTACAAATACAATGCAGATAATTTTCAACAATAGCTACTAACAAATCCATAAAAAAAACACAGTTTTTCACCTGTGTTAAATATTTACCGATTCATTTATCAAATATTTTCTTGCTGAACCCATGTATAGCGATCGATAGAATTCGGGAATATTTGATTCGAATTCTATGTGTATTGGGGCATCTAAAAGCAATGAATGGTACTGAAGAAATTGTTTGTCCCCATTAATCATCAATCTAAGTAGGTTTGGCAGATCTTTTTGATAAATCATATAACGAATTTGAGCAAGTTTATCGTCACTCTCTTCATAATTTATATTGATTTTACCTAAAAGAATATATTCCCCCATTTTTGTAGTCCATTCAGCTTGAATTACGTCGAAAAAACTATTCTTGGAAGTTAGTGAAGGTTGGTGTGTCCCAATTGATAAATACCATGTACCAGACGCTTCACAATGTGTTAAAAAGTATTTTCTACCTTCCAAAGGGTTTAAAGATGTTGCTGGAGGAATAATTCTTACTGAAAATTTGTCAAATTGATCCATGGTAAGCATCTCCTCTTGTAACTATGCTTACCATATTGTATGATACTCGCCTAGAAAGAGTTCCCGATCTTTTTATTTTGAATGTTAGAAAGGGAATCATTCCTATTGGAACTTTACATTTATTAATTGCCAAGAACCATTATTATAATACCAGACAGATGAAACCGTTCCTAGGATATCTGCATGAGATGCTCCGCTAATTTGTCGAAATGCATTTAAACCATACCCCTCTCTCCCCTGCACTTTTACTACTTTATACATTGCAACGGGATCAATCATTAATTCGGTAGGTTCATTTAGTTTACCGTTTTCTTGGTATAATCCTAAACGAATGTAATCTTTTTTTCGACTTGATAAATCGATTACTTTTGTGTATTTTGTTTCAGGAATTGTGATTTTTGCTTTGTAGTTGTCTTTAAATTGGCCTTGTATATTTAATGAAGGTGGCAAAGGAATTTCTAGCCCTTTTCCATCTTTAAGTGTGGATAGATGATAATTGTATAAACCTCCGCTGCCACCGGTTGCACTTGATTCTAAAAGATCTGCAACCCCATCATGATTTAAGTCAACAAATTCAATTTTTGGTTCGTAACCGAGTTCATAGTCGATTTGAAATTTACCATTAGTTGAAGAAGTGATCTCAGCCCAGACTTTCTTCATATACATGCTAGTTGGATCCACTTGGATCCCTTTTAACACAATTTTTTCAGGTTTTTGATCACCTGTCACATCCACATTATATTCTTGAATAATTTTTTCCTTAATTGCTGCTGTTTCCCCTGCATATGTAATCGCCACAGTACTAAGTGACATTAGAAAAAAGGCAAGGAAAGCAAAGAAATATTCATGTTTCATGGCTGTTTATCCTCCTTGCTTCATTTATTTTCTATTATTTCCAATACCCCTCTGGCTATGTAAATAAATCCAATAATAATGATAAAATTTTTTGGACTATGATATCAAAAAAGCATTTGCCTCGAGGGACAAATGCTTTTCAAAGTTAATTCTCTTTTTCATTAACTTTTACGTTTAAACGATCTTTCCATACCTCATCTACTGATCCATTTTCGGTTTCATCTATGACAAAAGAGCCATTGGAGTATCGATCGTTAAATCGTAAGCTTTGGATTGATACTGTTTCAGTAACATCTTTCTCTGTGTGAATAAACATGATGTCTTCATTTTTTACGATATCTAGCCCTACTATTCGGTGTGGATTGTTTTTCAATTCACGTAGCATAACTACACCACGCTTAGCCCGAGAAGCTTTTTCAAACTCAGACAATTTCATTTTTTTCACAGCTCCACGCTGTGTTGCAACAAATACTGCCTCATTATTTGGATGATTGATTATTTTTGCAGAAACTACATAATCTCCATCTTTTAAATTGATCCCTTTTACACCTGCTGCACGCGCTCCAACAATATTTACTTCTTCCTCATTAAACCATAGACCAAATCCAAAGTGTGTCGCGGCAAAAATATCTTTAGAACCATCAGTAAGATGAACTTCTACTACTTCGTCATCACCTTTTAAGTTAATCGCTACAAGTGGTTTGGAGTAACGCTGTGCTTGATAGTGTATGAGTTCAGATTTTTTTGCCATTCCATTTTTAGTGAAAAATAATAAGAAATGTTGTGCATTGAAATCTTTTACTTCAAAAACTTTTATAATTCTTTCATCTCTATCGATAGGAATAATATTTGCTATATGCTGTCCGAGATCTTTCCAGCGGATATCAGGTAGTTCGTGTACTGGACAATATAAATAATTCCCTTTATTTGTAAACAATAAGATGATACTTGTCGTATTTATCTCTTCTTGGAATAAAACTCGATCGGTTTCTTTTATTGCCAGGTCTTGTCCATTTGAAGCTGTATATGATCTGAGACTTGTACGTTTTACATAGCCATCCTTAGTAACAGTAACCATAACATCTTCGTTCGGAATCATGACTTCCAAATTGATTTTAATTTCTTCAATCTCATTTTCAATAAGCGTTCTGCGGTCATTCGCATATTTCTTTTTAATTTCTTTTAATTCTTTTTTTATTACACTGAATAGTTTTTTCTCGCTGTCCAAAATCGAAGTAAGCTCTTCAATTTTTTGATTAAGTTCCTCCGCTTCCTTTTGAAGAGCGGTTATATCAGTATTGGTTAAACGGTATAACTGCAAGGAAACAATTGCTTCTGATTGTGCTTCAGTAAATTGAAATTTATCAATCAAGTTATCCTTTGCATTTCGTTTATCCTTTGATGCTCTAATAGTCGCTATAACCTCATCAAGAATCGATAATGCTTTCATTAGTCCGTCAACAATATGTTGACGCTCACGAGCTTTTTGCAGATCATATTTTGTCCGATTGGTTACTACTTCTTTACGGTGTTCAATGTAAGCATCTAATAGTTCTCTGAGCCCCATTAGTTTTGGTCTGCGATTATGTATCGCTACCATGTTAAAATTATACGCAATTTGTAAATCGGTATTTTTAAACAAGAAGTTTAAGACACCTTCTGCGTTTGCTTCTTTTTTTAATTCAATAACGATACGAAGCCCTGTTCGGTCGGTTTCATCACGAACTTCTGATATTCCTTCAACTTTACGGTCTAATCGTAATTCATCAATCTTCTTAACCATGTTTGCTTTATTGACTTCATAAGGGATTTCAGTGATTACGATTTGCTGTCTGCCGCCACGGATGTCCTCGATTTCTGTTTTTCCTCGGACAACCATTTTACCTTTACCTGATTCATAGGCTTTTTTAATGCCATCAATTCCTTGTATGATTCCACCTGTAGGAAAATCAGGTCCTTTAATAACTTCCATTAGTTCATCTACAGTGCATTCTGGTTTTTCGATACGCATAATAGTCCCATCAATGATTTCACCTAAATGATGAGGAGGAATATCGGTTGCATAACCAGCTGAAATTCCTGTTGAACCATTGATTAAAAGATTTGGAAATCTAGCTGGCAATACAGTCGGTTCTTTTGATGTATCATCAAAATTCGGGATAAAATCTACAGTATTCTTATCGATATCTTGTAATAATTCAGAAGCTATTGCGGATAATCTAGCTTCTGTGTAACGCATGGCAGCAGCAGGGTCTCCATCAATACTTCCGTTATTCCCATGCATTTCAACAAGAACATTTCTTACTTTCCAATCTTGACTCATACGAACCATAGCATCATAAACGGATGTGTCACCATGAGGGTGATAATTACCGATTACATTACCGACCGTTTTTGCTGATTTTCGAAATCCTTTATCAGCTGTGTTTCCTTCTACGTGCATAGCAAATAATATACGACGTTGCACAGGCTTTAAACCATCACGTGCATCGGGAAGTGCACGATCTTGAATTATATATTTACTATATCTTCCGAACCGATCACCTAAAACCTCTTCAAGGGGCAGATCTTGGAATTTCTCTAACATTGACATTAATCCTCTTCCCCTCCATCAACTAATATGTTTTCGTTCTCTAAAATGCTTTGATCTTCTTCAAGTCCAAAAGCGACATTGTTTTCTATCCACTTTCTTCTTGGTTCTACTTTATCACCCATTAATGTCGTTACACGTCGTTCTGCCCGAGCTGCATCATCAATTCGAACACGTATTAATGTTCTGGATTCCGGATTCATCGTTGTGTCCCATAATTGATCCGCATTCATTTCACCAAGACCTTTATAGCGCTGCAGAATATAACCTTTTCCAACCTTTTTGGTTACACCATTTAATTCGTCATCTGTCCAAGCATATTCAATTACTTCTTTTTTTCCAGTACCTTTACTTACTTTATATAACGGCGGTAAAGCGATATATACTTTACTAGCTTCTAAAAGAGGCCTCATATATCGATAAAAGAAAGTTAGTAATAAAACTTGAATATGCGCACCATCTGTATCTGCATCTGTCATGATAATGACTTTGTCATAATTCACATCATCTATATTAAAATCTGGGCCAACACCAGCACCAATCGTATGAATAATCGTATTAATTTCTTCGTTTTTAAAAATATCTTGAAGTTTTGCTTTCTCTGTGTTAATTACTTTACCGCGAAGAGGAAGTACCGCTTGGAACCTTCGATCTCGTCCTTGTTTAGCAGAGCCTCCTGCAGAATCACCTTCCACAAGATAAAGTTCATTCTTCTGTGGATTACGAGATTGTGCAGGTGTCAATTTTCCTGATAGTAAGCTTTCTGATTTTTTTCGTTTTTTTCCACTTCGGGCTTCTTCACGTGCCTTGCGAGCCGCTTCCCTTGCTTGTGCGGCCTTTATCGACTTTTTAATTAAAAGGTTACTGGATTCGGGATTTTCCTCAAGGAAATAGGCTAGATGTTCAGAAATCACAGCATCTACTGCGGATCTTGCTTCACTCGTACCAAGTTTTCCTTTTGTTTGTCCTTCAAATTGCAGCAATTCTTCAGGAATACGAACAGAAACAATCGCTGATAGTCCTTCACGGATATCTGTTCCTTCTAAATTCTTATCCCTTTCTTTTAACAGATTTACTTTACGTGCATATTCATTGATTACTCGGGTCATCGCGCTTTTGGCACCTACTTCATGGGTACCACCATCTTTTGTCCGAACATTATTAACAAAAGATAGCATGTTCTCAGAAAAGCCATCGTTAAATTGGAAGGCATATTCGACTTCTATATTGCTTGCTTCTCCTTCAATGAATACTACGGGATGAAGGACATCCTTGCCTTCATTTAAATACTCTACAAAGGCTTCTATTCCATTCTCATAATGAAATACATCTTTTTGATCGAATCTTTCATCAATAATCTCAATTTTTAACCCTTTTAGTAAAAAAGCAGATTCTCTCAAACGTTCACATAAAATATCGTAATTGTAAGTAATTGTGCTGAAAATAGTTGGATCAGGTTTAAAATGAATGAGTGTACCTGTTTGATTGGATTTACCGATTTTTTCAAGTGTTGTATCGGGTTTACCGCCATCCTTAAATTTTTGCTGGTACACAAATCCATCACGTTTAATCGTAACGACGAGCCATTCAGATAAAGCGTTGACGACGGAAGCACCAACACCATGCAAACCACCACTCGTTTTATATCCGCCTTGACCGAATTTTCCGCCGGCATGTAATACTGTGAAAATGACTTCTGTGGTGGGCTTGCCTAATTTATGCATACCCGTTGGCATTCCACGACCTTTATCCTGAACACTAATACTGTTATCTTTATGTATTTTAACGATAATATGATCTCCGTTTCCTGCCAATGCTTCATCAACGGAGTTATCTACAATTTCATATACTAGATGATGTAAGCCGCGAGCATCAGTTGAGCCAATGTACATCCCAGGACGTTTGCGTACAGCCTCAAGGCCCTCTAATACCTGTATTGCATCATCATTATATTCTATCAAGTTTTGTTTCTTTGCCACAAAAATTCCCCTTTCAATAACGCTGCTCTCTCTATTTATACCTTTATTGAAAAGTACATAAGACGAATAAATTTGTTTTACATTAATAAAAAACAAACAAATGTTCTTAGTTTATTATATCATTTTCCGAACGAACATCTAACAACTATTTTAACGATAAATTTATTTTTAGCAAATTCTTTTTAGAAATAGGTTATAGCAAGTCTTGCTTGCTTTAGTTCATACAGGATAAAAAAGCAAGCGTAAAAAATGATACGCTTGCTGATAAAAAGAAGATTATTTTGTTAAAGCATGCTCTACTTTAATACAGCGATTCATAATTACGGTCTTTCCTTTTTCTTTTAAGTACTGATAGGCTTCTTCATTTTCAACGCCAAGCTGTGCCCAAAATACATCTGCATTCATTTCAGCAAATTCTTTCGCAAGTTCTGGCAGGTATTCAGATCGTCTAAAGATATTGACAATGTCAACATGCTCTTTGATATCTTTTAATGATGCTACCGCTTTTGCCCCTAGTACTTCATCAACAGATGGATTCACAGGGATGATTTCATAACCTGCCTTTTGCATCGCTTCTGAAACCATATAGGAGGTACGTTCTGGATTGGCACTTAATCCTACTACAGCTACTCTCTTTGCCTTTTTTAATATTTTTCCAATCTCATCTCTGCTAGGATTCTCAATTGGCATAAAAAAACCTCCTGTCCAAAATAAAATTCTATAATTATCGTACTTTATTGCCTGCATAACTGCAAACCTTAGTCTAGTGAATCTGTTTCTTTCTCCACCGTAAATATTGCTCAGTTATGACTGCAGCGATTGTTCCGAGAATCAGTCCATTATTGATGATAGATGCAATTACTACTGGAAGACCTACTGTTGCTTCTGCTGGAAGAAACATGACTCCAACACCAATTAAAAAACCTAAACCTGCTGAAGTATAAGTAATTTGTCGATCATTTGATTTTTCGATTTCAGAAAGTGCCAATCCAACCATTTTTGTAAAGATAACAAATGTAACCGCGTATCCCACCGGTGCAGGTAAAGCACTCATAATATTCATTATTGGAGGAAGAAGGGAAATAATTGTGACAATTAGACTACCTAAAATAAATGGTTTTATTGATTTAATTCCTGTTTGTGTGACAAATCCTGCGGCACCAGAAATAGGAACCGAACCAATGCTTGAGAAAATTCCTCCAGTAATTTGATTAATCCCAGAAATAAAGCCTGCTTGTCGATAACGTACTGGAATATTTTTGTCTTTGTTTAATACTTCCTCCATCACCCGTATGGATGCGATCATATTGGTTACTAATAATATTGTAATAAAGAAGGAGGTAACGATGATTCCTGAATCTAGCTTTGGAACATCAAAAGAAAGTATTTCGGGAAACGATATCCATGAATGACTTTTTGGAACCTCTGGAGCAATCCCAAAAATAATAAATAAGATCCACCCAATAATCATGCCAAACATAATGGAAAATTGTTTGATCCATTGTATTCGCACTTGACCTAAGTAAAAGGATAGCAGAATGATAACAAAGCATAGTACAGCGGTTTTAGGCTGAATATGGTGAATGCCATTTGTTAACCCAAGCATCCCTTTCATAAAGGACCCGCTTAATTGGAGGATGAGTAAAAATAAATAAATAAATGTGATCGTTGGTGTAAATAGTTTTGCTAATTTTTGAATTAAACCGAACGCAGATAAAAGAAAGAAAAATACACCACTTAAGATCATTCCACCCGATAGTTCTCGTAGTGTTTCAATATTTGAAGTATATAAAGTACCTACAAACCCTGCATAAATAGTAAATACACCCCACCACAAGCCGGCAGGTCCTTCATTAATAGGTAAGCGATGTCCAAGTATTCCTTGAAGTAATCCAGCGATCCCTAATACAAAAATTGTTCTTTCTACAAATGCGGATGTTTCCGCTGGACTTAAATGATACAAATCAGCAATAGCAATAGGAGCTGCAATAGCTCCTGCAATCATAAAAGCCATCCATTGGATGGCAGAAACTGTTGTTTTCAAATCAAAAACCCCTAACTTTCTAACTCTTAAATCAATGTTTTGCTTTAATATACCCTCGACATTGGAAATTATTAAATGCCGTTTTCATATTAATTATTTAAAGCTTATAAAATCATTATTTTATTAAAAACAGATAATGATTTTATAAGTTGAATTCAGCTGTATGGTACGCGTGAAGCGATTTTTTTACGTAGAAAACCTAGCTGAACGTCTACCATACAGCGTTTGTATATAATAAATCATTATTTATTAAAAGCAGATAATGATGTTTGAAGTGCTAGCCAAGCTGATTGGTCACCGAAATATCGTGCCCATGAGGCAACACCCGCTAGTTTATAGTGTGCAGCCAGTTCCGCTCTTTTTCTCAATGATCGTTCATCTTCTAACCACATTTTATATACCGTATCCGTTTTAGGATCGCTATATTCAACATAGTTTTGACCTGACTCAGCATCTTCAGTAGTTTTCAAATTTTTTTCTTTAATCCATGCTTTTGCTTGTTCCATTGATAATGTTTGCGAAGAAACGAGGGTTTTCCCATCTTTTACTTCTTCCTTCCATAAGCGAGTATAAAATGGGACACCTAGAATAAGTTTATTACTTGGTACTTCATTTAAAAGCTGCTCTAAATTGTTTTTTACCCATGGAAGACTAGCCACGCTTCCTGATGTTGGGGAATTTCCCCAATGTTCATCATAAGCCATAACAATCAAGTAATCGACAACAGTAGCAAGCTTATCTCTCTCGTAGAATTCTGACCAATTACCTTTAGCAATGAATGTAATATCCATCGAAACAAACTTACCGGCTTTATGAAGGTAGGCAGAAGCTTCTCGAACAAACTGCGTGACAAGCGGTCCATCTTCTGGAGAAACATTTTCAATATCAATGTTCAACCCATCCAATTGATAGGTTTTCATATAAGTTAGTAATTGATTGATAATCTTTTTTCTCGTTTCATAATGACTAAAGGCTTCTTTTGTTAGATCTGGATCAAAGGAATTTGAAAATAACGCCCAAACCTGATATCCGTTTTTCTTCGCCCATTTGACATATGACTCAGAAGCTAGATTTGTTACTTCACCCTTCCCATTTTTTAATTTAAACCATGTAGGTGAAACAACATTGACACCAGGCATTTTAGGTAAATTAGCTGGATCTGGTGTTTTTGTATAAATAGCTTCCCATGTTAAATGAATAGGCTCTCTTATCATTGGCAACTTCGTTTTTTCTTGATGGGTTGTCGTTGAAACTAGCATTTTTTGTTTTTTATTGACATACCCCTTCTTTATAAAACCGCCTAACCCTTCTTTTGTCCGAACGTAGTAGTAATCATCTACTATTTTTTCAATACGGATATTTTCTCCTGAATGAACGTCAACTACGTAAGGTGATTGTAAATTAGGCTTGGTCCGGAGTCTTAAAAATGCCTGACGGGCATTTTTATTTGTGATGTTACCTTGATAATAGGAGTCTTGGTTTTTTTCAATCCAAACGATTTTTTCGTTTTTCGTTACATGATATTGAATACTATAAATTAATTTTAAAGTATTTAAGTCTATATATAGTTGGTTATTCATATTTTTAACTATAGGATAAGTTGTTTTTTCAGGTAATTGATTAATGAAATAACCGTTCTTATCGATAGGAAATTGAATTACTCGATGATTTGTTGTGAAAATAACTGAATTTGTTTCAACAAAAATTGAATCGTCAATCCCTTTTTTTATAACGTCTAAAGGAACAAATAATTTATTACCTTCAAGTACAGCATTACCTTGGATTTTTCCATTAAGTAATATGGAATATTCTTTACTCACATATTTTTCATTTTCAGTAGAAGCAAAAGGATAAAGATAGACTAATAGACTAATTGTAACAAAGAGAAATAAAAGAACTATCCCTAGCATTATTTTTTTCGATCGATTGGTATTGGATTTAACTTCTATAGTTGGCATCTCATTTCCTCCCTTCTTCATCCTACATGAGTACTACAAGCAAGAAAAGAGGAAAATAGAATTTTTAATAAAATTTTTCTTTCCCTTGAGTACATGGTACAATAAGAAAGCTTTATAGTTTCGTTTTAAAAGGGGTTATGGTTATGACGTATGCACTTATTATTATTTTAGCTTATTTACTAGGTTCCATTCCATCAGGTTTAATCGTTGGGAAGCTTTTCTATGGAATTGATATTAGGAAACATGGGAGTGGAAATCTGGGTGCTACGAATACCTTTCGAACATTAGGTATTAAAGCAGGGATTGCTGTAACGGCAGCTGATATATTAAAAGGGACTCTTGCTACTCTTCTACCAAAACTTTTTGGTATCGATGACTCTATTCATCCATTATTAATTGGGTTATTTGCTGTAGTAGGTCATATGTTTCCGATTTTTGCAGGTTTTCGTGGTGGAAAAGCTGTTGCAACTTCAGCTGGGGTATTGTTAGCATATGTTCCCATTTTATTTATAGTTCTTATAGGTGTATTTTTTATTAGTTTGAAGATATGTAAATATGTATCTTTATCATCTATCATAGCCGGTATCTTTGCAATTATTTATTCGATTATTTATACATTAGTGACTGGAGATTGGCCGTTAATGGTGGTAGTAATTGCATTATCTTCTTTTGTAATTTATCGTCATCGAGCTAATTTAGCTCGAATAAAAAATAAAACTGAACCAAAAATTAAATGGCTATAAGAATATATAAGCTATAAATGAATGGATCCTTTTATATAGGATTCATTTTTTATTTTTTTAAACTATAAAAATAAGGACTAAAATATTTGCAACTATTGTAAAATAGAATGGATTCTGAAAAGAAAGTTGGTGAACTTATGACAAAAAAGCGAAATTCTATTTTATTCTTGATTATTATTATTTTATTGCTGTTCATTTTTGCTTTATGTTATATGCAATATCACCAATGGAAAAATTCCTTTGCAAAACAAATACACTCTTCCCTCCCGAATTCTTCAAGAAGTGTGAATACAGCTCCGAAGGATTTTCATTCAAGTGCTGTTATTGGTGGAATTGGAGATATACTTGTTCATGATTGGGTGTATGAAGATGCAAAAACGAAAAACGGATATAATTTCAAGCCTATCTTTCAACCTGTAAAATCTCTGCTTCAAGGTACAGATTTATTGATTGCAAACCAAGAGTCTATTCCAGGTGGTGAAAAATTAGGAATATCGAGTTACCCTATATTTAATAGCCCGTTCGAAATTGTTGATGCGATTATGGATGCTGGAGTTAATTTCTTATCAACAGCTAATAATCATGCATTAGATAAAGGAGAAGCTGGAATATTAATTTCAATATCTTATTTTGAGAAGAAGAAACTACCACATGTTGGTACATTTAAAGATGAAAAGGATCAGCAAACACTTCGAATTGAAAATGTAAATGGAATTAAAGTAGCCATTCTTGCTTATACTTACGGTACAAATGGAATCCCTCTTCCAGAAGGAAAAAACTATTTAGTTAATATTATTGATAAGAAAAAAATCTTACTCGAGTTGAAAAGAGCTCGCAGTCAAGCAGATATCGTGATCTTGAGTCTCCATTGGGGAATCGAATATATGCGGCAACCAACCGAAGAACAAAAAGAATTGGCCAAACTTTTTACAAATGGTGGTGCGGATGTCATTCTAGGCACCCATCCTCATGTCTTACAGCCAATTGAAAAGCTTCGTACGGAAGACGGTAGAGATGCATATGTTGTTTATTCACTTGGTAACTTCATTTCCGGTCAAATGTGGGATTATAAAGACATTGGTGGAATGTTCGAATTCAAAGTTTCGAAAGACATAATTGAAAATGTGAAGAACATAAAAATAAGCGACATTCAGTTTCACCCAACATTTGTTTTCAATCAAAATCTTCATCATTATCGTGTATATCCTTTAAAAGAAGCTTATCAAAAAGGAATGATTGATCACTCCTACAACGAAATCATGCAGCATATGATGAATGGTGTAAAATAAAGTGAATAGATTAACATGTAGCCCTTCATTCCCCAACTATGCTTGTTCAATAGGAGTCAAAAATTATTAGGCATAATCATAGAATGATTCCTGTGAAAAAGCTTATAATGTTGTTATATGGATACTCTTATTCAAGAGAGGAGCTAACTTCATGGAAATTCGCATTACAGATGAAGCTGGAAAATGGTTTAAAGATGAGATGTTTTTAAAAAATGGAGATAGTATAAGGTTTTTTGTTAAATATGGTGGCTCTTCACCAGTTCAAGAGGGCTTTTCTTTAGGGATATCAAACGAAGCACCTAGTGATATTGCTGTTCATACTGAACAAGGTGGCATTGTTTATTATATTGAAGAAAAAGATCTTTGGTATTTTGATGATCACCATTTATATGTAAGCTATGACGGAGATTTAGACGAACCTGTATATGAATATAAAAAAATGTAATAAGCACCACCTTGCCAATAATTATTTATTGGTAGGGTGGTGTGTTTGTATACTATTTTTTTGCATTTTCATATGCTTTATGCCAATCAGGGAAAATTTTACGAATAGATACAGGACGAAAGTTTTCTTTTTTTACGCAAACATGTTTAGATTTTGCTAAAACTGATAAATCTCCATCTTCAGTTAATACTTCATACCCATATGTAACACGTATACCATCATATTCCTCTATCCATGTTTTCACTTTAGCTATTTCTCCGTAACGAACAGGCTTCTTATAGGATATTTCAATATCAATGACAGGAGATAATATCCCTTCGTTTTCCATGTCAGCATATTTAAATCCTAAATCCTCTATTAATTGAGTGCGACCTAGCTCTAACCAAACTAAATAATTGGCGTGATAAACGACACCCATCTGATCTGTTTCTGCATAACGTACTTGAATATCTGTTTCTGAAATGATCATACCAATAAAAAACACCTTTCTTATGAAATATACCCCTTAATATTATCATTAATTAAGGTTCTGTTAAACAATATAGCTAATGTCTAAAACAGCCTACCGTGGTACATGTTCATTACGATTCATTCGAATAAAACCCATTCATATGTACCACGGTAGGCTCTAAATAACATAGCCTAATAAAAAATAAAGCCGGCAATTATATGCCAGCTTTATTTCTAATTATTGATAATTATTATATTGTGCCTCATCTTTAACTTCGCTTCGCATTGCTTCAATGCTTTCTCGACGGCGTTCATTCTTTGCTTCAATTTTCGCACGTTCTTCATTGTTAGACAGGCTTGCAGTGTCTTCTGCTTTTTCAATATTTTCTAGAGTATTATCAATCATGTTTTGCAGCTTTTCTACATTATCACTACGATCATCTGGTTTTGGTTGATTCGAAGCCATCTCGAATTTCCTCCTTTTAGGTGAATGAGGTAACCACTATTCACAGCGGCACAGTCTTAGTATGACTTTTTTTCATAAAAACAGTCTGGATTTTTATAAAAAGTTAAGCAATATCACTAAATTATTCACCTTTTGTTTGCATTACTTGTGCGTGTTCACCAGATTTATTTTGCATTTGTTTTCCTTTATTTCCACCGAAGGAACGGGGCTGCATCCCGATATGGTTTGGAACAAAATCCTTGGAATTTCTTTTTGGCTTACTCATTCAAATTCCCCCTTTGATAATATATTTCACCTAAGCCTGAGGGAATATGAGTGAAAAAGATAGGTTTATTCTGCTAATTTAATCGAATGCTTTTGTTCCAGCTTCGTTTCAATACGTTCAATTGCTTCTTGATCTTTTAATAATGCTTGTTTATTTTCTAGTACTAGATCTGAAAAAGACTTTTTGTTTATTTTTCTCATGTATACTTCTCCTTCTTAAATTGTTCTTTATTTATAGTATGGGCATAATATTAGAAATTTATAATTATTTTTCCAATACTTAAAAATTAGGCTTAGTTAAATATTCCTATTAATATTAGCATATTCTATTGTAATTCCCAAGGAATTTACAAAATTTTAACGAAATTATAAAAAATCACCTCATTATCAAGGTGATTTTTTTAATATTTTTTCTAAGATTTTCGAATCGATTTGGCCAATATGTTTAGCGATGATTTTTCCTTGTTGATCAATAAAATACGTAGTCGGAATAGCTATAATTTGATATCTGTTGTTTATTATGTCCTTTATATCTAAAAGAATGGGAAAGGTTAAGCCTAACTTATTTATAAATCCTTTTACATTGGCCTTTGTATCAATATTAATAGCTAAAATTTCGATATCTGTTCGGTGTTTTTGATAAAAATTTTCTAATAATGGCATTTCTGATCGACAAGGTTGACACCATGTTGCAAAAAAGTTAATGATTACTTTTTTACCTTTCATGTCAGATAAACGTATTACTTTTCCATCTAGTGTTTTTAATTGAAAATCGGGAGCACTAGAACCAGTTTCAAGTCCTTTATGTAAGTCCTCCGTCTCAGAAACCGGTTCTTCTACTTGTGATGACAAACTATCATAGTACATTTGTTCGAGTTCATTATTATTGATGATCGTTTTCTTTGTTCGATCAGCAGAAACATAATCTTTTTCCTTTCCCACAGCTTGTACAACCATAACTCCAACTAAAATGGAAATAATGACAATTGGTAATATCTTTTTTAGCATTTGATCCTCCAATTAATTTAATTATTAATATTAGTTATAGCTTGTACTGTCATTTATATGTAGAAAATCTTATATTAGAATTACGAAAAGAGGAAGCGCAGGAGCTAGACAATAAAAAAACACACTCTGTAATTTACAGAGTGTGTTGAAATTTTACGATATTAAGCTTGAAGCTTATCGCGAAGTACCATTTGTAAAATACCACCATGACGATAGTAATCAATTTCAATGTCTGAATCAAAACGTACAAGTACTTCAAATTGTTTTTTGTTTCCAGCTTCATCAGTAGCAGTTACTGTCACAATATCACGTGGTTTAATATTTTCATCGATTTGAACATCAATGATTTCTTTACCAGTTAAACCAAGTGTTTCTGCGTTTTCACCTTTCTTAAATTGAAGAGGTAATACACCCATCAATGCAAGGTTAGAACGGTGGATACGTTCAAAGCTTTCTGCAATAACTGTTTTAATACCAAGTAGATTTGTACCTTTTGCTGCCCAGTCACGAGATGATCCCATTCCGTAATCTTTACCAGCAAGAACAACTAATCCAGTACCTTCTTCTTTGTATTTCATGCAAGCATCATACATTGAAGTTACTTCATTAGTTGGCCAGTAAGTAGAATAGCCACCCTCTGTTCCAGGAGCAATTTGGTTACGAATACGGATATTCGCAAATGTACCACGCATCATTACTTCATGGTGACCACGACGAGAACCATAAGAGTTAAATTCACGAGGCTCTACTCCGTTTTCACGTAAGTATTTACCTGCAGGTGTATCTTTACCAATTGCACCAGCTGGTGAAATATGGTCAGTTGTTACAGAATCACCGAATTTAGCTATAACACGAAGACTAGATAATGGTTTAACTTCGTCTGGATTTGGTGAAAGATTTTCAAAGAATGGCGGATTCGCAATATAAGTTGATTTTTCATCCCAAGTATATAAAGGATCATTACTTGTTTTGATTTCATTCCAACGTTTATTATCGTCGAATACACTTTCATATTCTTTACGGAATAATTCAGGTGTTACACTTTGTTTTACTGCTTCATTTACTTCCTCAGTAGATGGCCAAATATCTTTCATGAATACATCGTTGCCATCTTTATCTTTTCCAATTGGTTCGTTTACAAGATCGATGTCCACAGTACCTGCTAATGCATAAGCAACAACTAGCGGTGGTGATGCTAAGTAGTTTGCTTTTACAAGCGGGTGGATACGTCCTTCAAAGTTACGGTTACCAGAAAGTACTGAAGTAACAAGTAAATCGCTATCTGCAATAGTCTTTTCGATTTCGTCTTTAAGAGGACCAGAGTTACCGATACATGTTGTACATCCATAACCAACAAGGTTGAATCCAATTTGTTCTAAATATGGAAGTAAACCAGAATCTCTTAAATAACCAGTAACAACTTTAGAACCAGGTGCTAAAGAAGTTTTAACATATTTAGGAACTTCTAATCCTTTCTCAACTGCTTTTTTCGCTACTAATCCAGCGCCTAACATAACATATGGGTTAGATGTGTTTGTACAGCTTGTAATCGCAGCAATGGCAACAGCACCTGTTTTCATTGTTGCTTCATCACCATTATCAAATTTAACAACTGCTTCTTTATTAATTTCTTTATCAGTTAATCCGAAGCCTTGGTTACCTACAGGTGCAGTTAATGCTTCTTGGAATGCTTTTTGCATTTTAGAAAGCGGAATTAAGTCTTGTGGACGTTTAGGACCTGAAAGATTTGCTTCGATTTCAGATAAATTAATTTCAACTACATCTGTATATACTGGTTCTTCGTTTTCAGGAGTGAAGAACATGTTGTTTTCTTGAAGATATTTTTCAACAAGTTTAATTTGCTCTTCAGGGCGACCAGTTAGACGAAGATATTCTATGCTTTCGGCATCTACTGGGAAGAAACCACATGTAGCTCCATATTCAGGTGCCATATTTGCAATTGTTGCACGATCTGCAAGTGGTAATACTGATACACCAGGACCGAAGAACTCAACAAATTTACCAACTACACCTTTTTGACGTAGAACTTGTGTTACTTTAAGTGCTAAGTCAGTAGCAGTAGCTCCATTTGGAAGTTCACCAACAAGTTTAACACCGATTACTTCTGGAATTGGGAAGTATGAAGGCTGTCCAAGCATACCTGCTTCTGCTTCAATACCACCAACACCCCAACCAAGAACACCAATACCATTGATCATAGTTGTATGGGAGTCGGTACCAACTAGAGTATCAGGGAATGCTTCAAATTCACCGTCAGCTGTTTCAATTGCATGAACAACACTTGCTAAGTATTCTAAGTTAACTTGGTGAACGATACCTGTTGCTGGTGGAACTGCACGGTAGTTATCAAATGCTTTTGTAGCCCAGCTTAAGAATTGATAACGCTCTGCATTACGTTCAAATTCAAAATCCATATTTGCTTTAAGTGCATCCGGAGTACCATATTTATCAACTTGTACTGAATGGTCAATTACAAGATCTACTGGAATTTCAGGATTAATTTTATCAGGATTTCCACCTAAGTCTGCCATTGCTTTACGTAATGATGCAAGGTCTACTACTGCTGGTACACCTGTGAAGTCTTGAAGAATAACACGAGAAGGTTTGAAAGGCACTTCTGCGTCTTTTACTTCTTCAGATCCCCATTTTGCTAAGTTTTCTACATGTTCTTTTGTAATGACACGGCCATCCAGTTGGCGAAGTACAGATTCTAATAATACTTTTACAGAGTATGGTAAGCGAGATACTTTCGCTATACCTGCTTCTTCAAGTGCAGTAAGACGATAGAAGTTATAACGTTTGCCTTCTAAGTCGAATGAAGTGCGAGCGTTAAATAAATCGTTTTTAGCCACCTGAGATTCCCCCTTTTTCAACAATTGTCATAATTGCTTATAATTTTTACGAAAAGCTCGAAATATGTTCATTAACTTTTCACATAATAACATCTTAATACAAGAATTTACATAAGTAAATAACAAGAAAGTTATTGTTTTTAATAAGAATTTCTTATTGGTAGAAATTTGTCATGTTAATTCCGATGAAACGATCCCATCACTTCAGTTGTTTCAGTGATATTTACAAAAGCATTTGGATCAATTTCTTTAATTAAAGATTTTACTTCAGTTAGTTGATAACGTGTGATTACAGTCATCAGAATTTTTCGATTTTCACCAGAATATGCACCTTCCCCATCTATTAAGGTTATACCTCGATAAACACATGAGAGGAGCTTCTCTTTCATTTCTTTGCCCTTATCAGTAACGATCATTAGTGTAAGCTTTATATGCTTGGTGTGAATTGTATCAATTACTTTCCCAGTTGCATATATTGTTACCATTGTGTTTAAGGCGGCATCCCAGCTAAATATGAATCCGGAAATAATCACAACAACTGCATTCATAGCAGAGAGTATAGAACCTAAAGGGAAATCTTTTTTCTTATTTAACAGCATCGCAAGGATATCGAATCCGCCAGATGAACCTGAAACTCTAAATATTAGACCAATTCCTAATCCAGTCAATACTCCACCAAATAATGAAGAAAGAATAGGTTCAGTTGAAATTTGTTTAATAGGTATCACAAATAATCCTAATGAAATAACAACAACAGATAAGATTGTGTAGAAAATAAATTGTTTACCTAACTTGAAAACTCCTATAATCAGCAAAGGAAGATTAAGTAAAAAGTTAATTATTCCCGTATTAATAGGAGTAATGAGTCCAAACATAATGGCAATTCCACTTAATCCACTACTTAAAATTCCGTGAGGTATGAGAAAAAAATTATATGCTGCACTTACGATTAATGACCCAAATATGATAGTAAGTATTTTGTTCATTCCTATTCCCCTTTATATATACATTATCTCTAGTGAAATAATTATATTAGAGAAATAATGAATCAAATAAATAAAAGTTTTTTCAGAAATGTTGAATTCTAATGGAGATTCGAAAATTTAATTACACACTAATATTAGGTCCTTTTTAAGTTTAAGATTAAGCCTTTGTTTAATTTCATCTCCCACTGTAAACAATATACAAGGAGGTGAAATTAAATGGTGAAAAGAAAGGCGAATCATATAATACCAGGAATGAATGCCGCTAAAGCTCAAGGAAAAGGAACTGGATATAACGAAGAATTTTCAAATGAACCTCTGACTGAAAAACAAAAGCAAAACAACAAAAAGCGGAAGAAAAATCAATAATTAAGTGAAAAACTCGTCTTTAGGGGCTGTTGACTATTGGGAAGGTGTTCTCTTTTTGTCCGTCGCCCAGACGAGTTTTTATTATTGTTCCATATTCACTTCATTTACAATTTGTTCGATATCGGAAAGATATTTTGTTAGCTGCTCTTTTTGTGTTTGACTAGCAACTTCCATTGCATTTTCAATTTGTTGATAAGTTTCATTTACCTCTTGTTTTAAATGCTTCAATTGTTGTCCATAGCCGGCACTATCTTGAACCAAATTGGAATAACCATCTTTTACTTGTTCAAAACTTTTTTGTGCAGCTTGAAACGCTTGTTGTTTATTTTTATGATATGCCATATTTCTGCTCCTTTTCAAAATTGCTAATCATGATTAGTTTATTATTGCTTTCATCGTTTTTTAAAACGATCATTACATACTTAAGATTGTGCAGATTTTCATAAATTATACGGTATAAACAGGTCGGAATAACACAATCTATCTAAAGGAGGGATAATTATAATGGCTAATAAAAATGATGGAAAAGATATGAGGAAAAATGCTCCAAAAGGAGATAATTCTAACCAACCAGAACCATTAAGCGGTTCAAAAAAGGTTAAAAACCGAAATCATACGCGCCAAAAACATAACCAAGGACATGATATGTAGGAAAAAGCTCTTTTCTTAAACTTTGTTGCTATTTGTAAATAGAGTAAAAATCGGCAGTAGGATTTTTACGGTTATTTTCCGCTATCAAAATGAAATATAGAATGTAGAAAAGAGCACGACATTATATTTATTTAGGATTCACACTAGATGCGAAAAGCAACAATTTATACGAAAACAGCCTAGGAAAAACACATGAAATAAGGTACTAGGAAAATTTCCTAGTACCTATTTGTAAGGTTGAATACTTAATAACTCCGATAAATCAACTATTTCAAAGCCTTTTTTGTTTAATTCTTCGATTATGATCGGGACCGCTTTTGCTGTTTCTGCTTTATCATCGTTTGAATGCATTAATATGATGTCGCCATTTCGAACATTCGATACAACGTTTTTAACTATATTTTCATAATCTTTTTGTGACCAATCAAGTGTATCGATTGACCATAAAACAATATGATATCCAAGCTGACTCGCATTTGATATGACAGACTGATTTGTTTCACCATAAGGAGGCCGAAGAATAGCTGGCTTTTTGCCAATGATTTTTTCAATTGCTTTTTCTGTATCTAGTAAATCTTTTTTCATTTCTGCTGAATTTTTTTTCGTTAAATCATCATGGAAATAGCTGTGGCTTAAAACAAGATTGCCATTTTGGTAAGCTTGTTTGACCACTTCAGGATATTGTTTTACTCGTTCTCCGATGAAAAAGAAATTTCCTTTTACATGGAATTTTTCTAAAGTATTGATAATTTCTGGAGTGTTTATATTGTCAGGGCCATCATCAAAAGTAAGAGCTACTTTTTTTACATTAGGTCCATTTACAGAGACTTCTTTATGTTTCTTAGCCAATAAAACTGCATCCTCACGCCATTTCATCATATTTTTCCATGCGAAATCACTTAGTTGATTGCTATTACCTTTAATCGGCAGAAAATAATCTGTCTTTTCGGCCTGTTTACAACATGCTTGGTCCCATTGCTGATCATAGACGGAGATATGATCAACTTTCCCTGTAGACTGCTTAATAATAAATTTCAGCTGATAGCTTTTATTCACTTGATATACGACAATATTTTCTTCATTATTTTTTCTTTGATCATATGGTTTACCTAATACTTTTTGGATCAATTTAAAATCAAGATTTTGTAATTGTTTATCATAGGATCTTACGTCGTAGATGATGTTTTTATTATTATATCCATACGTAATTTTTTTCTCATCGTAAACAGCATAAAACCCATTATTTACTTGATCAATCTTATCTGGTTGCCCCCACTTTTCCTGAACATATTTAAAGTTTTGAGTGAGTTTTGTAGATGCATTTTCTACCTCACCTTTATCTGCAAGTTCTTTCATTTTTATTATTTGATTTTCCTGATGTATTGTTTTTGATTGATGATCATTTGATGTATTAGTCACAACTTTTTCAGGTTCCTTATTATGATCTGTTTGATTTTTCACACATGCAGATAATGCGAATACGACCATTATGGGAATAAACAATCGTATAATATATTTCATTGCCAAGAAATCTCTCCTTTAAATTTTCAAATACCCTATCTAAATAAATTTATTCTAAATCGATCATTTAGTATAGGCCTTCTCCTACATTATTCTGCTTTCTTATAAAGATCTACATAATGTAAGACATCTTCAACATATTGTTCACTATGATTGTATGAATAAATCGCTTTTCGCAATTTTCCATTGGCGGCTCCATTTTGTGACAGATAATTTGCTGCACTAAAAATAGCATCTTCAATATCCCAAACATCCGCTTTTCCATCACCATTGGCATCCACACCGTATCCACCATATTTCTTAATAACGGCGGGATCTTCTTTTTCCTTTTTAGAGATTTTTCCTTTCCCTTTTCCTTTACATGTTGGATGCTGCCAACCAACAAAAGTACACGGCATAAATTGCATCGGACCTTCAGCCCCAACTGGTGATATCATTGGATCCATTGTTGAGAATCTTGTTTCAACTCGATGATGCGCGGCAAGTACATACCATGGAACCCCATACTTCTTTTCCGCTGCTTTATAAATTGGGATGTACTCTTTTGGAATTAATTCTTGGATTTTGGTTTCATGTTTTCTTGATTCTTGCTTTTGGTTATGAATAATCCCATAAAAAGCTAATACAATAAGTGGTATCAATAGAATAATCAATGGTGATTTCTTTTTTATTTTTCTTTTATTCCTTGCTTTTTTCATTCTTATATAAGGTCCTTTCAGTTATCCACAAAAAAATTCTAAAATAAAAGGCATAACTAAGTAATACTAGTTATGCCAATTATACATGAACTCCATAAAAATTTTAATGTAATAGTATATCTCTTTAAATTTTAGTCTTTATTTATTATTTGTTTTTTTAAACCTTTTTATTTTAAGTTTACTAGGATATACGATTTTTCTATTTGGAAATTTAGGTTCTTTTTCTTTAATATACCTTCCGAAGATAAATAGTATGTAAGTCCCTAAAGCCACATAATAGAAAAAAGGAATATGTACAAATTTTGTTTTAGCTACCAAATAAAACATATAAAATAAGAATAATGTTATAAGTACACTGTTTTTTGGTAATCCGATTTTTTTCAAACTTGGAATTTTTATTGTACTAACCATTAAAATACATAATCCATAATAAATTAGAATGAACACCCATAAGGAGAAAAAACTTTCAAATAAAACTAAAAATGCAATAATTCCACCTGATAAAGTAATTGGAATACCCTTAAAATACTTTAATGATTCATTCATTGATGTTATATTGAATCTCGCTAAGCGATAAGCTCCGAATAAAGGAAGCAATCCTGATGCAATCAGCCCATACATCCCAAAATCACTAAAATAAGTATGTGCTGTAAGAAAGGCCGGAGCTACCCCAAAGGACACTATATCTGCTAGGGAATCTAGTTCTTTTCCTATCTCATTAGATACCCCTAATATTCTTGCTACTCTTCCATCTAGTGCGTCTAGCATAATGGCAATAAAAATTAAAATTGTTGCATTTTTGCTATCGCCATTTATGATGTATCCAATTGATAAGAAGCCACAAAATAAATTTCCAAATGTTAATATGTTAGGTATATGTTTCTTCATTCGGCACTTCCTTTAAAATTATATTCCTATTTCTTCTCCCCTAATTATATATTATTTCTATCTATTCCTTTCTTCAACAAACATTTTTAGAAATCCCGGGTTATTTACTATATATTTTTTCTAATTAATGGATATCTCAATGTTTTAGGATAACATTTATGGTTAACAACAGCAAAATAAAAATACCTACACTCGATTATTCATGTAGGTATTTATATTCTATAAACTTTTCCCCATTCCTTTAAAGAAAGCTAAAAAGAATGATACCGATCGATTAATATCCGGATCTTTCATCATTTTCATTAACTGAAATGTGTTTATATCTTTTTCTTCTTCAAGACTAGAAACTGCCGACTCGATCCCTTTGCTAACTCCCTTTTTGAGAATGTTTAATTGATTTTTGTTAAGATTTTCGGTTTGCGATAGAAGTTCCAACATTGAAGTGAGTATATTTTTATCCTTTAAATTCTTTACAATCTTTCCTATTTCTATTAGTTCATCCTGATAATGAAGTAATGTCGCATTTCCGTTATGTGGTAATGGTCTTGTTGTAATATTCCCTTTCTTTTTCTCAATTGGTTTCCCCATTCCTTCACCAAGCTTTCATAATGTAGTGACTTTACAATATATGCTGGATATCGTTAATTGATGAATAAACCTATATTTCTGATCTAATGAAAGAAAGCTGTATCTTATTGTCGTGATTTACTCTTTTTCGGACATACTATTTTTTAAGGGAGGAATAAATATGTCTAGAAGAAGTAAACGAACGTTAGTTCCCGGTGCAAGAAATGCATTAGACGATTTTAAAGGAAAAGTAATGGCTAATAAAGGTTATCAAGTAAATCCTAATGAACCAAACAATGTAAAATATGAAGTTGCTAAAGAACAAGGTGTACCGTTAAAGAAAGGTTACAATGGACATCTTACATCAGAGGAAGCTGGAAAAGTGGGTGGCCCGATAGGCGGTAATATGGTAAGAGAAATGATTCGCATGGCACAGGAGCAACTTAGTAAAAAGCAATAATGCCGGGAAATCCCGGCATAAAAAATTAATATTTATTTAGATCGAACATTTTTTAAAACATTGATTACAAATAAAAGAATTCCAACAGAAGCAATTGTTGCACCTGTAGCAATGACAGGCTCGACATCAGCGTTTCCACCCTCTAAAATGATTAAACCAATGATCATTATAGGTAAACCAATATTATGAAGCCAGAAGTGAATCTTCCCTAATATGCTATTGCCTGCATCAGGAAATTGATGATAAATAATTCCAGCTAGTGCGAGAGATGCCCAACCTAATAAGTTAATATGTGCATGTGAAGGTGCATATTGAAAATGATGAGTAATCGACATATACATGCCCAACCCAATCCCTATCAGAAAGTAGATTACTGATATTTTTATTAACTTTTCTCCCAAAATAAATCCCCCTTGAAATGAAGTAGTTATACTATACCTACTTCACTATATTCGGTACACTAGCTAATGATACAGGGGAGGAAAAATTTTTTATTGGTCTTTTAAAAACTTCAAGGTAGGAAAAATATATTCAAAAAGTTCTTCATTTGTAAAATGGCCTTTTATTCCATGCTGTTTTAAGAAGTACTCCACTATTTCACTGTGGGAAAGACCAACTTGTATTAAACCTCTTGCAATAGTTTTTAAATAAGAGGATGTTGGCACGTTAAAGGTGGCATTTTCGATTTGTTGATTACTTGTAAATGTAAACATCGGAGCCCCGTCTTTTACACCAAGATACATAATTCTTCCGTACCAACCATCATTAATCGTAGAAAATCCATTTTTAATCACTTCTTGTAGATCAATATTTATTTTTTCCTGATCATTTTCTTGGGCTACTACGTCAATAAATTGTTCCTCTGTTATTAAATACATACGACCATATGTTTTATGATCATTCAATTTTTCATAATCGATAAAAGCAACTCCACCTGCCCCCCATTTGCTTTTTTCTTTTGCAAAATAAAGTGGATACGGGATTTCTATCTTTTCATTTGCTTTTGGAGTGGTTTGATCACGACATCCTTTTTCTTTTTTATCAGATCCTGTTGGTTTTTCACCAATTATGTAACACAAAAATCGATCATAGCAAATATTAGATCCATAACTGACATACCATACATTCATGCTTGTTTTCTCCTTATGTTAGAATTTGTTTTATACTGTTTAATAGTTTCGATAGATAAAATAAATATCCTTCCTTAAAGAAAAGGAAGGATAAAAATAACGTCGATAATTAAGAAATGATTTAGTTCATTTTTTGAATTTATAGGTTTAAGTTAAACTAGAGAAGCAAAAATGCAATCGGTATTGTAATGATAAGAGTTAAAATGACACGCTCAATCCAAATGACAATTAGCTTTGGAAGTGAGATTGGTATATCAGTAGAAACGATACACGGAATTAATGCTGAAAAGAAAATAATCGCTGATACTGATACGACAGCAATAACAAATTTTGTTACAAGAGCACTCCCCGTCACAAACAAGGCTGGTAAAAACATCTCCGCAATTGAAACAGCACTTGCCTTTGCCGCGAGTAATGGTTCAGGAAGATGAAACAACGCTGTGATTGGATAAAAAATATAACCAATAATATCAAAGACTGGTGTATATTCTGCTAATACTAATCCCAATAAACCAACCGAGAGAATTGATGGTAATATGGACATTGTCATAATAAAGCCATCTTTTAAATTGACCCAAATATTTTTACCAAGACTAGGTGAGCCTTGAGCAGCTACCATTGCTTCCTTCCAAGCATGTTTAAAGCGGTCCCCTTTGACAAGTTCTTCCGGTTTTCCTTCACCATCGTAATATTCATCACTCATCGAACGAAGCGGCCATATTCTAACGGTTAAAGCGGTTACAATAAAGGTTATTACTAAAGTTGCCCAGAAATAAAGATTCCACATGTTCATCAAGCCAAGTGTTTTGGCGACAACAATCATAAATGTAGCAGATACGGTAGAAAACCCAGTAGCAATGATAGCAGCTTCCTTCACCGTATATTTCCCTTCTTTAAACACACGGTTTGTAATTAATAAACCGATTGAATAACTCCCAACAAAAGATGCTACTGCATCAACAGCAGATCTGCCAGGTGTTTTCCAAACTGGTCGCATAACAGGTTGCATTAATACACCAATAAATTCTAATAACCCATAGCCAACTAATAGAGCGAGAAAAACTGAACCAATTGGTACGAGCAGCCCGACAGACACAACCAATTTATTAAACAGAAATGGTCCCATATCAGGAGCTCCCAGCCATTTTGGTTCAAGTTTAAAAACAAGCAAACATGCAACCAATAGCCCTATTACTTTGAAAATTGAAAAAAATATAGATATACCATTCTTATTCCATGTCTTTGTATAAAAAGGATAGATTGCACCAAATAAGATAACAATTAATGCATAATACGGTATAATAGATGGTACGCTTTTTTGTATAAATGTAACAATATGATCTAACATGATGGATGATGTGCCATTAATAGATATTGGAATAAAAAACATAAATATTCCAATTGCACTGTAACATACGAACTTTAATATATTGCTCCAATTCGTATTTGAATGAATTTGAGGGAGATTAGTAGATTTCAGTTTTGTATTTTCCATGATCATTACCCCTTTGTTTGATTAGATGTGGCTGTCTATTAATTGTCGAGCACTTATTAGACAGCCACAAATACCTCTATCTTCAATAGATATTATTTAACTTAACTGACCTTTCTCAACAACGATTTTTCCAGACTTGATCACTGTATCTGTATGATTCATTCCATAGTGGTATTGAAGCTGCATGTAATTTGGAACATTTAGAATGACAACATCGGCTTTCTTTCCGACTTCTAGACTTCCAATTTCTTTTCCGCGATTAATTGCATGAGCAGCATTAATCGTACAAGCTGTAATTGCTTCTGCAGGTGTCATTCCCATTTTCATACAAGCTAGATTCATAATAAATGGCAAGGATGTTGTGGGAGATGAGCCAGGATTACAATCAGTCGATAAAGCTACTGGTACGCCTTCATCTATCATTTTTCTTCCTCGAGCTGAATCCGCCATTAAGAAAAATGCCGTACCAGGCAGTAACACCCCTATTACTCCTTTTTCGGCCATCTTTTTGATTCCATTATCTGAAGCTCGTAATAAATGATCTGCAGAAATGGCTCCAACCTCAGCCGCTAATTCAGCACCCTCATATGGTTCAATCTCATCAGCATGAATTTTCGGGATTAGATCATACTTTTTACCCGCTTCAAGGATTCTTCGACTTTGTTCCGGAGTGAAAACTCCTCTTTCACAAAAGACATCATTAAATTCGGCTAGATTTCCCTTTGCTACTTCTGGAATCATCTCTTTGGTGACAATTCTTACAAATTCGTCAGGGTTTTCCTTATAATTTGCAGGAACAGCATGTGCTCCCATAAAGGTGCTTACAACATCAATCACATGTTCATCGTTTAAGCGTTTTGCTACTTCAAGTTGTTTTTTTTCTGTTTCCCAATCTAAACCATACCCACTTTTTGCTTCGATGGTTGTTACACCATGTTTTAAAAATGAGTTTAAACGTTTTTTGCTTTCAGAAAGTAATTCCTCATGAGAGGCTTCTCTAGTCCTTGAAGTTGTTGCATGAATGCCGCCGCCATTATTCATAATTTCCATATAGGTAGCGCCATTTAGACGCATATTAAATTCATTTTCACGACTTCCTGCATAAACAATATGGGTATGCGGATCAATAAGTCCTGGTAAAACGATTTTTCCTGTTGCATCAATTATCATTGCTTCATCTAATCGGTTTGAAAATTTCACCTGTAATTCCTCTGTCGTACCTACCGCCTTTATTATTCCATCCTCTAACCAAGCTGCACCATCGTTAATTATCTCGAGATGATTCATCTCTTCTTTTGTTAATGGTTTTTCAGATCCTCCACTGACAGTAATCAATTCATTCGCATGCTGTATAAAAATTGGTTTCTCTGACAATTTTAGTACCTCCTTATTAGAAAAGCGTAAGCGTCTTGGTCAGCCCCAATCCAAAAATGCTGGGTTTATGATTATGAGGGGCTGACTCCTCCCGCTTGACCTGTTAAATTTACTTCTTTAATTTGATGAACGAAGCATAGGAATATGAATTCCTTTATCATTTGCTGTTTTTATGGCTAAATCATATCCTGCATCCACATGACGGACAACACCCATTCCAGGATCAGTAGTTAATACACGTTCAAGTCGTTTTTCTGCTTCTTTCGTACCGTCAGCAACAATAACCATACCTGCATGTAAGGAATAGCCCATACCTACACCGCCGCCATGATGAACTGATACCCAGCTTGCTCCGCCAACTGCATTGATTAAAGCATTTAATATTGGCCAGTCCGCAACAGCATCACTACCATCCTTCATTCCTTCTGTTTCACGATTTGGTGAGGCAACAGAACCTGAATCTAAATGATCACGTCCAATAACGATTGGAGCTTTCAATTCACCTTTTGCCACCATATCATTGATGATTTTTCCAAATCTTGCACGTTCTCCGTAACCAAGCCAGCAAATGCGTGATGGAAGTCCTTGAAATTGAATTTTTTCCTGAGCCATTTTAATCCAATTACATAAATGTTTATTATCGCTAAATTCGCGAAGAATTACTTCATCTGTTTTATAAATATCTTCTGGATCACCAGATAATGCTACCCAACGGAAAGGACCTTTTCCTTCACAAAATTGCGGACGAATATATGCTGGAACAAATCCAGGGAAATTGAAGGCATTATCCACTCCTTCATCCTTTGCCACTTGACGGATATTGTTTCCATAATCAAAGGTAATCGCACCTTTTTCTTGCATGACAAGCATTGCCTTTACATGATCAGCCATGCTTGCTTTTGATAATTTTACATATTCAGCTGGATTTTCTTTACGTAAATTTTCGGCTGCTTCTAAACTGTAACCTACTGGAATGTAACCATTTAAAGGATCATGAGCAGACGTTTGATCTGTTAGTACATCTGGGATAAAGCCTATTTTGATCATTTGTGGTAAAATTTCAGCAGCATTTCCCAATAATCCAATGGATAAGGCTTTTCCTTCTGTCTTAGCTTCTTTTGCTAATCGAATTGCTTCCTCTAATGAATTCGTTTTTACATCCAAATAGCGTGTTTCAATTCGACGATCAATTCTTGTTTCATCTACTTCAATGGCAATACATACACCCTCAGCCATTGTTACAGCAAGTGGTTGTGCTCCACCCATTCCACCAAGCCCAGCTGTTACAGTGATCGTTTGTTTTAACGATTCTCCAAAATGCTGCCTTGCTAATTCAGCAAAAGTTTCATAAGTTCCTTGTACAATTCCCTGACTACCTATATAGATCCAACTGCCTGCAGTCATCTGTCCATACATCATTAGCCCTTTTTTATCAAGCTCATGGAACGTATCCCAATTTGCCCAAGCAGGAACTAGATTAGAATTGGCGATAAGTACTCGTGGAGCATCTGCATGTGTTTTAAAGACAGCAACAGGCTTACCGGATTGTACAAGCAAAGTTTCATCTGATTCTAGCTCGTGAAGTGTTTTTACAATCGCATCATAACAATCCCAGTTCCTTGCAGCTTTTCCGATACCTCCATATACAACAAGATCTTCAGGTCTTTCTGCCACATCTTTATTTAAATTGTTCATTAGCATTCTTAGCGCTGCTTCTTGAACCCAACCTTTTGCATGCAATTCTGTACCTGTATAATTATGAATCTCTCTTTTTGTATCCGTTTTCATATTTGTTACCTCCTAAATTATATTCACTTCCTTCCTCTATTATAAAAACGAAAAATTCAGTAAAGTAATTTAATAATATTAGTTTTTTTGCACAAACATGATATTTTTCATTTCTTTTTTATAATAAAATGTAAACAAATTTATAATTAATTTATATTTTTATAATTTTATTTGATTTGTTTAGAACAGAAGAAAAGAACCAGTTTAGTATCGACTGGTTCCTCTTTTGGGGTTGTCTTCTTAAAATCGAGTCATTATCTACCGATTGCCAATCGATTCAATTGTTCGAAATTGCTTAGCAGTCTTTCCTACGGAATTTTTAAATACTCTTGAAAAGTAATGTTGATTTTGGAAACCTATTAAAGCTGCGATTTCTTTTATCGTCATATCAGACTCAATAAGTAATCTTTTCGCTTCCTTAATCCTAAGGTCTGTTAAGCTTTCACGAAAGGTTTTCTTCGTTTTTTCTACGAATAAATGACTTAAATAGGTGGAATTTCGTCCGACATAGCTAGACAATTCACTTAAATCCAAGTCTTGTTTCCAATAATTTAGCTCCATATAGTGTAAACATTTATCAATAATATCGAGATGCTGATTTTTACTCGTATCTTTAACGGCATCAATTATTCTCGATGTAAAAATTAATAGCTTTTGTATAATACGATAGATTAATGGCTCGTATAAAATCGTATCAAATAATTCTAAATACTCTTGTTCATAAATACTTTGATCAAGGTTAGCTGATTTCATATGCCTTCGTATTTGCGCCAAAATACTAGTTAGGCGAATCCGTAGTAAACCAGGATCTGGGTAGGAGTCTGTAAATTGTAAAAACTCACTGGATAAAAATTGAGAAATTCCTTCTTTATTTCCCTCATTTAGAAAGCTTATCCACTGTCTTTGCTCACTTGGTGTTAAAAACGGATCGATAAACTTCCACCGTAATTTATTATTGAATTGAAGTACCTGTCTGTATCCGACAAAGAAAGTTACCTCTGTCATTTTTTTTGTATGAATATATTTTTCATGAATAGTTAATTCAGGTTGTTTTTCTTGATTTATGATGATACAAATCGGCTCCTGTTCATGATGTTCCCAATCATACATAAAGCGTTTACAAATTTCATTCCAATTTACGTGAGATTGATCTTTGAATAAACAAATAGTCATATCACTTAAAGGGAAAATTAAAGGAGACACAGGGAATAAGTAATCTTTTAAAAAACTATTTAATATTGGTAGAATACTAGATTTTTCTGGTTGAAAAGCAACAAATAAAAATGGTTTTGCCTGTTTGCTTTCTGCTAAAAATAATTGTTCATATACTACCTCTTGTGTCAATGTGTGAATAGAAATTTTCTCGGTTTGCTTTCTTTTCCTATCAAAATCTCGAATGATTAAATTGATATTATTTAACAACTCTTGAGGAGAAAATGGCTTAATTAATAAAAATTTTGTCCCGATATCAATTGCTTTCTTGGCAGCACCATAGGTTGCCTCCATCGTTAACGAAATAATTACAGGTTCATTGATTTTAATTGCTTTTACTAGTGACTCATCAGTACCAATATTCATTTCATAGATAAAAATATCTGGCTGTTCATTTTCAAGATCCGTAATTGCATTTGCTAAATTAGACGCTACTTTTACTGTTACATTTGATATAGAAGACTCTATGAGCCACTGAATTCCTTTTGCCTCAAATTCATCATGATTCGCAATTAATATTTTGATCAATTTTCTCACCACCTACTCCAATGTTTCATAACCTCATTATCCCAAAGACAGAAATGTTGGTAAAGAATGAATACTATTATATAGAAAAGGACATTTTTTAAAAATGTCCTTTAAACAATTACTTTTTTAAATTGTGATATTTTCCTTCAAAGTACAGAAGTGGATTTCCGTCGTTAATAATGATATCAGTAACCTTACCAATAACGAGCATGTGGTCTCCAGCTTGTTTCAATTCATATTTTTCACAAGAAATAGCTGCAAGTGTGTCCTTTAATATCGGCTGTCCATTAAGACGATCGAAATCAATAGGTTTCTCTGGCTTTAGTTGATTTGCAAAAATCATTGAATATGATTGTTGGTCTTCTTTTAAAAAGCTAATGGAAAATTTATCTGCTTGGACAATCTTATCGTACATAGATGCTTTTTCATCTATCGATACTAAAACAAGCATTGGATCTAGTGATATTGACATAAAAGCATTCACCGTCATGCCATGTATATCACCATCTACTTCAGTTGTTACAACTGTGATACCAGTCGCAAACTTTCCCATTGCATCGCGAAATGTTCGTTGATCCATCTGTATCCCCCTACTATTGTTTACGAAGGCTCTTTTCTAAAACTTTGTTGCTTTTGAAAAGAAAATCTTAATAAAAACCGCCAAATCATCTAATAATTAATTTTTTTAGAAAAGATGCCCCGAAACCGAGCTATATTTGAAAGTTATCTTTTTACGATAAAACAAGAATATTTTCAAAAACAACCTTTACGAAAACGTATTTCATGATTTAACTATACATTTTTTAGATTTTTATTGTCAAAGGCTCTTTCCTTTTAATATATAGTTTTGAAAATTAATTATATGATGTTAAGAAAAAAGACAAGCTTTATAATCCATGTGTTACTCGCTGTGTTTGTTTTATTTTTTTCTTTTGACCAGAAAAAATGGTGAAGATAATGACAAATAGGAAAAAGAAGCTTGATATTTGAAATAACGTACCGATTGAAACGACCTGAGCCAAAATTCCAAATATTAATCCGCTTGCTCCAATTCCTAAATCAATCGCTGAATAGAACATCCCATTTGCTACTCCACGTCGCTCTGGTACGGTTTTTTGCAGTACCCACGCTTGTAGAGTTGGAATTAATGAACCATATCCAGCTCCAAACAGAATACCTGATATGATGATATAGATATTAGAAGTTGCAAAAGAAAGAACCCATAAAGCAATAAATGTTAGAGTAGCACAGATTAAAATTAATGCTCTAGGCCCTTTTCTGTCGAACCATCTACCAGTTATAGGACGAACCAAAGTTGCTACCACTGCATTACATAAATAAAATAAATAGATTTGATGAAGTCCTCTTTCCTCACTAAAAATAACAATAAAAGTGACAATCGTTCCATAGCCAAATGTCGCCATTAATGTAACAAACGCCGGATACCAGCTTGACTTTTCAATTAAAGAGCCGAAAAAGGAAAATTGAACCTCATCTGCACGTTTATTTTTCACCACTTCAGGTGTTTTGTACTTAACAATTACAAGTAGCAAAATTGCAATAGCACTTAAAATGGTGGACACTACAATAATGATGGAAAATTGAAAATGCTGATAGAGAAAAATTCCCAAACTCGGTGCAATGATCATTCCAACCGTAGCGGATAGACCGAAATATCCCATACCTTCACCTAATCTTGCATTAGGTACCACATCTACTGCAGCTGTTCCATTTGCAGTTGTTGACCAACCCCAACCAATACCGTGCAATAATCGAAAGCCTAAAAAAATAAAGACAATTTGTGAAACTGGATACAAAATCGTTATCACTAACAGTGATATTGCACCTATAATAACAAGTGCTTTCCGCTCCCTATATTCTAGAAAATAACCAATAAATGGCCTAATAATGACTGCCCCAATGGAAAATAATGTTGTGGCTAATCCAATTTCAATACCTGAGGCTCCTAATGATTGAATATATGGGGGGATGGTTGGAATCAACATTTGAAAGCCCATAAAAACAAAAAGATTGGCAATAATTAATAAACTAAATGATCTCGTCCATAAGGGCACAGTCGATGTTTTACTCCCCATTTAACCTCTCCTCTCTCTATATTAATAAAATGGATTCGAAAAGGAATCCATTTTTATATAAAGATATAATTTTATATAGTTTATTTTTTCGTATATCGAAATATTCTTTAAACAATCATACTATACAATGTTAAATTAAAAAATATTTTATTAAAAACTTTAAGAATTATTTTTTTGAAAAATGAAAGAAAAAGTGATTGCGTTGAAAAATTACAAAGCCTTTTAAAGTTTCTGTTATTTTGATATCAATTTAAACTGATATTATTGGCACATATCCTCTTTCAATACTTGGAATTGTCCTTTTAATTTTGTTTCACCCTCACTGTTTTTCACAAAAACATTTCCGACAAGCCTGTTCTCCCCATTAATTTCTATTTCGTCAATAATACTACCCTCAATGGATAAGTTTTCTCCTGGTTTCGTCATTGCTGAAAAACGTACTTTGAATTGACGTAAATTTTTACGTGGGAACCATTTTCCTAATGCCTCTCCAGCCATCCCCATAATTAACATGCCGTGTGCAATTACTCCTCCTAAACCTGCTTCTTCCCCAATTGGTACGACAGTATGGATGGGATTAAAATCACCAGAAGCACCTGCATATCGGACAAGCTGAGTATGAGTGATCGTTGGTTTATGAATGGTTTCTATATTCTGCATATAAACTCCTCCTACATTTTCGACTATAATTAATGCCTTTCAATGATAGTTGATCGACTTTTAAGAACAACTTGTCCATCTCTTTTATAAATTACTTCGATGGTAATAAAATCCATTCTCCTTTTCTCAATATGCGAAATGACTTCAGCTGAACAAGAAATAGTATCCCCTGCATAAATATTACCAAAGTATTCGTATTCCTGTTCGCCATGGAGCACCATTAATGGGTCCAGTTCTAGCTTTTGTATAAGGGTTTCAAAATCTAAACCACCCCACATTTCGATAACGGTTGGAAACGTGGGAGGGATAGGTATATCTTTATATCCATTATCTTTAGCTGACCCTATTTCATAATAAATCGGATTATCATCGCCAATCGCTAAAGCAAATTCCTTTATCTTTCCACCCTCTATGGTAAATGAATCAATAGAAAAAGTAAGTCCTGCTTTATTCATGAATTCAGCTCCTTTAGATTTATAGACATTATAGAAAGTATTCGAAATTAAATGCTTAAACTCCTTCTCTAATAGAAACATTGTAACTCATTATTTTCCAATTAGCACATGTCACTGATTGTCGAAACTAAATTTTTATTGGGTAAAATAACAAGTGAAAATAGTTTACGTTTTTATAATTATTGAATAAAATAAAAACATGTCTAGACTTTCCTTAAGGAAACTTTTTTGTTCGAAGTTTACATTTAGATAGGGAGGAAACAAACCTTGAGTGATAAAGCATTTACTCGTAAATACAACCCTAAAATGAGTAAAACAAAACTATCCGCTGATGCAGTACTAAGAGGAGAGGTTGGCGGAATTAAAAAAATTCTCCCCTTTTTAGGCCCAGCATTTATTGCTGCAGTGGCATATATTGATCCCGGAAATTTCGCAACAAATATCACCGCAGGTTCTAAATATGGTTATCTACTGCTCTGGGTAATTGCCTTTTCCAACTTATTGGCAGTTCTAATACAATCATTATCTGCGAAGTTAGGTATAGCCACAGGAAAAAACCTCCCTGAAGTTTCGAGAGAAAATTTTCCACAAGGAGTTTCTATCTTTTTATGGATTCAAAGTGAATTAGTTATCATTGCAACCGATTTGGCTGAATTTATCGGGGCAGCACTGGGACTTTATTTACTATTTGATATTCCAATGATTCCAGCTGCAATCATTACAGCTGCAGGCTCATTTGCTATATTAGAACTACAGCGCCGTGGATTTCGCTCATTAGAAGCTGGAATTGCTGCAATGGTACTGATTGTTGTATTAGCATTTGCTTTTCAAACATTTCTTGCAAAACCAGACTTAGGATCGGTGTTGGGTGGAATGTTTACTCCTAAATTCCAAGGTGTGGATAGTATATTATTGGCTGCCGGTATATTAGGTGCTACCGTTATGCCACATGCAATTTACCTACATTCTTCGCTTACACAAAATCGGATTGTAGGAAGAAATGAGATGGAGAAAAAAAGAATTTATAAATTCGAATTTATTGATATTATCATTGCTATGATTATCGCTGGTGCAATTAATATGTGTATGTTAATTATTTCAGCTGCATTATTTTTCAAAAACGGTTTGGTCGTAGAGGATTTAGATGTTGCCTTTCACGAATTTGGTCATTTTGTAGGGCCAGTTGCAGCCATGTCCTTTGGTTTAGGTTTATTAATTGCTGGATTGTCTAGTTCTTCAGTAGGAACGATGGCAGGTGATGTAGTTATGCAAGGTTTCATCAATGTTCGAATAAATTTATATCTACGAAGAGCAATAACGATGATACCTGCCCTTGCGATCATTATTTCGGGTGTAAATGCAACAGATGCATTAATTATGAGCCAAGTTATTTTATCCTTTGGAATTGCCTTCGCGCTCGTTCCTCTTATTATGTTTACAAGTAATAAAAAAATTATGGGCGGACTTACGAATCATCGGATTACTACCATTATTGCATGGGTAGTTGCAGCGTTAGTTATTTTGTTGAATCTCTTCTTATTGATTGAAACATTTAAATAAATTTAAGCAAGATAAAATGTAAAAAAGTCGTGATTATTTCATTTATAATCACGACTTTTTTATGATTATTACTTATGAGTTCATCGTCATTACAACGGCTGTTGCTATAATTTCTGCACCCGTAAACATTGCTTTATGATCAAATGTCATATTCGGATGATGAAGCCCAGGCTTAAGATCGCACCCAAGGCCTAACATCGTTGCTTTTAACCCCGGTCTCTTAATGGTATAGTAATGAAAATCATCGCCTCCCGTTGTTTGTATCGGTGGTACATAGTTATCGATACCTAACACTTGGATAATCGCTTTTTTCATACAATTTGTGGCGTCAGCATTAGCAACAGCTGCAGGTACATTTGAACTTATCTTATATGGGATTTTCACTTCGTAAAATCGTTCTAATGCATCGATCATTAAATCGATTTTTGCTTGCATTTTTTCCATGGCTTCATTTGTTTGCGCTCTCATATCTAAACTAAATTCGGCGTGTCCTGGGATAATGTTAGAACTCTCGCCTCCTGCTTGAAACTTGGTCAACTTTACTGATGATGGAACAAGTGGATCAATATGAATGGTTTTCAGCATTTGATCGAGTGTTGCTCCTATCTCAATTGCATTAGCACCTAGATGCGGTCTAGCTCCATGTAAATCATCGCCCATAATTTTTCCATTAATAAATCGACAGGCACCATGGATAATCATTGGAGAACAATAACCATTAGGCACCTCTTGAAAAGGACGTAAATGTACACCGAATAAGTAATCAACATCATCAACGACTTGTTTTTCTACCATGCTTAACGCACCCTGTCCTTTTTCTTCAGCAGGTTGAAAGATAAACCGAACTGTACCATTTAACTCTGTGTTCTTTAGTAAGAATAAGACTCCAATTGCAATCGTCATATGTGCATCATGACCACATGAATGATTCGCTTGAAACTTCCCATTCACTTCCTGCCACAATGCATCAATGTCTGCACGAATAGCAATGACTGGTTTTCCGTTCCCTATTTCAGCGATTAAACCTGTACTATTTTCAAATGTCGAAACTCGGCATCCGTGTTTCTCAACAAGTTCCTTTAAAAATTTCGTCGTTTCTTTTTCTTCCCAGCTAATTTCTGGATTTTGATGAAGCTGATGAAAGATCTGAAGCAGTTCATCTTTCACTTCATTCGAACAAACAAACATGAATATCCTCCTTCTTAGAAGTAAAAATCTATAGTAATTTTAATTAAATTTAAAATTTCAAACAATAAAAATATAATATTACATACATTAACCTAATACTTCACACAAATCTATACAATAGTTTATAGTGTTTGATTACTTTAGGTGATTTATTAAGGCTCTTTTCTCTGACATATAAAAAAATAGGATCGAAATCCATCATATTTCCTGTTTAGACTGTTTATTAACGACAATTTTTACAAAAAGATCGGACATAAAAAAGAAAATATAGTCCTTATGTGACTATATTTCCTAATTACTGTTATGATATTGAGTTCCTAATTAATTCAGGAAGCCATACATGCAAATCCTGAAATTGAAAACCTAAGTCTGTTGCTTTTTGATTCGACATCGTCCATGTACTTGGAATAGCATATGGTGTTTGTTTATCGTCCTCTTGACTTATTTCTACTTTTGCTTTTTTCCCTGTAGCTTCTTCAATATAAGCTATAAATTCTTTTAAAGTGACCGTTCCATTTGTACAAGTATTAATTGGTCCCTGGAAATCTGTGCTGCTGATCCAGCTAAGAAATTTTCCTGCTTCATCTTCATTAATAAAGCTTATGGAAGCCTCTAGATTCCTTAAATAAATGGTTTCTTCATTTATAACTTTGTCTATATAATAAATCATTCTTTGTGTATAATCATTTTCACCTAGAACGATCGGAAATCTAACAGTTACAACTGGGAATGGTGATTTTTGAAAAAAAACAGCTTCAGCTTGCCGTTTTCCTTCTTGATAAGTGACATCATCTTGTTCCTCATACTTTATTGGATAAGTGTATGGGTCAAAATCATTTTCATTTAGTTCCCTGTCGACAATATCGTAAACCGATAAAGTAGAGGTGAAAATGTATTTTTTCGTCTTGTTTTCAAAAACATCAATGGCGTTCCGTGCGTCGATTGAAGAATAACAAATTTGATCAAATACTATATCCCACTCCCTGCCTTCGAATGCCGTATGGAAAGATTCAACATCATTTCGATCAAATTGAATCGTATCTACTTGATCTGAGAAAGGTATAGGTGTGTTCCCTCTGATAGCAACCGTTACCGATACACCATTATCAAGTAAGGATTGGACTAGTTTCACTCCAAAGAACCTTGTTCCACCTAATACTAATGCAGTTTTCATCTTATTCTCCTCTCAAAGTGTATTCAATGTATATTTCGCTTAAATTTTTTAAATTCCTTCATTTTTCTACTAGGAATAGCGTCAGGAACATGCGGATTTTAAAAACAATAAAAAAACATCTCAATTAAGTAATATGAGATGTTTGTAAAATGAATGATTTTATTTACCGACGATATTAAATGGCTGATTCATTTCAATGGAACGATTTGTTGTACTTCTAACAGCTTCTTTGATTGCACTTCCCCCACCATATAATTCTAATGCATTTAAACCTGCTTCTGTAGGACCATTCGGTGCTGCTACGTTTTTACGTAGTGTAGCAGGTGAACCCTGTTGGGCCAATACCATTTTTGCAGCGCCTAGTACTGTTTGCGCAACGATGGAGCGAATCTGTTGTTCAGATAAGCCGCCTTCTACTCCAACTTGCTCCATTTGCTCCATAAAGTAATAAAAATACGCTGGTCCACTACCTGCAATACCCGTAAATATGTCCATGTTTTTTTCGGGAATTAGATAAACTTCACCAATACTTCTTAATAACATTTTAGCGATGTCAATTTGTTCTTCTGATACATATTGACCGACTGTCATAGCAGTTGCAGATTCAGAAACCATACTTGAAGTGTTTGGCATGACTCTTATAACTGGCTGATTTTTTAAGTTTGCTTCAAAATACTCTGTCGTAATACTTGTTACTATAGATAGAATTAACTGATCAGAACGAACATTAGAACTTAACAGTCCCAGAACATCTTCAATATGTTTTGGTTGCACAGCCAATACAATTGTATTAAAATCATTTAATTGATTTTTATTCTCATCAAAAATATTTATCTTATATTTTGCTTGTAATTCATTTAAACGATCGTGATTCATTCTGTTTTGTACATAAATTTGGTTCGCTGGGATAATGGCTGATTGGATCATTCCAGAGATTATCGCTTCAGCCATCGGACCAGCACCGAAAAATAAAACTTTTTGATTTTGTAACATACATACCTCTTCCTTTCAATTAATATATCGTATCATGTTAGACGATAATTACAAGGAATAAAGTATGGAATGAAAAAGTAAAAAAATTTCAATTCTTTATTTAGTCTTGATTTCCCCTAATAATGCTTCAATCTCTTCTGCTAATGTTAAAGGTTTTATCGCCGGTGAATATCTTGAGACCACTCTCCCTTCTCGATTCACCAGAAATTTTGTGAAGTTCCATTTAATCTTTTTTGATCCTAGAATTCCGGGAACTTCCTTTGTTAAGTACTGAAATAGCGGGTGAGCGTCTTTTCCGTTGACATTGATTTTTTGAAACATGGGAAAGCTTACTCCGTAATTCAAAGAGCAAAACTCCTCTATTTCTTGATTTTCTCCCGGATCCTGGTGATTAAATTGATTGCATGGAAACCCTAGTATTTCTAACCCTTTTTCATGATATTTTTGATATAAATCTTGTAATTCCTTAAACTGAGGTGTAAAACCGCATTTGCTGGCAGTATTGACTATGAGTAATACCTTCCCTTGATAATCCGAAAATAATTGTTTATTTCCATTCATTCGTATAGCCTCAAATTGGTAAATATTCATTTCCTGCACACCTCGCGTATATTCATAATTTAATAGCAATCAACTCTTTATATTTTAATATAATGCATGTGAACGATTAGATTCAAATAACTTAAACGAAAAAAATGGCGGATTATTTGCCGCCGTTTTCAGGTAAGTATTTGAGAAAATATTATTCATTTATATACGGATAAGAAATATGAATGCCATTTATGGTTCCTGGTTCATGATCGTCTTGCAGTGCTTGTATAAAATCCTCAAATTCTTCTTGTAAATTTTCTGGTGCACCGGGCTTCAAATGCCAATTTCCAGGCTCGTCTACAAAAAAGGGACTATTCATAAATCTTGGTCTAATTCTAGGCAATATAGATCACACCTTTTTGCTTTATTATTTTCGTAATAAGTAAAATAATACACTTTTACAGTGTCACAGAGTTTTCCCTTTCCATATACTGAAATTCGATTTACAATAAAATGAGAAATCTTTAGGAGTGAAGATGATTGACGAATATTTGGATACCTATTTTGAGTATTATGGTTATTATTTATATAGTGATTGGTGTATTTTTGATACGTTTCCTAAAGAAAAATAAAAAATCATAAACTTTGATTCATTTTTTTAGTTATACATAACAGGGAGTGGGATTAATCGAAAAACAGGGGATTTCTTTAAACCCTGTTTTTCTTATGTCTAGCTCCAGCGCTTACGCTTTTCTTATTTCCCTATTCATATGCCAAATAGGCCCTGAACATCCATAAATGCTTTTCAAATCTACCTTGCAGATCGTTTAATAAATCTACGGTTGGTTGATCTTGTTGTTCTTCTGCTAGATTTCTTCCTGTTTCATTTATTTCTCTCACTATTTGTTCATAATCTTTAATAAGCTGCTCCATGATTTCTTTTTCCTTATCATCAGCTTGAGCTTCAACAAGTGTTGTTTCTTCTAAGTACTTACTCATCGTCGCTAAAGGCTTGCCTCCAATTGTTAATACTCGTTCAGCGATTTTATCTAAATCTTCGGCCATTTCATTATAAAGATTTTCAAATAAACTATGTAATTGGAAGAAATGCTTCCCTTGTACAAACCAATGATATCGATGTAATTTTACATACATAACAGTAAAATTTGATAACTCTTGATTCAAAAAATTGACTAGCTGCTGATTTGACATCCAAAAATCCTTTCCTTTCCAAATAGATTTAATCTTAGTATTAGATAGAAGTTCTTTTTTATTCATTTGGCTTTATTAATCGATGATAAAATCTCTCGTAGGATATGTGTTAAGTGAGTTCTTTACGTAGTAAAACTAGCTGAACGTAAAAAAGGGCGGTTTGCACCGCACCTTAATTAATATTCGATTTCTTCATAATCTTTCGGCTGTGGAAGTGGATTATTAGGTACCTTTGTTTTTTGCTTTTCTTTGGATTTCTGCTGAACTTTATTCGTATTCGGTTTAACATTTTTACTCATATTCTCACCTCGAGTATATTTTGAGCAAAATGTTGATGAATATTCATATGAAATTCTGTAAATTCAATTTATCACTGCTTATCACCTAGCATTGACTTTATTTAGGAACTGTAATAATCGTGGGTTGTCTGAATGGTTAAATACCTCTTCAGGTGTTCCTTTTTCAACAACTATTCCATGATCCATAAAGATCACTTGATCGGCTACATCACGTGCAAACTGCATTTCATGTGTAACAACGACCATTGTCATTCCTTCATTTGCTAAATCTTTCATTACTTTTAGCACTTCTCCTACAAGCTCTGGATCTAAAGCAGATGTTGGTTCATCGAATAGTAAAACTTGTGGATCCATCGCCATCGCCCTAGCAATGCCTATTCGTTGTTGTTGACCACCTGAAAGCTGATGTGGGTACATTTCCCCGCGATCTTTAAGCCCCACTTTTTCCAATAACCCTAGTGCTTTTTGTCTTGCTTCCGTTTTTGATCGTTTTAAAACAGTTGTTTGGCCTTCCATGATGTTTTCCATTGCTGTTAAATGAGGAAATAAATTATAACCTTGAAATACCATTCCAGTCTGTCTCCGAATCGGCATCACCTCTTGTAGTTTAAGCCTATTTTTCTCATGAAAATTAATTTTTTTATCCCCTATTGATAGAAAACCTTTATCAGGTGTTTCTAATAGATTCAAGCAACGAAGGAGAGTTGTTTTACCTGAGCCAGAAGGACCAATGATAACAGCCGTTTTTCCTTTAGCTATAGTAAGATCAATTCCTTTTAAAACCTCTAGATCTTTAAAACTTTTATGTAAATGTTCAATTGTAATCATTTATTTTCCTCCATTATTTTGCTACTGTCCGATCATATCTTCTTTCTAGCAAGGATTGACCAAATGATAGTACAGTACTAAAAATTAAATAGATAAATGCAACCTCTACATAAAGCCAAAGAGGTTCATATGTAGCTGCAACGATTTGTTGACTTTTTTGAAACATTTCTGTCACTGTTATGGTTGCTGCTAAGGAGGTATCTTTGACTAAGCTGATAAAGGAATTACCTAATGGAGGCAAGGATACACGCATAGCTTGGGGTAAAATAATTCTCCTCATTGCTTGGGATTTAGTCATTCCAATCGAAAAGGCTGCTTCCCACTGCCCTTTTTGAATAGATAAAATCGATGCCCGGAAGATTTCTGAACTATAGGCTCCTACATTCAGTGTAAAGCCAATCACCGCTGCTGGAAAAGGGTTTAATGTAATCCCTAAATTCGGTAATCCATAAAAAAGTATAAAAAGCTGAACGAGCAATGGTGTCCCCCTGAAAATCCATACATAGAATTTGGCAAGAACGATTAAGGGCTTTATATTTGAAATTCGGACAATCGCTGTAAAAAAAGCTAATAATGTCCCTAAAATAAATGCAATGATAGAAAGAGGAATTGTAAAATATAAACCGGCCTTTAATATTGGAAAAAAGGAATCACTAAGGATTCCTATTATTCTCGAGGTTGCCTCATTTGTAAACATCTATTTTCCATTCCTTTATTTCGACACATCTGTGCCAAACCATTTTTTTGAGATTTTTAAATACGTACCATCTTTTTTCATGCCAGCTAATGCTCCATTCACAGCATCAACTAGCTCTTTCGAATTTTTTCTAAATAAAAAAGCATTGTTTGTTGCATTTTTTTCCTCATAAACAACTTTTATTGGAAGATTGGGCTGGTGCTTTCTTAAATCATAATAGGAAAGACTATCATTAATTGTTGCGTCTATCCTTTTCGAAGTGATCAAATCAATTGCTTGATTAAAACCATCAACAACGGTGTTGGTTGCTCCATGGTCCTCTGCGATTTTTCTGTAGTTACTATCTAATGATTGTCCTACCTTTTTTCCTTTTAAGTCGTCTAATGATTTAATATCATTATTATCTTTACTTACTACCAATACAGCTTTAGATACAATATATGGATCGGACATATCGTATTTTTTTAAACGATCCGTTCTTACAGCAACCTCATTGGCTATTAGGTCATACCGCTTTGCATCTAATCCAGCGATCATGCCATCCCATTTTGTTTCAATATATTTAGTTTTTATTTTTAATCGTTTAAACACTTCATTTGCTATATCAATATCGAAACCTGTCAAATTGCCTGATTTATCATGAAAGGTAAAAGGTGAGTAAGTTCCTTCCGTTCCAATGGTTACTTCCCCTTTATCTTTTATTTGATCATAAAGATTTTTTTGCTCTTTCTTATTTCCACCTTTTGCGGCACATGCTGTTAATGCAATAACAATGGACATCGCTAAAATTGCAAGAAATATTTTTTTCATTTTTGTTCCCTCACTATGCTTGGAATATATCATAGTTTACCCTTGGCAATTCGTGCTATGCATGACCTGATTTTTTAAATATCCTTAAATTTCTTATTTTCTTGCATTCAAATCACCTTATTAATGTTTGTACATATATTAATAATGAAGGAGGTGGTTAAACATGGTTCTATTATTTTTGGCTGCCATTGTCGCAGGATTCGCTTTACTTGGCCTTAGCCTTTTAGGAGTCGTAACCGCCACATTAGCAACAGTACTTGAATTTATTGGTGCAGCAGCAGTAGTAGTATTTGCAATCGTATTGATCGTAAAGGCGATCATGGCCCTATTTGGAAAACTTAAACTTTAACATCCTTTTTTAAAAATCTGTGGAGGATGTCTGTTATCATAAGATTTATTTAGGACTCATTTATAATTATCATTTATCTAAGTGGGAGCAATCCCACTTTGTTATTTTTTAAAAAAACATACATATTGTCCAATAATTATTAAAAAGATAAAATAAAGGAGGTTATTACTCATGGTAAATCAAGACTTTGAAAAGTTTCATCAGCTGCAAGAAAAACATAAATCCAGCTATCTTGGGAAAAAGTCCGACCAAAAGCAATTAAATTCAGATCCTGACTATAACAACCAGTCTGATACTGATAAAGTAATTGGTGCTACTGGTAGAGAAGTAAAATAAGCTAGTCTATTCCTCCACTGTCAGCTATATTAAAAAAAGACCTATTACCTTAGGATCACATGTCCTGGGGTTATAGGTCTTTAATGTTTTTCAGGTTGTACTCCAACTTATCTGCTTTAATACAAAAAATCAGTTTCCAAAAGAAAACTGATTTGTTCATTGTCATTATAAAAGGCCGCCTTTGCCGTATGAGTATTAAGAAAGTTTTAAACCACCACTCCTCAAAGTGGGTGTTTGCAGAAACATTCTTGCTTGTCCTCCATGCCATATAGGCAGAGACATGTCATTCCAGTTCCAATATAAAACTCCCTATTACAGCTTAAAGGTTAAAACTTTATTATCAATACGTACAATGCAGCTTGTATTGTTATATTACTTTATAATAAGATTTTTTTCAAGTGAAAAATCTTCCTAAACATATTCTTAGATTAATATGAAAAATGATACAATTGAATAAGCATTTTTCATTCTAGTTATTTAAAAAGTTGGCAGTTGATCTAAATTATTTTCTTTAATTCCATCAGGCTCGCTCCTCAATATGTCCCTTCCATATTTATGAAATACATCAACATTTGCTAATTTACCTGACTTTGCTTCTTCCAATGCACTTACATAATCTAGTTCTCTTCCATTATCAGTTTTTATGGCGATAATATCACCATCGTCATTTTTTCTAACAGCGACAATCTCTTCCTTTCCACTGACTTTATTTTGATTTGCTACTTCTTTCCTAGCATTTTCTTCTCCATGAATTTTATATTGTTCATAAATCTGCTCAAAATCTTTTGATTCCAATTCATCCACCTCCCGAACGTATATTTAGTATGCTCGATTGATTACAATTTATGTATTATGATTAAAGGAGACTTTTTTCACAGGATGAAAATTACTACTTTTGTCATGATGTACAGATTGATGCTATTTCTATAAAATAGACATTGGGGCGAAAATTTGTATTTTATCTTTCAATATTTCCTATTTTAAGAATTTAGTTTGAATATGGAAATCTCTTTGTATATAATAAGATAAGATAAAAAAGAACATTGGCTCCCAACCAATGTTCCTATACACAGTAAACTGCATGAAGCAGTGGCCCTTTTTTAGGAAACTGTTAACCTACCCTTATCCATGGCCCGGCAGGGTGGGTTATTTCTTTTTTGTCAGAGAAATAACGACTGTAATCACGGTAACGATTAATGACCCAAACATCATCATTAGCGATAACGCCTCGTAAAATGTGATCATCAGTGATCCCCCTTTCGGATAAGAAGTAACCACCGCCACCCTGCTATACTGTGTTACCCATTATTATAGCACAAGCATTTTGAGTTTTTAGAAATTTCTTACAAAATCAATTCAATCTACCTACACTTTTTGTGAAAATAAGATGATTGGTCTATGTCCACTCGTTTGTTTACATAATGATGTTACTGTAAATAATAATTTTTTATTAAGGCTCTTTTCGTATAAATTGTTGTTTTTAGACTATAAACTTAGTCCGTTGATTTCCGCTCCAGACACTTGCTTTCCGTGGGGAGGGATGGGAGCCTCCTCGGCGTTACCGCTTGTGGGGTCTCCCACTTCCCTCTTTTTCCCGCAGGAGTCAAGTGTCCTCCGCTACAATCAACTCAGATTGTTAATAAAATATCACTAAAAAAGCAACAAACTTTACGAAAACAGCCTTTATTAAAATAAAGAGACTGTCTGAAAATTAAAATTCTCAGACAGCCCCCTAAACATTTTAATTTGTTGTTTCTAGTTGTTTCCACTTAAGTCCCATCTCTGGACGTTGGTAGTTTATTAGTTTTTCCAATAATTCTAAAGCATTAGGTGCTGAAACAAGAAGAGCTTTGTTTGAAGGATTCATGAAGCCCTCATTTGCAGCGTGATCGACCATTTTTATGATTGGATCGTAAAAATGATCGATATTTAATACACCTACTGGCTTCTGATGAATTCCGATTTGAGACCAACAAATCGCTTCAAATAATTCTTCGAAAGTTCCATAACCACCTGGCAATGCGATAAAGCAATCGGATAGCTCACTCATCTTTGCCTTTCTTTCATGCATTGTGTTGACTTCTATCAATTCAGTTAAACCTTGGTGAACAATCTCACCTTTAAATAGGGATTTGGGCATGACACCAATCACATTCCCTCCATTTTTAAGAACTTCATTAGCTACCTCACCCATTAATCCAACACATGAGCCGCCATACACTAAATCCAAATTATGCTTTATTAACAATTGTCCAAGCTCCTTAGCTTGGACAGCATATTCTTCTTTTTCCCCTAAATTTGATCCTGCATATACACAAACTCTTTTCATTTTATCACCTTCTATTTATACTTTAATTTTGCTTTACACTTAAATGATTACGAATAGATTCTATCGCTTCTTCTATGTTGTTTACATTTATAGTTATTTTACGATCATCTGGATATTGCTTTGCTGTATGTTCATATAATGGGTCATAGTAATATTCCAGTAAAAGTCCGACTGCGGAAGAGTAATCCTCTGATTTTAAATCTGATTCAATTTTATTAGCAATAGGAGTATGGATCCTCCTTTTAATTCTTGTGAATGCTTCAAAGCACTCTTCTTCGTGTTCCCATGGTTGGTAGTCCTCCAATATATGACGAATGCGTTCTTCTATTGGCATTTCGATAAAAAATTGAAGCCCCTGTTCCTTTTTTTTAACAACAAAGTCAGGGAGTGTAACTTTGCCGACCCTTTTGCTTTCCCCTTCAAATAAAATAAAAGGTGATTGTTGGAAAGGAAGAATGTTTTCAACAAGTAAAGCATCAAATGTTTTTTGATTATTTGGCTCTAACCCAATTTGACCAAATATGGATCCTCTATGTTTTGCCATCCCTTCAAGATCTAAAACTGGGAAACCTTCTTCATTTAGACGACGGAGAATAGTTGTTTTTCCGGAGCCAGTATATCCATTTAACACAAAGACTTCAGGTTTAATTTCTAAGGTTTTTAACGTACCTACAACCCAATTACGATATGATCGATAGCCTCCATTTAATCGAAAGACGTTTATCCCCATTAATGAAAGAACGGTCGCTGACGTTTTACTTCTCATTCCTCCACGCCAGCAAAAAACTGCTTTTTGACCATTTATTTGTGCAAATTCTTTTACAAAGGCAGGGAGCTTGGCAGAGACAATCTCAAGTCCTCTTTCTTTGGCAGCTTGTGGACTAATTTGCTTATAAATTGTCCCAATTTCTGCTCTTTCCTCGTCATTAAAAAAAGGAATATTTAAACTACCAGGAATTGTTGCATCTTTATATTCGGAAGGAGAACGTACATCAATTACTGTAAGCTCGTTTTTATTTTTTAAAGTAAGTAATTCATTAATCGAAATATCCTGGAACACAATGTTTCCTCCTTTTAGATCAAGGACAAATATTACTGATATGTAGTGCATGCCTTTACTACGGATTTAGAAGATCTATGACATAGGATATATAATAAAATTACATCACTATTATATGACCTGGGTTTTCACTAGTTACTCCACCAATTAAAGCTGCCTCGACCCCAGCTTTTTGTAAATCGGAAAGGAGAGATTCTGCTTCCTCACCTGCAACTGAAATTAAGAGCCCGCCTGATGTAACAGCATCACATAATATCCATTGATCAATTTGATCCATCGTTTCTGGGAAAGTAACATTTTTTTCAATGTGAGCATAATTATTTTTAGTCCCGCCGGGTATTGCGCCTGCTTCAGCTAACTCCCTTACACGAGGCAGTATTGGCACTTGTTCTTTATATATGCGAAGCCCAGTATTACTTCCTTTTGCCAATTCTGTAGCATGTCCCAGCAATCCAAATCCGGTTACATCTGTACATGCATGGACATTATAGGATTCCATCGTTTCAGCGGCAGTTTTATTTAAAGTTGTCATGACATTTGTCACACGGGCAATTTCTTCTTCAGTTAGAAGATCACGTTTTATGGATGTCGTCATTATTCCTACACCAATAGGTTTTGTTAAAATCAATTTATCCCCATGTCTTGCACCCGCATTTGTACGTACTTTATCAGGATGGACAATTCCAGTAACCGCTAGACCAAATTTTGGTTCTTTATCATCTATTGAGTGACCACCTACAAGAGTTACACCTGCTTCTTTTAACTTATCCCCTGCACCACGTAAAATATCTGCTAGAATTTCTTTGTCCAATGTATGAATTGGAAAGGCAACAATATTCAATGCAGTAAGAGGCTTTCCTCCCATAGCATATATATCACTAATTGCATTTGCTGCAGCAATCTGACCAAACGAATAAGGATCATCAACAATTGGTGTAAAAAAATCAACAGTTTGTACGATTGCTAAATCGTCACTTAATCGATAGACTCCAGCATCATCACTTGTGTCTAAGCCTACTAATAAATCCGGATTTGGAACGGCCGGTGGCAAAGTTCGGATCACGGCTGCCAAATCTGCTGGACCGATTTTACAGCCACAGCCTCCTTTGGTAGATAGTGAAGTAAGTTTAATAGTATTTGTGTTTGTCATTAGACAACACCCTTTCTTTTAAAGCTATTTACTTATTATTATAGAACACAAAGTCAAAAATTGCATAATGAATGAATTGACTACACGTCTTACTGTAAATTGTATATAATGGAATTAGCAGAATATAATAAGAAAAGCGAAAGCGCCGCAGCGCTAGTGTACGGATTTCGTAGTCTTCGACTGAGATAAAGGAAACACTGCGAGGTAGTTAACGAGCTAGTGAAATTGGCACTTCAAATTTCACCTGATGTTGACTTATCGTAGGGAGGAGACGGAGAAATCCGCTAGCCGATAGGCGCTGGAGCTAGACAAAAAAGGAACATTGGTGTACACCAATGTTCCTTAACACAGCTACTGCATGATGTGCAGTGGCCCATGAGGAAGAATAGCTCACCCCAACTACGGCCTAGGCAGGGTGGGTTATTTTCTTTTCTCAAGAGAAATAACAATGGTAATCACGGCTACGATTAATGACCCAAAAGTGAGCATTAGCGTTAACGCTTCGTAAACTGTGATCAATAGTAATCACCCCCCTTCACTAAAGGAGTGACCACTACCACCCTGCAACTGTGTCCTTATCATTATAGCACCTCTTTTTAGAATTTATAAAAATTTTCCAAAAAATAATTCGATAGGCCTACACTTCCTCTTTTACTTTTAACTAATTTCCAATCTATATAAAAACTCTAATGAAATTTCTTTATTGGGAGAAACTATTGCTTAGTTAGGAGGAATAATAATGTTTAATCGTATAAAAGTTTCACATTTCATTTTACTACTAATAATTATTGGCGCTTTTATATGGTCATCTATTAAAACTACTGATTATTTTACATGGGTTTTAGAGGTTAGTCCTGTCACAATAGGATTATTAATATTAATTTTTACCTATAAACGTTTTCGGTTTACCACTCTTTCCTATATTATCATTACTGTTTTATCAATCTTCGTCTTCATCGGAGGTCACTATATATATGAAAGAGTCCCCTTATTTAATTGGATAAAAGATGTATTTCACTCACATAGAAATAATTATGATCGATTTGGCCACTTTGCTAAAGGATTTTTTGCCATTATCATTCGTGAAATATTAATTAGAACATCATGTCTTCAGCCTTCAAAATGGCTAATCTTTATCACGTTATCAATTGTACTAGCCATTTCCTCCTTATATGAAATCCTTGAATGGCTCGCTTCTAAAATTTTCGGAAAATCGACTAAAGACTTTCTAGGGACTCAAGGTGATATATGGGATTCTCAATGGGATATGTCTTTATCATTACTTGGTGGGATTCTTTGTTTATTAATACTTTCAAAATTGCATAATAAATATCTTAAAAAGCCTTTATAAAAGCAAATGTACCTTTGGTAACAGTATGTGAGATTTGTCACGCTAAAAAAGCTATCCTTTAATCCAAACAAAGATAGCTTTTTTAGTATTCAGATAAGCTTCAATTACACTGCCGGGTACATCGGATTCCCTTTCATTCCAATCCATAGGTCGGATTGCTCTATTTGATAAGCAATATTTAATAACCAGTCTTCTTTCCCTTTCGGTGCCATAAATTGTACTCCAAGTGGTAGGCCTTTATTAGTAAGATGGACAGGTATCGATATTGCTGGCTGCCCAGTTAAGTTTGCGAGCTGTGTAAACGGTGTATAAGTTAAGCTTGGTTCAAACATGTCATATACAAATTTCAGTTGATCAGCCTTTGTTAATTCGCTAATTTTCATTAACTCAGCAATTTCTATTTCTGTCTGTGTTAGCTCACCAATCTTTGGAGCTGAGTAAGCTGTTGCTGGAGTGATAAATAGATCATAAGTTTGATGGAATTCTGCCATTTGAGCAGCAGCGACATCCCACTCCGCTATGCTTTGGGTAAATTCAGCTGCTGTTACTGATTTACCTGCAACGTTTAATACCCAGGCCACAATCTCCATATCTTTAGCAGTTATAGCTCTCCCTAGCGCTTTTTCTATTGAATCGACCATTCCTGCAATCTCGCCATTATTCATTATATAATAGTTTTCCATCAGTCGGATTCCATCAACATTATTAGTTCTTTCTTCCACTTCATGCCCTTGTTCTTCTAGCCATTGAACTGTTTTATATATAGCATGCCGAGCTTCTTCACTAACAGGAGTGTCAACGGGTGACTGAGTCGTAAATGCAATTCGAAACTTTTGTTTAGTCTGTTTTTTGATTTCCTCAAAATAACTTCCTGGAAACAACGGTGTTTGAAATGCAGCTTCAGGCTGAATCGTTTGTAATACATCCAAAAGGGCAGCACTGTCACGAACAGATCGAGATAAAACAAAATCTATGGAAGCACCTTGCCATTGGCGTCCGACTCCAGGTCCTACCGGTGTTCTTCCCCGAGTGGGCTTTAATCCAAAAAGGCCTGTAAAGGAAGCAGGAATGCGAATTGATCCTCCCCCATCACTTGCACCAGCTATCGGCACAATTCCAGAAGCAACACTTGCTGCGGCCCCGCCGCTTGACCCGCCTGATGAGTATTGTGTATCCCATGGATTTCGAGTCGGTCCATGTATTTCAGGCTCGGTAATATTTTTTAAGCCAAACTCAGGTGTATTCGTGTGGCCTAAAAAAAGAAATCCAGCTTGGCGCAGACGAGCCACATAGTTTGAATCTTGTCTAGCTATATTATCGATAAAAAGTTTGGATCCCGAGGTAAGCGGCTCCCCTTTAATAGATTGTGATATATCCTTTAGCAATATTGGCACTCCAGCAAAAGGCTTATCTTCAATATGTAGTTGCTCCGCTTCCTCCAAAACTTTTTCATAACGGGTTCTAACAACAGCATTTAATAACGGATTTACTTCTTCTAATCGTTCAAAAGCTGTTTCAACTAGTTCTTTTGGTGAAACCTCTTTCTTTTTGACTAAGTTTGCAAGACCTACCGCATCATGTGCTAAATATGTATGCTTGTCCATTTCTCCACCTCACCTGAGATTTTCTAACCAGCTTTTATTTTCCGATAAAATTGGAATGATTACAAATTTGGCGGTTAGAAGTATAAGATATTCACCACTTTCTGGCATAAAAAAAAGACAATTAGTTCCTTTGTTGAACTAATCATCTTTTATAAGGTGCATATAAAACTAGTAAATTATTTAACTTAGTCTCGATCAATTACCTCTACAGATGAGATAAAGGTCGGATTAATGATTAAATTCCCAAATTTTTGAATAACATTTGTCATAAGTCCCATTTGATTAGTGACTTTTTTCATAAATTCATCAATATGTGTATCAACTAAATATTCCTTGCCATTAGCCATCGTTACTTTTACTGGCATGATTGTATCCCACCTTTACCATAAGAAATATTTAACATAGTTTATGAATCCTTTAAATAAAAATGACTCTTAAAGGTCTCTAAATCAGACTTTCTTTATTATAAAAACACATCTCATTTCCAGTCAAATATATTGCGTTAAAAATTTACATTTTTCTAAAAGGATTTTCATATATTTTGTTGAAGTGTATTCATATAATTAATTCCTATATTTGAGGAGGGTTTTTCATGTCAAAAAAGATTTTAATTATTGCCGGAGACGCAGTTGAAGCATTAGAAATCTACTATCCTTATTTTAGGTGTTTGGAAGAAGGATTTGACGTTACCATTGCCGCTCCATCTAAGAAAAAACTCAATACTGTTGTACATGACTTTATCGGGTGGGATACGTATACGGAAAAAGGTGGATATTTAATTGAAGCTAATGCATCTTTCGACGAAGTGAATCCAGAGGAATATGATGGGTTAATTATTCCTGGTGGACGTGCACCAGAATATATTCGCTTAAATGAGCATGTTCCTGGAATTGTTGCCCACTTCTTTGAAGAAAATAAACCTGTTGCAGCTGTCTGTCATGCCAGCCTAGTGTTAACTACTGTTCGTGAATATCTCGTAGGAAGAGAGATGACAGCCTATATTGCTTGTAAACCTGAAGTGGAAGCTGCTGGATCGACCTACATTACCGAGCCTTTGCATGTTGACGGAAATCTTGTTTCAGGACACGCGTGGCCAGACCTGCCTGGACTTATGAGGGAATTTATTAAGCAAGTGGCGAGGTAATTTCGTAATAGTGAGAAAATAATAGGAAGGTTTTTTAAAGGGAGAATAATAATGCCTACCATCAAGCATCAAGAATTTATCAAAGCACCTATCGAAGCTTGTTTTGATCTTGCAAGGAATGTTGATATTCATACTCAAACTACTTCAGATACGAAAGAAAGAGCTGTTGGTGGGGTAACAAAGGGGTTGTTAGAGGTAGGAGATACCGTTACATGGGAAGCTTTTCACTTTGGTGTCAAGCAGAGACTGACAGCCAAGGTTACAGAAATGCAAAAGCCATACCAATTTGTTGATATTATGTTAAATGGTGCCTTTCATTCCTTTATTCACATACATCAGTTTTCTGAGGTAACCGATGGAACTATTATGACTGATACATTTCAATATAAGTCCCCTTTCGGTTTAATCGGGAATATGGCTGATATCTTGTTTTTGAAAAAGTATATGCATAGGTTTATTGTTTTCCGTGCAAAAGCATTGAAAGAGATTGCTGAAAATATGGATTCTATCGCCAAATAAAGTATCAACTATCAACCTGGGGAAGCAGTGAGATTTCACATATGGAACTCACTGCTTTTATCATATGCTTATTTAACAGCCTTCATTTCTCGTTTGTTTTTAACAAAAAAATACAATAGGAGAAGCACTATTCCACCAAAAAATAATCCCAAGGTAAGTAAAGATTGATCCTTTGGAGCGCCTGTAATTCGCTCAGCTATAAAATTAGGAGCAATAATAATACATGGAACAATAATTGTTGACCATGTTTTTGCGAAAATAGCATAACCAATTAAAAATACGATACATATGACTGCAATCAAGCTATTTTGAAAAGGTGTTGCTTCAAATATTGGTTTTAATCCCATCCATTTGTTCAAGAAATGTGTACCAAAAAAAATTGCAAAAGGAACAGCACCTATTACCCAAAACATTGCTATTTGCTTACTTTTTGATATCGTGTTTGAACTATCATAACGAAATAACCAAACGAACATCACGATAGAAATGATAATAGCAGACATATTCCCGATTATTTCAATAATGGTAAAGGACGCTTGCCCTCTGATTGCATCAGGTAATATGATATAAGCCAAAGCAAGAGAGAAAAAAAGAAATAAGGTTGATAGTATCTCTTTTCTATCAGTGTTCATTTCATTTTTTATCTGATTCATATACGCTTTAGGTGACCCACCAGTTATTGTATCTATATTTTTTCCGGATTTTTCAGCTTGAATTAAATGATCTTCTAATTCATTTACAATTTCTCTGATATCCTTTTCATTCTTTCCATATGTCTGTAAATAAATATTTAAATTTGCCAAAAACTCAGTTGCCTTATCTGATAACATCTACTCCACTCCTTTATTAAGATCGATGGTAAATAAAGCGTGTACGGCCTTTGAAAGCTCGAACCACCTTTCTTGAAAATCAGCTAAAACCGTTACCCCAGCTTCTGTGATTGAATAGTATTTTCTTTTTGGACCATTTGGTGAAGATTTCATTTCAGTTGTAACTAAACCTTCTTTCTGCATTCTCATTAAAACAGGATATATACTGCCTTCGCTGACCATATTAAGTCCAAATCCTTCTAACTTCTCAATCATTTCATATCCATAGGTCTCCCCTCGAACAATGACAGCTAACAAACAACCTTCTAATATTCCTTTCAGCATTTGTGTTGATGACGACATTACCTCCACTCCTATGCATTACAAGATAGTAACCTAAAAAAATATTATGTATCTTGTAATACACTATAGCTTAGAAAAAAATAAAAATCAACTATTTTGTATTACAAGATACTAATTTTTTTACCTAAAGATATTCAAAAATAGAAATATATTTTAGGAAATACAAATGGTATTTTTTCAAAATCCAAAAAAGGAAAGCTTTTGAACTAGCTTTCCTTTCTTTTTATTTATTGGAGCTCGATATTTTTTGTTTCTTTTCCTAAAAATAGTACAGATGCTGCTCCGATTAAGACAGAAATGCAGAAAATAGTAAAAATTATATTGATTGAATATTGTTGGGCAATAAGATACGGCACAAGAAGTGGTCCGAGAATCCCCCCTATTCTACCAAAAGAAGTCGCCATTCCTGTTCCTGTCCCCCGAATTTTAGTTGGATATTGTTCTGGAGTATAAGCATATAATGCGCCCCATGCTCCAAGATTGAAAAATGAAAGTAAAATTCCAGAAGTTATGAGTAATGCTAAAGAATCAGCAGTACCGAATAAATAGGCACTTATTGCTGTTCCAATTAAATAAACAACGAGAACAAATTTCCGCCCTACCCTTTCAATTAACCATGCAGCTGTAAAGTAACCTGGCAATTGGGCTAGGGTCATGATCAATACGTACTCGAAACTTTTGATCATACTAAATCCTTTCATTACCATAACACTAGGTAACCAAAGAAACATTCCGTAATAGGAAAACACAACACAAAACCACAGTATCCAAAGCATAACAGTTCTACGTGTATATTTTTTTGACCAAACAGCAGCGATGCTTTGTAACAACGATGGTTTTTCCTTTTCTTTAACCGTAACAAAACGGTCCGAATCAGGCAAATGTATGCGAAGATAAAGAGCATAAAATGCTGGAATGACACTGATTAATAAAGCGACTTGCCATCCGTATTTTGGAATAACGAAGTAGGAAATAACTGCGGCGATTAACCATCCGAATGCCCAAAAGCTTTCAAGCAATACGACAATTCTCCCGCGTTTTTCAGTAGGTACACTTTCTGATACAAGTGTCGAAGCTACCGGCAGTTCTCCGCCTAGCCCCATACCAATGAGGAAGCGCAAGATCAAAAAGATTGAGAATGAAGTAGTAAAAGCTGCGGCACCACTTCCTAATGAAAATAATAATAAAGTAATAATAAAGACATGCTTTCGACCAATTCGATCTGCAAGTATTCCAAAGAGAAAAGCTCCGACTGCCATTCCAATAGAGTTAATACTTCCAATCCAACCCATTTCTTCTACTGATAAATTCCAATCTACCTTTAAGGCGGCAATAATGAAGGAAAGCATCCCTACATCCATTGCATCAAACATCCAGCCGAGACCGGCAATTCCAAGTAGTTTATTATTCGAGATCCCATTCTTTCTAGCCATAATACCCTCCTATATGTCACTTATAAAAATTAGGAACATTACTATGTTACCATGTGTCTTTACACCTGTCGACACTTTTGTGGTTTCGTATTTATCCTAGGTTTTTGATATAGATTATTTGTATTTTTATTGAAGGAAAACGTTATTGATAAAATATCTGAATCTACCCTATACATAGATTTTTTTCAATTAAGCAGTATTTATGATAAAATTCATCCTATGAAAACAATTAAGAAGTATGGAGATTGATCATGACTACTTATAAAATTTTATTTCTTGATATCGATGGAACCATTCTAACCCCTGATGATAGAATCGAAGAATCAACAAAGGAAGCAATTGCTGAAGTTCAGAAAAAAGAAATAGAAGTTTTTTTAGCTACAGGCAGACCTCTTCATGAAATTTCTCAGATAGCAGAAGAATTAAATATCCATTCGTTTATTGGGTATAATGGTGCGTATGCTGTTCATAACGGAGTAGATGTCTTAAAAGAACCAATGAATGCTGAAATTGTCGAAAGCTCTATCGAAATTGCAAAAGAATTTAATCATGATATTGTTTTCTACACTAGTGAGCAAAACCTCTTTACCACATTAGAAAGCCCCGCAGTTAAAGAGTTTATTAAAAGATTTCACTTACATAATAATGATCTGTACTCACCAAAGGTTGTCAATGATATATTAGGAATGACCATAATAAATATAGAAGAAAATGACCCCCGTCATTATGAAAAGGATGAAAATATTCACTTGTCCCAAGTCAATGTGGAGGGATTAACCCATAATTACGATGTTATCCGCGACAGTGTAAATAAAGGGTTCGCAGTTAGTAAAGTACTGGAGCTTCTAAATATCGGAAAAGAAAGCGCAATTGCCTTCGGTGACGGGATGAATGATAAAGAAATGCTAATGCTTGTTGGAGAAGGATTTGCTATGGGAAATGCTCATCCGGATCTTTTTGCTTATGCAAAGCATAAAACGACAGAGGTTACCAACTCTGGGGTCTATAATGGGTTAAAATCTCTTGGTGTAATTAACGGGAATTAAGATGAATATTACATAAGAAATAGTTACTTGGAAGAGAAGGAATGTTAACAATGAAGAAAATAGTTGTTATTGGGGCTGGGATTCTAGGCGCATCCACCGCCTATCATTTGGCAAAAGCTGGTGCGGATGTCGTTGTAGTTGATCGCAAGGATGAAGGACAAGCAACAGATGCTGCTGCGGGAATTGTTTGTCCTTGGCTATCACAGCGTCGGAACAAAGCATGGTATCGGCTTGCAAAAGGTGGGGCACGATTTTATCCTCAGCTTATTGAAGAACTAGAAAAGGATGGAGAAACAAATACTGGCTACGCACGTGTAGGAGCAATTAGTGTTCACAAAGATGAAGAAAAGCTATTTGCGATGGAAAAACGAGCTTTAAAAAGAAAGGAAGACGCTCCTGAAATTGGTAATATTACCATCCTTACACCTGAGCAGACAAAAGCCTTATTCCCTCCATTAGTAGATGAGTACGGAGCTGTCCATGTTAGTGGCGCTGCACGAGTTGATGGCCGCGCACTGCGACATGCTTTATTGAAAGCTGCGTGTAAACATGGAGCAGAAATTATCACTGGTGATGCCAGTCTATTATTTGAAGGGAAACAAATAACGGGTGTATTAGTAAATGAAGAAAAAATAAAAGCACAAACGGTAATTGTTACTGCAGGAGCATGGGCTAATCAAATTTTTGAGCCATTAGGGATTCAATTTAAAGTAACTTCACAAAAAGCTCAGATCATTCATTTAGAGTTGCCGGAAATCGAAACAAATAAATGGCCTGTTGTCATGCCCCCTACTGACCAATATTTATTAACATTTGATGATCACCGTATTGTTATCGGCGCAACTCATGAAAATAATGTTGGCTTTGACAACCGTGTGACCGCAGGAGGAATTCAAGAGGTTTTAACTAAAGCGCTGCAAGTCGCACCTGGATTGACTGAAAGTACGGTTTTAGAAACACGGGTCGGTTTTCGCCCGTTCACACCCGGTTTCCTTCCTGTTATTGGCCATCTTCCAGGTTTTAAAAATTTACTAGTCGCCAATGGACTTGGTGCATCTGGATTAACTATGGGCCCTTTCATCGGAGCAGAATTAGCCAATTTAGCTCTTGGAATAGAAATGGAAATTGATATATCGGATTATGATGTTGCTGGTGCGCTGGAGTAAGTTTGAGAGTAGGAGAAGAATATGAATCAAAAAAAAGAACAATGGTCCTCAAAAATTGGTTTTATTTTATCATCTGCAGGTGCAGCAATTGGTTTAGGCGCTATATGGAAGTTTCCATACGTAACTGGTATGAGCGGTGGCGGTGCATTTTTTCTTATTTTTGTTATTTTTACATTGCTGATTGGGCTGCCATTGCTCATTTCTGAATTTATTATAGGCCGAGGTTCTGGGAAAGAGGCCATAAGTGCCTATAAAACATTGGCCCCTAATAGTCTATGGAAATGGGTCGGTAGATTAGGAGTTCTTGGCTGCTTTTTATTATTATCATTTTATAGCGTAGTTGGCGGTTGGATCATTATTTACAGTGGCTTGTCGATTCCAGGGAAGATAATTGGTGAAGGCATAAATTATCCTGACCTTTTTAATTCGATAACGAGTAATCCTTTTATTACAATAGGAGGACTAGCCCTATTCATTTTGATAAACATCATTGTCCTTTCATTTGGAATTCAAAACGGAATTGAAAAAGCCAATAAATATATGATGCCGATCCTCTTTATCTTTTTTATCGTGCTTGTAATTCGTTCCATCACATTAGATGGAGCTTTAGAAGGGATTCGATTCTTCTTATATCCTGATTTTTCCAAAATAACTGGTGAAGCAATTCTTTATGCCCTTGGCCAATCCTTTTTCTCGTTAGCAGTTGGATTTTCATGCATGGTAACTTACAGTTCCTATTTAAAAAAGGATGTAAGCTTACCTTCATCTGCTAATTCAGTTGTTTGGATGAATATTTTTGTTTCATTACTAGCTGGCCTTGCTATTTTCCCTGTTGTTTTCGCATTTGGATTAAAGCCAACTGCAGGCCCAGGTTTACTATTCGTTGTATTACCTACGGTATTTTCGCAAATGCCCTTTGGACATTTGTTTTTGTGCTTATTTTTAATTCTATTTTTATTTGCAACCTTAACTTCATCCTTTAGTCTATTAGAAATTATTGTCGCCGCGTTTTCATCTAATGGAAAACATTCGAGAAGAAAGATTTCATGGATTTCTGGATTCATTGTTTTTATTGCAGGGATTCCGTCAGCATTGTCATTTGGAGCATTAAAAAATTTCCATCTGTTTTCGAAAACGGTATTTGATGCGATCGACTATCTAGTAAGTAATATTATGCTGCCAATTGGAAGTTTCCTTATTGCCCTTTTCATCTCCTATCGGATGGAACAATCTATAGTTAAACAAGAATTTTTTCTTAGTAATTCCCTTTCCCTTACCTGGTTTTCAATATGGAGGGTGTTGATGAAATGGATTATTCCAATAATAATTATACTTGTTTTTCTAAATATGATTGGGGTATTTTGATTGTCAACCAACACTATGGGGGATCCAGAAGCAATATATCTGATATTTTGCTTTTGGATCCCCTTTACTTGCTTAAAAATAACGGATACTGTTCCGTTCAAAATGTACTTTTAAACCTTTTCCAAGCTGATTAAATCCAATAATGGCAAATGTAATGAATACACAAGCAGCAAATGGAATCCACGGTTTAGTAAAAACATCGAAAGTAACATCTTTAAAGAGTAATGGCCACGCATTTGAGTCATTTATTATTTCTAACTGTAATTCGTCCACTGATTCAATTCGATGTGCGAGAAAAATATTAATAATACCAAGTTGTCCAAGTAAGAACATATTTCTACCGAAATCTAATAAAATGTTGACAATTAACTCAGGTAAAAGGAATGGAAAATAGTGACGAGAAAACATTTTTTTAGCATTTGTTCCTGTTGATAGTGCCGCTTCAATGAAAGGCTTTTTTGAAACAGTTAGGACAGTGGTTTGAACGAATTGTCCAACCCTTCCTACCTCCAGCAAAGCAATAATGAGAATCACGATGATTGTCCGATGTTGAGAATACATAATATATGGCAAATTAACGATAAGGACAACCATAAAAATAATAGGTACAAATGAAAACATTTTGTTATAGAAATCTAATAATCTACTAGCAGCCTTGTTAACACTTGATATTAAGCCAAATGGAACAGCAATCAAAAAACGGATTAAAGTGATTCCTAATATACTGATTAATACTTCTTTTGTACCAATAATAAGTCGACTTAAAATATCACGCCCCTCTTTATCTGTCCCTAATATATTTGAATGAGATGGTGCATAGGCAGGTACCTTAAGTGTTCCATCATTCATTTTTCGTAGTCCTTCCGTCTTTAATTGCTGATCAACAAACGGGAAATATGGACCTGCAATAGCAATCAATACGATAAAAGTGACAAGAATGATACCAATGAGTAAAGACCGATTTTTCTTCATTTCTCTAAGGATGCCTCCCTTGCAAGTAATAATGAACGAACGATATCACTGACAATTTTGGTCAGTAGGACAAAAGTTGTAAACAGGATAACGTATTCAATAACAACAGGGATATCTATCTCCATATCAGAACCTACACCGAAATTTTTTTGTACATTAAAAGCTTGATAAAAACGATAGGCCCCTCCCCTATAACCAGTCAAAAATTCAACAATAAATAAATTTGATAAAATGTATAGCATTAACGTATTGATCTGTCCAACAACTCTAACCCAACAATTACTAAGCATATGTACATAGATAACCTTTTTGTTAGGCGTACCTTTACCAATCGCTGTCCGCACATAATCCTTTCCACTTTCAGTTGATAGATACATTTCAGTAATACGTGCCACATAAAAAGTTGGATAAATCGATAAAAACAGGATCGCAAATAACTTATTTGTAAAGGTTTCACTACCATACAAATTTATATGTGGAAATCCAAGATCAATTAAAGCCATTATTCCAATTTGAATGCATATAATGACAAAAAAGTCAGGAACAGATAGAAACAAAGAGGTAATCTTTTCTCCGAAAAAGCGAAATCTTCTATCCCCCATTTTAAAATCATAGATTCCTTTAATTAAACCTAGAAAAAAGCTGATGATAAAACTAGGGATGAGTATATATATGCTTTTTACCATATATCTCCAAACTTCATATTCTATTGAAAAACCATAGGTGGTTTGCCCTAAACTCTTATTTTTTATTGCATATGAAAAAAAATTTGTAATATTTTTCTGATATTTTTCCCATGAAAAGGTCGTAATGCCTTTGTCATTTCCACTCTTGACCCTGAAAGATAAATATCACTTTCTCCCCGAGGCAATAATATAAGTAGTATCAATACACTTGTAACTAGAATCCACAATAGTAGATTGCTTAAAATTTTTGTGAATAGCTTTAATACCAAAATGAATCCCCCTTGTATAACCACACTTTACATTATTAATCCTATAATACCATATTATGGATTTTGTTGACCGATAATCATAGATCAATATTACCATAACATTTTTATTTTTTTCAAAATATTCTAGAAAAAGAAAAGGAAACTATACATTCATGGCGAATATACTTTATTAAGGGGGATGATTGAATGAAAACAAACAAAGTTCTGGAACTTCGTTGTACCAATCCAAATTGTAAAACATGGTTTCAGTCTCCGTTTTTTCAAGGGAATGTTGATCACTTTGATGTAAACGCTTTCAAAGGTCTCAAATCTCAATGTCCTTTATGCGGTAAAATGGTGCAAGGATCTATAAAAAATGTACGAATTCGGCCGGTCGGTGACAATGATCGTTTCGGTAAAATCTCATAAATGTATGAAGGCAGTCTCTTTCTCCATTATTGAAAGAGACTGCCTTTTTTATTCAATATACAACTCTTGCTGAAAAATATCCTCATTTGTATAAAGATACATCAAACAATCAGTAACATTTTCTGAATGGTATTCAGACACTTCTCCTATGTAAATTGAATCCAACATTAATTTCCAAATTGTCTATCTCAGGTGGAAAAAAAACCTTAATGTCCATCTTCGGTGCCTGACACCAAAGTGCCGAACCAGTTTGGCGGCATTCCTGGGGATATGCGGATACGATGGAGTGCGTATAGGCCTTGGTCGCTTGATGCGGCGCCTGGTTCTGTTGTAAGTGCCATTTTATATCCAGTTTCTTCGGCCAGTTTTAGTGTTTCCTCGTTATATTGTCCAACTGGATAACATAGGATTGATGTTTCCTGGTCCAACATGTGGTCAAACAATTCTTTCGAACGCTTCATTTCTTCCATTTGTTGGCTAGGTGTTAAACTGTTTAGTTCTAAATGACTATATGTATGGCTTTCGATTGAAATTTCATTCGTGCTCATTTCCAGCATTTGATTTGTTGTAAGATGGTTATTTTTATCGATTAATTTACCTATCATAAAAATCGATGCTTTCAACCCGTATTCTTTTAAAATTGGGTATGCTTCTGTATAGTTATCTTCATATCCATCATCAAATGTAATCCAAACAGTCTTTTCAGTCGGTATCTTATTTTGTGTCAAAACTAAATAAGCTTCTTCCGGACTAAGCGTATAGTATCCATTATCCTTGAGCCATTTCATATGTGCTCTAAATTCCTCTTTGGGAACACGCAAACTATTCCCTGAAGAAATGCTATGATACATGAGAATGGGAATCTTTGCTGGTTCATTCACATCAATCCACTGAGAAGTATCAACTTCTTTTTGTTCCTCATTAATGACTTCTTCTTCCTCTACTGTTTGTTTCTCTACAGGTTGAACGACAGATTTCTCAGCAGGCTCTTTTTTTGGTTTTTGTGCTTCCGCCTTGAATGAACATCCCGCTAACACCACTATTAAAAGTAAAAAAATCACAAATATTAAACTGTTCTTTTTCATTTTATGCCCAACTTTCTCACTTTCTACAAACGTATTATACACGAATGTAATATATTTGTAATAAAAATTTATAATTAAATCAATATTAAAAATTTAGAATAATTATTTTAAATAATTTCACTCTTAATTAGTTTTTCAAAGAAATAATTATTAATCCATTTATCTCCTGTTATTTTATTGGAATATTTCGGAAGGAATAAAAATAAAAATAAATTTTACTTTGACAGATAGAGTAATTTACGTTAATATTACTCTATCAGATAGAACAATCATTTTTATGGAAGGTGAATTATGATTAGGAGTGACATTATCCGTGGACATTTGGATTCAATTATCCTTTGTTTAATCTTGGAAAAAGATCAATATGGATATGAAATATCAAAACAAATTAGTCAACGGACAGAAAATCGATTTCAAATAAAAGAAGCCACCCTCTATGCGGTATTCCAACGATTAGAAAAGAAGGAATTAATCGAATCGTACACTGGAAATATTACACATGGTGGGAAACGAAAATATTATAGAATCACCACCCTCGGTAAAGCTTATTTAAAGGAAACAGTTAAAGAATGGGAAGAAACAAAGGAAATAGTTGATTTATTTTTGGAGGGATTACAATGAGAAAAATAAGGGACCATGTTGATTATTTATTTAAAAAAATTCCAGATAGTGAACAAAAAGAACTGGTAAAACAAGAGATTTTGGAAAACCTTGAGGAGAAAGTATATGACTTAATGGCACAAGGGAAAGAAGAGGAAGATGCGATCAATAAAGCCATTATTGATTTTGGTGATATAGATGAAATAGAAAAAGAGCTTGGTACGATACAGCAGCCAGTAAAGAAAAATATGACAAAATTAGACTTAGGTTTCTCCTTATGGGGTAGTGGGCTAATCATTGCTTTGTTTATTTTTATCAATTTCTATTATACTCCGAATATCATTTGGTTTGTCTATCCAACATTTGGTGTATTATGGTGGCCACTAAGTATGTTTTATAGATGGTTACGTCAAAAATAAAGGAGGGAACAAGATCGTGCATAGACATGATGTCATTTTTGCTTGGTTAGCAAGTATTATAAGTATTTTATTTTTCATTAGCGTTAATTACTTGACTAGCTCTGATAATCTATGGTTTATCTACCCTTCTTTTTTCATATTATTATGGCCGCTCAGTGTTCAATCTATAAAAAATGGTGAATATAAAGTTCATTCTATTTTCACTAGCTTATTGATCATATTATTTCTCTTTATCGTTAATTATTTTCACAGCCCTGGCCATCCATGGTTTTTGTACGCGTTTTACCCAATTATTTGGTGGCCGATTCTTATGTGTTTAGAAAAAAAGAGGAACACTGTCTCATTGGCTATTCTCGGAAGTTTAATCACGATCGTGTATTATTCAGTTTTAAATAGTATCCTTTCACCACAATACCCTTGGGCTATCTACCCTTCTTTTGCAGTGATATGGTGGCCTTTATCGATGTATTATGCAAAAACGAAAAAATATTTTCAATTTTCAATATCTGCTAGTTTTCTTATAATCATATTTTTTACAGTTGTAAATATTGTATCCTCACCAAATACGGTGTGGGCTATCTACCCTACCTTTGCAGTGATATGGTGGCCTTTATCGATGTATTATGCAAAAGCGAATAAATTTTTTCAATTTTCAATATCAGCTAGTATTCTAATAATCATATTCTTTATCGTTGTAAATATTGTTTCCTCGCCAAATACGGTGTGGGCCGTCTACCCAATCTTTGCTATTCTTTGGTGGCCATTAAGCATGTATTATTATATGCAAAAAAAATCACGATTCAAATGAGATTCCAACCTATCAATCTATTATTCTAAAAAATTTTAAAAAGGTGATGTTTTAGATGAGCGAACAATCAAAGTACAATCTACGTGAATGGAAGAAAAAATTAGCATCATTTGAACGGCCACGCATTTCAGCGAGTGTTGGACAACTAATTAATTCCGTAGGACCGTTTTTAATATTATGGGTGTTGGCCTATTTAAGCCTCAATGTGTCCTATTGGCTTACTTTATTGTGTGCCATTCCAGCAGCCGGATTTTTAGTGAGAACGTTTATAATTTTTCATGATTGTACTCACTACTCATTTTTTAAGAACCGTAAGGCGAATGAAATTGTGGGCATAATCACAGGTTTGTTTACTTTTTGTTCCTATGAACAGTGGAAACACAGCCATTCCATCCACCATGCGACGAATGGGCATTTAGAAAAACGTGGTGTTGGTGATGTGTGGACAATGACACTTCAAGAATATGCAGAAGCTTCTTGGTTAAAACGTTTATGGTACAGAATTTATAGAAATCCAATCGTGATGTTCATAATTGGACCTCTATATCTCTTTTTAATCTCTTACCGCTTTAATCGAAAAAATGCACCTAAAAAAGAGAAAAAGCATGTTTGGATTACCAATATTATTCTGCTGACTATAATGCTGCTCTTAGGCTTTACATTAGGATGGAAAGCTTTGATATTAGTAGAGTTACCAATTTTCTACATCGCATCATTTGCTGGAGTTTGGTTATTTTATGTACAACATCAGTTTGAGGATGGTTACTTTGAAAATGGTGAGAACTGGAACTATGTCGAAGCCGCTTTAAAAGGTAGTTCTTTCTATAAGCTTCCGAAAATTTTACAATGGTTCTCGGGAAACATCGGGTTTCACCATGTCCATCATCTGAATTCTCGTGTACCAAACTATCATCTCGAGAAAGCACACAAAAGCGACCCACGACTTCAAGATGTACCGACACTCACACTTTGGACGAGTTTAAAATCACTTACCTTTAAGCTATGGGATGAGAAGACAAAGAAATTTATTGGAAATCGAGACATTCAGAACTTTATTCGTAAAAAACATTTAGTATAACTATCTTATTAAGCTGCCCATTTGGTCGAGGTACTAGACAATTTGGACAGCTTATTTTTGTGAAAATTTTTATATTTCGTACAGGGTGAAGATATTTGTGACATCCCTTTTTAACAAATATATCTTCCTCTACGTACGAATTCAAAATTATTTAGATTTCTGATTCAAATGCAACATATAAAACAAGTCTTATTGAACTAAAGATAGAAGCCAATCTTTCAAATCTAAAAAACGTAAATACTTCGGAGTGGTGTTGGTACCGGTTACGATCATTGAGACTAAGGAATCTTCTTTGTGTAATCCCCCATGACTTGCTCCACCTATATGTGTAGGTGATCCCTCTCCAATGAACTCAAAACCAGGCTTTGCACTTACAATTAAGTAATTGCCCTCATGCGAGAAAAATGAAGAATATAATCTTGCTAATGCATCAGGATAATCCCCATATTGAATTCTTTTATCCGTGATTGACAGATCTAATATATCTGCATTCCCTTCTAAAAACCAAGATTGCTTATACTCATCAAAATATTCTCCCTCTGGATGAAAATGAAGCTGGCCATTGTGTATACCTGATGTAACGGTTACGGTTTTTTCATTTTTTACTGCTATGACATCAATTCGATCGTCTTTTTGCAAGAGATTTGCAATTTCGTTTAAACGTACTTTTTGGTCGTCAAGGGTATATATAAAAGACATTCTTTCGTTAACACAAAGAACGATTTCGTCTTTTGATGTAACACCCTCTTTTAATTTGACAATTCGATAGGAATTCAATAGATCTCGTAAATCAATAAGTGCTTCTGTCTTGTTGTTGCTAATCCATGCTTGTCCATTGTCTCCTGAAATTATCCATATATTATTCGATAATGCCTCTTCCCATGAAGGATACTGATTTAGGATTTCTTGTAATTGTTTATCAACCTTTTGAATTCCTTCAACATCGGTTCTCCCATGTTTATGAATACGTTGGTCTAAGTCAGGGAAATATGCAATCGTTAAAGGTGGTACTTTATTTTTTTTAATGAGATATTTTATTTCATGTGCTGCAAATTTATCATTAAACCCATATTTTTGCCAAAAACGAGTATGTTTTTTTAAAGGATTGAACCTGCGAAAAGCTCCGTAAGAAAATAAGTCAGGCGAATGAGAAGATAGATTCTTTTTTAAACCAGTTAATTTTAAAAAAAATGGTACTTTCAATTGAATAGAGTTACTTCCTCTATATAAAAGTGTATTGATTGCGGAGGTTTGTATTCCCTTCTCTTTTAAGATTTCATGTACCGTTTTATGCTGTTTGCTAAAATGTACATGATTCAGATTATAAAATATGTCTTCCATGGATTGCTTTAGTCCCAATTTATATAGTTCTCTAATATGGCTTCCATAATTAATAATTCTTTTTTCTTTTTGGCTATACCAAACCAGTCCTGGTACTTTATGTTTATCACTGTATACACCCGTTAGTAAAGTACTATCAACAGTAACTGACATCGTCGGAAAAGTACTCACTACATTCGGATAATAATGTCCATTATCTATGAAAAATTTAATAGCAGGAGCATTACCAGATGCTATTGCAGCTTGTATGGTTGTATCCATTAATGTATCAACGATAAGCAAGATAACCTTTTTATTCTGAGAACGATCAGATGTCACCACTATTCTCCTCCCTTCGAAAGATGAATTTTAACAACCTTTAATCAAGAGTGAGTGTCGCCTTTAATGGCAAATGGTCAGAGGCTTTTGATAATAAAGTTACAAGTTCAACGTTGTCTATTCGAAAAGAAGAACTGACAAAAAGATAGTCTAATCTTCTTCTCGGTCTAAGTGAAGGATAAGTGAATCCTTCACCATTACCTGCTTGATCCCAAACGTCGTGAAGCTCTCTAGTGATTTTCTTCCATCCATGGGAACCTGTTCTCATATTCCAATCACCCATAATAATAATCGGATGCGAACATTTATGAACCAGATTGATAATAAAGTCTGTTTGTTTTCGATGAAGAAAGGTATTGAGACTTAGATGAGTGACATAGATACGAAATAACTTTTTGTTTATTTCAATGGTAGCTTCAAGTAATGACCTTCCTTCGACTAGTCCTGGGATAAAATTAAATGAAAAATTCGTATGATTTACAATTGGATAACTAGATAAGAGGGCATTTCCGTATTGTCGAACATTTGATGAGTTAAATGTCGGTATAGAGATAGATGGACTAAAAATTTGATACATGTTTAATTGTTTTGCAAGCCATTCTACTTGATTTACATAATTACTGCGCTTGGATAAATGTTTATCTACTTCGTTTAAACCAATAATATCTGCTTTACTTTTTTTGATTACTTCAGCGATTCTGTTAAGGTCTGATATCTTATCACTCCCTTTGCCATGATGAATATTATAGGTCATTACTGTGATTTCCAAAATCTCCACACCTCAATGATCACACTTTACTGGTATTATTGAAGCCAATTATTCTTGTTGATTGTGTATTAGTTCCTGTTGACCTGGCATAGAAAGTTTCTCACTAGGATATCTTCTTATTAGTTCCTTCGTTGAAATGGCAATTACTTTTGGAACAAGCAGCTCCTGTTTTGTTTTAAATCTTTGTCTCCCTTGTGGGTGAATCACGAGCAACAATAGTCTTAAATAGATTTTAGTAAGAAATGCAAAAATCCCTTTTGGTAGGCTAATAACAGTAAATCCTAATTGTTTTGTTCCACGATGGATCATAGAGACCCCAAATAAACCTTTAATTTTTTCACTCTTAGGGTGATTAAGAATAAATGGTCGAATGTTGACTAATAATTGTTCTGATGCTCGAATTAATTGAATGGCTAAATGGACAGAAGAACGAGAATTCATTACCATGTGAAAAAGCCTTTCATTATTAAAATGAAGCTCTAACACTCGATCTCCTCTTTGAATTTTTTCTCCATCTGACAATTGAATGGTTTTTCCCCAATAAGTACGGACTCTCCCATTTAAGAATGGATGATTTTCATCAATAGTTTTAATACGTAAGATGCCATTAAATAATCTTTCCCATTTAATCCATAGAGTGATCATTAATTTCTTTTTCCAGCTCACTTCAGATACCAATTTTTGTTTATGTAATTGGTTCATCTGTTTATCCTCCGTATTTAATGAATCGCATCTATTTTGCAGTTTTCCCTGTTTCAAATCATTCTATGTAACATGAAAAATAAGATTGTTTTCGTTGTAACGATGACATGATTAAGATCATAGTAGTAAGATAATGCCGAATTAAAAGGCAGGGATTTAACCTCTTTTTAATTAAAATGAACAAAAAAAGGACAAACTTAAAGAAGTATATTTCTTTCCACACACATTTTGTACAAACTGAATTCATATTTTCAGTAATTAATGTCCCATTAAAAACGTTAGTCTACGAGGTGAAAATGATGCGTGCTGAATGGCTGGCAATTGCCAGAAATAAAATGATCCTCATTTCCATCATTGGGGTAATTCTAATCCCCTCTTTGTATTCCGGTATTTTTGTTTGGGCATTTTGGGATCCTTACGGTATGATCAAGAAGTTGCCTGTTGCCATGGTGAATCTTGATCAACCAGTTCAATACAAAGGTGATACTATTTCCGTTGGTAATGATATTATTGATGAATTACGAAAAGATCATAAAGTGAAATGGGAATTTGTGTCCGAACAAGAAGGAGTTCAAGGATTAAGGAAAAACCGTTATTATGCAATGATTCAAATCCCAAAAGATTTCTCGAAGAACCTTACTAGCGTTATAGAAAACAAACCGAAGCGAGCGAAAATCGAATACATCCCAAATACAGGTTATAATTTCGTTTCGACAAAAATAACTGATTCTGCATCTGAAGCATTAAGAAAAACGATTTCAGAAAATATCACAGAGCATTACACGAGTGTTTTGTTTAATCAATTTGGTGACATTTATCATGCACTTAACAAAGCTCACAACGGTGGAATCGAATTAGTAAATGGTCTTGATACATTACATACTAAATCCAATCAATTGTTAAGCGGATTGAAACAACAACAGCCTTCTATCCATGAACTTGCAACTGGATCTGCACAACTTTATTCCAAAACAGCTGAATTAAGCAATGGACTCTTAGGATTCGAGAAAAAACTAGATAGCATTTCATCTAATATGAAGGAAGTTACTAAGTTCATTGATAGCATTTATCCGAAGCTGCAAACAAATCTTAGTACATTAAATAATCAAATTAACGAAATCATGAATCGGCTAAATCAAACAACCAATCAAATGGAGCAATTAAAAAGATTGGTTCCAACACTTCAAAGTGACATACAAAAATACACTGCTAACCATCCGGAAACTGCAAATGACCCAAATTTTCAAGCGGTGTTAACCGGTATCGGGCAGCTTTCCGAGATCATAAAAACAATGAATTTTGGTAAGGTGGAAAATCAATTATCCGGTCTATCATCTATGCTTCAAAGTCTGAAAGATCAACAATTATCCTTACCTTCGAAGCAGCTCAATACTACTGCTCAGCTTGATACGTATCTCAATCAATTTAGAACGGCTGCAAATGGAAGTATTGCCCTGAAAAATGGAGCTAAAAAAATAGCAGAAGGAACGAAAACCGTAGAAAATGGCTGGGGAACATTAATACATTCGGTCTCCTTATTAACAGATGGAGAAGATCAACTTTTAACAGGTGCTAAAAAATTATCTAAAGGGTTAAATGATTTAAAAGAGGCAATTGGAGCGGTAAAAGGAGCAAACAATGCACGCAATTCAATGTTTGCTGCACCAGTCGAAGTAAAACGCAAAGATATGACTGAAGGAATTACGTATGGTGCCGGATTCACACCTTATTTTCTGTCACTTGGGCTTTTTGTTGGGCCGCTAATGCTTACAACGATATACAATTTAAGAGATCCTGTGGGGAATCCAACTTCAGGATTAGGTTGGCTCATTAGTAAATATTCAGTTTTAATTGTTGTTATACTTGGCCAATCGCTAATTACAGCTTTATTCTTACTACTCACATTTCATTTAGCGGTGCAAAGTATTCCATTGTTTCTTCTATTTAGCTTTATATCGAGCCTGGCATTCGGAACACTTATTATGTTTCTTGCGGCAGGTTTCGGAAATCCAGGGAAGTTCGTCGCACTTGTTGCGTTAATTTTACAATTAACAACAAGTGGAGGATCTTACCCTGTTGAATTAATTGCTCCAGCCTTACAACCGTTTCATCGTTTTCTTCCAATGAGTTATGCCGTAGCAGGACTTCGTGATGTTATGTTTACAGGCGACTTTTCCGCCATGTGGCATCAAGCAGGTATTTTGGCGGGGTACTTTATCGTATCACTTATTTTACTCATTGCTTTGTTTGTCAATCGTTTTAAAAAATTGAAGGAAGAAGCCTAATCAAGCTTCTTCCTTCACATTCTAAATTAATAAATGAAATAAATTGCTGTCCTTATTCACTTCTATAAAAGGAAAGCCCTTTTTCTTCATTCTTTCTATGAGCAAATGGTAATCCTCACTTCTTTTCAATTCGATCCCGACTAACCCTGGACCACTTTCTTTATTATTTTTCTTAGTATATTCGAAGGTAGTAATATCGTCATCAGGTCCTAATACGCCATCTAAAAATTCGCGAAGAGCACCTGCCCTTTGTGGGAAATTAACAATGAAGTAATATAGTAATCCTTCATGAATCAATGATTTTTCTTTAATTTCTTGCATCCTTCCAATATCATTGTTGCCGCCGCTGATGACACAGACAACCGATTTGCCTTTTATTTGATCTTTATAATAATCAAGTGCGGCGATAGGAAGTGCGCCTGCAGGTTCAGCAACAATCGCATGTTCATTATATAAATCTAATATAGTTGTACAAACCTTCCCCTCAGGAACTGGAGCGATCTCCTCTACAAAATGATTACAAATATCAAACGTTTTTTGGCCAACACATTTTACTGCTGCACCATCGACAAATTTATCAATTTCAGAAAGTGGGAGGATGGCACCATTTTGAATAGATGCTTTCATACTGGCAGCCCCGCTTGGCTCCACCCCAATCATTTTTGTTTTAGGAGAAACACTTTTTATATATGTACTTATTCCCGACATTAATCCACCGCCGCCGATGCTTGCAAACACAAAATCCAGTGGTTCCTCCACATCATTCATGATTTCAACTGCAACAGTCCCTTGACCAGCAATGACACTTTCGTCATCAAACGGATGAATAAATACCATCCCCTCTTCTTCCGCACACTTGACTGCACTTGCAGAGGAGTCATCGAATGTATCTCCCGTTAAAACAACCTCTACAAAATCGCGACCAAACATTTTGACTTGGTCAATTTTTTGTTTTGGAGTGGTTTGCGGCATAAAGATTTTACCGTGAATACCTAAATCACGACATGCATAGGCAACACCTTGAGCATGGTTTCCTGCACTCGCACATATTACCCCTTTATCACGTGCCTCATTTTCTATAGATTTTATTTTATAATATGCCCCTCTTAATTTAAATGAACGTACATGTTGTAAGTCTTCTCGTTTCAAATAAATATTGCATTGATATTTTTCTGATAAACGTTCATTTTTTTGTAATGGTGTATGCGTAACAATATCTTTTAGCAGCTGATACGCAATAAGAATGTCTTCCACATGTACTGTTTTAGCTTTCACCATTTCTTGACTCATCATTTAACCTACCTTCTTCTGAGTTTTCTCATAATTTGTACATTATAGCATGATAAAACAAGAATTTAAACATCAATATTCGAAATATTCAGATGAAAGCGTTACCACTTTTTAAAATTATGGAAGATTTAGCTTAGGTAGTGAAGAGGAAATTTGAAGGAGTTAATTTTTCTTTACATTAATAAAATTAATACATTTTGTAATTTGTTCAATTCAATGACAAAGAGTGTATTATAAGCTATAATACACCCTTGATTCTCATTAACAAAAAAAGTTTTATTTATAAAATACTTTATCTATATTATATTTTGCTTGAAGCTTATTAATAATGAATGTTTCATAAATTTCTCGTTCCATCGGATCTTCTACATAAATAACAGCAATTTTTTGCACTTCTTCCCTATGCTTTTTGATTGCTGATACATTATCATCAAAATGCTTAGTTACCCGTTGTCGGAGCTTTCTAGCTTTACCGACGAATAATAGTTCATCTTTTGCATTATAAAATAATATAATGCCGCCTTTTTCGCGTGAAATAAGTCTAAAATCAGTAAATCCATAATCACTACTAATTTTGTGATCCTTAACTTCTTCTAAAGGTTTCTTTTTTGTAATTACAACATCTGGCTTTGGGATGTCAATTTTTATCATAATTTGTCACTTCCTGTTCTGAATTGAATTTCCATTATAGCACATTGTGAGACAATAAGCTTGCCTTCGTTTTTACAGTGAATGAGTTCATGAAGTGAAAAAAGATGTGAACGGAAATCCTGTTCACATCTTTTTTCTTATTTCGTTAATCCAATTCCGCCGCTCGTTGTACCAACGTTGATAAAAAGTTTGCCATCAGCAATTTTCCTGATTTCATTGCCATAGGTATCTACAGCTTTTACTTCGATGGCTGCACCATTCGCTTGCGTCTTGAGTGGGACCGTCCAGTAACCAACATAATGGCCGTTTGCCATTTCCATCATCGGTAATTCTGTAGCATTTGTGATTTGTTTTGAGTTCGTGTTCGTTAGAGGCATATGAATATAGAAAGTAGCTCTAAGTCCAGGCTCACTGTCGAATTCAATTTTAACGCTTTGGCCAGTATCGAGAGTTTTATCTTCGTTTGGCAGTAAATGATCAATTTGCGGTGCGAAATATTTGGCAAAAACTTTAACTTTTTTCGTCGTTTTATTCCCAGCAATGTTCTGGGCAACAACTTTGATTTCATTTTCTCCATTATCTAACATGACACGTTTTGAATATTTGCCATTCACGACATCGGTTTTTTGGCCATTGACTTTCACCCAATCCAGGTTAGCCGCTGAAACAGTTCCCTCGACAGTAACTGTTTCCCTATTCGTTTTATCTCCATGTTTTGGATTATCAATGGTAAGTTCAGGTGCCATCAAAACTAATTTTACAGTAACAGTTTCCGATTCCTTTGTTAGTTTATCCTCAACTAAAGATAAAGCCTTAAAATTATTTTCTCCCTCAATCAACTTTGTTGGAATTGCAAACGTTCCATCATCACCAACTTTAGCAGTTCCTACATTTTCACCATTATTTAACAATTGAATAGTAGTTGATGGAGATGCAGTACCTTCTACTATTATTTCAGCTTCATTTGTAATAAAATCATTTACTGGTGAAGTTATTACAGGTGTAACCACTTCGTAACTAACCCGCGCTCGAATCATAAAGTTTCCCCAGTAGTCAGATGTTTGTATCCATAACCCATCTGATTTATTATATTGGTAACTTCTATTTGCAAAAATACCATCCTCATCACTAGCTAGACCAGGTACATACGGATTATTACCAGTCTGCCTATAAACCATATAAAAATCATCTTCAACTATAATATTATATTTTCGTAAATCTACAATGGTCCATTGATTTTTGTCTCGTATAGCATCAGCATAGAATGGACCAGCAATTTTTTTACCTGGAAAACCCTTAGCCCCTGAAGAATCCCAAACTTCTACTGCAAACTCTGTTCCCCCTGGATCTGGAAAATCAGCTTCCCAAAAACAAAATATACCGTCAGTAACAAGGGCTGAATTTTTACCTTTAGGAAGTGACATTTTTACTGCATATGCGTTACCCGCATTCAAAAACGCTAAAGCATTTTCTGCTGATCCATCATCATAGCCAATTTCTCCGCCTGGATACGTATAAAAAGGTTCAAGATCAACATTTAATTCCTGATCAGAGTCCCCCACTGTAATTTTAATTTCTTTCCAATGGTAACCTTGTGCCATCACTCTTAGTGTATAATTACCTTTGTATAAAGTTAAGGTGAAATATCCGTTCTCATCTGTTTCTACAGGTGTAACATTTGCATCCTCTAACAATAAAACAGTTACCCCCGGAATTCTTTTTCCAGTTACTTGGTCTTTAATGATACCAGTAATGTTTGCTTGTGCCATTTTTTTTAAATAAAAATCTGCTATTGATGTTTCATTATTTACAACAGTTATCGTCTGTTCGGCAGGGTAAAAACCATAAGCCTCAGCTTTAACAGTAAAAGTACCAGCTGCATGTAGTAAGGAATACGTTCCATCTGAAGGATTTGTTTTCACTGAGTAACCACTTTCTAATACACTAACTCTTGCCTCTGAAGGAAATAAATCAGAGTTCGGTAATCCTTTTTCATAAAAATCTATTTGATTATTCATTGTTGCATTATTTAAACCCGTTTTAATTTTTTTCCTTTCGTTTAGAACTTGTCCTTTTATTTTACCAGGTCCACTTATGATAAAAGAAAGGGCATTCCTAGCATTAACTAAACCATATCCGTATCCATTATTAGGAGAGACGGGATATTGAATATCAGTTAATGGTGTTGCTGTATTTAACAAAATTTCTTCCATTTCATCGACTGTCAAACTAGCGTTTGCCTGACGTAACATCGCAGCAACCGCTGTTACAACTGGACTAGCCATTGATGTTCCACTATTATTATCATATGAATTACCAGGTACTGCAGAGCGTATATTTACACCAGGAGCTGTAATATCTGGTTTAATTTCGTCGTAAGGTGACGGGCCTCGTAGTGAAAAACCAGCTAATCCATCATTACTATCCGTTGCTCCGACAGCAAATGATTCAGGATAGTTAGCTGGAACTGGAATTGAGCCTGGCCCACCCGGATTTAATAAATCCGTGTTCCCAGCTGCAAATTCTGGAAAAATCCCAGCATCTCTCCATGCTCTAATAGTATCACGGTACCACTCATTTAAACCTGGTCCACCGCTCCATGAGTTATTAACAGCATCAGGTGCCAGATCAATTCTTCCACCGGGAGCAATAATCCATTCCGCAGCATCTAATAAAACAGCATCTGTAGCATTTCCATGTGAGTCAAATGCTTTAGCAGCAATCCATTTGGCTCCAGGAGCAACCCCAATCTGGTTCGATCCGTCTGGCTCACTTCCAATCATTGTTCCTGTAACGTGTGTTCCATGTCCATGATCATCATATGGCGCTTTTTGCCTAGCAGCTGTAGCATCGTAAAAGCTATAACTATGATTAACTTCCCCTGTCGTCTCATTGAAGCCACGGTATTTTACTTTTAAAGCAGGATGGTCCCATTGAACACCAGTATCTATACTTGCTACAACAGTTCCTGAACCATCAATTCCCATTGCCCATGCTTGTGGGGCATTAACACGTTCAACATTCCATTCGACATTTTCAAGCTTCGAATGAGGAATTTTCTCATTTTCTACCTTTGTATTTAACAATTTACGGGTTTCGTTAGGTAATACTTTTTCAACTTCAGAAAAGGCTGCTAGCTGCTCTGCAATTTCTTTAGTCGCCGTAACCGCAATCCCATTAACGATAAAATATGATCTAAAATCTTCGACATTTCCTTTTCTCGTCTCCCTTTCCAGAAACTCTATCACTCTCTGTTGTGATTTTAGAGAAATAGATTTCAATTCGGAAACAACTGCCGAACGCTGTAAAAACTCTGCTTGAATTGGCGAATTCTTAGATTGCTCAGAATTCCTCGCTTTATTAGCCACTAATGTTGTTTCTGCCTTTTCATTAAACTTAACAAGAAAGGTAACTTTATCATTATTTTTAAACTCACTTAATAAACGCTGACTAACTTTTGTTTTAGCACTACTTTTCGAATCAAATAAGGATTGATGAAGTTTACCATTTGACTTAGTGTTTTTACCAATTGATTGAGAATTTGCTAGTACTGGTGTAAACAGTGAAAAAAGCATGAGCACTAATACTACAATACTAAAAAAGTTAATCCGATTTCTTTTCTTCAACTAGTTTTCCCTCCTTTGTATTTCTAGACAATAGCACTATCACTATCACACCCCTTGCTTTTGATTTGGTTTTCCTTGCTATCATGGTCTAAGTTTGATTATTTTGATTTCATGACAATAATAATGAAAATCAAACAGAAATTATGTCGAACTACGTCCCCTTTCCCTTAACTATCCCAATTCGAATAATTAGAACTACTTTGTAAAGAAAATTTTAATGGGTAATTAGTAACTTACTAGCATAATATTTTTAAGCAAACATCTAGGAATATGTATAATTGTAAATGTGTATTTCTACACCCATTTTTTATGTTTCCCATAATAAATAAAAAAATAGGTAAATAGGACTATTATTATATGTCAAGACTAACTTTAAGTTAGTTGGTATAATTTATGTTTGCTCCATAAAAAAAAGAAAAACCTCCTAAAAAAGGAAAATCTGAATTTAGTTTATTGTGGGTACAGCCACATGCCTATTAAGCTAAGGAAAATCATTACCCCAAAATCTAAAAAAAGCGCTATTCTTTCTATAATATGATGGAAAATATGTCATTTTTTATGTCGGGAGTTTCGAACGAACTTACTCTCTTTTCTCAGGAATTACAACGATAATAGCTGGCCAAAAAAGGTAGGTTTTGTTCAAACTGAGCCATAGTGCACTTTACCGGTGATTAAGGATGGAAGAAAAATATTTAACGAACAAAGATGAAAAAATTCTTTTGTTTTTATAAAGCATGTTGTAATATCGATAAGGGCACCCCAAAAATTGAGAGAGGTGCTTAATATGTATGGAGTAATTAATTATGAGGTATTTTTATTAACAGGAATTTTACTAAACTTAATTCCTGGTGCAGACACAATGTATATAGTTGGGAGAAGTATGTCACAAGGCCGAAAAGCAGGAGTTTATTCTGTTTTAGGTATTATTACTGGTTCTTTGACTCACACGTTGTTCGTTGCTTTTGGTTTATCAATCATACTTGTAAAATCTGTTCTCTTATTTAATATCATCAAAATTGTTGGTGTTATTTATTTAGTATATTTAGGAATTAGAATGTTGATTGATAAAACAAATTTAGCTTTTCAGGCTGCTGCAACCGTCAAGCTAAACATACGGAAAATATACGTGCAAGGGCTTTTGACAAGTCTTACGAATCCAAAAGTTTCTTTATTTTTTATTGCGTTTCTTCCGCAATTTATTGATGCAAAGGCTTCTGGACCGATCCCATTTATCATTTTGGGACTGACCTTTACTATCACTGGGTTGTTATGGTGTCTATTCGTTGCTTATTTTTCTTCCTACGTTACAAAAAAACTAAGAGGAAATCAAAAGATAGGAATGGTTTTAAACAAAATTACAGGAATGATTTTTATCGGTATGGGGATAAAGCTACTGCAAACAAAAGCTCCTCACTAAACTTGAATATATAACAACATTGCCCCCTTCAGATATTTAAATTCAGGTTTAAGTAGATTCATATATGTTGAGAAGCCCTTCTGTATTATTCTGAAGGGCTTTTTATTTTTTAACATTTGACACATTACTTTTTATCTTCAGAAATACTACAAGACATAGCCAAAAATAGTAATAGTAAACATTTACGGGCATGAATATACATTTCACGAACACGTCGCTAGAAGAAGTACCAACGAACTATGTGCATTCATTGTATTTACTTCGATGGACTTATCTGAAATCTATGTAGCGTCCAGGTCAAATATAAATGAAATTATATCCCCTTCTTAACATTTTTGATCACTACAAAAATTTTCATGAGTAATAGTCTTATTCTTTGTAAATTCTTCTCTGTTTACTCAAAAAAAAATGACTCTTTCATGAGGTATTTTTCCTATAGGTTAACAATATAAAAAGCTATAATTTGATATAAATATTCAATCAAAACATTTCCAGCATTATCATACCTCTGAATGCAAATATTAAATGATGGAAGAAGAAAATTTCTTTCCTAATTTACAATCAAGGAAGTGATTAGAATTGAATAAATGGATAGCTACTCTTTTTAATATAGGGGGAAGAAACAATTTCCTCAAAATGCTTGGAATAAGAAGAAACAATAGAGGGATGATGTGGATGTCATTGTTGGGAGTTGGAGTCAGTGCTGCTATTTTTGGTTTGAGTAGAAATCGCAATAAAAATATGCTAGGCCCACTCCAAAATTTTATGAAAAATTCTAGGATGCCAAATTTTGGACAAATGCAGAATATGGCTACAGAATTTTCAAAAGAACTAATGCCTAACAATGATCAATCAAACAAAAAATAAGTTTTCTTTTTGTTTAGGCTCCATAATTTTTATATACGATATAACTAGCACAATTTTCTAAGTTGTGCTAGTTAGTGTTATTTTTCCTAAATTAAGGTTGAAATAAACTAAAAACTTCTTCCCAATTCCAATGTTCATAATACCAAGTTCCGAGATTAATGTTTTCAATCCAGATTTTCTGGTTTAAACCATTTGGATCAGCAATCCAAACATTTGCTTTTTCTCTATTTGTTCTAATCCAAATCAATTGGTTTTCTTTATTGATGTATTGTGGATAAAAATCGCCTTCTTTTGATGAAGGTGAAGTTATTTTCTTAGTATGCTTTGTTTTTATATTAATTTTATATAGGGATGGCATTGGTCTTTGCTCCACATCGACCCATTTACTTTTCAAGGAACGTGAGACAAAGATGAAATGATCGTTTTGCCATATTAAATCTCGATCAACATATCCTCTGGGTGTATATTTGATAGTAATTTTTTTATCTATTTCTGCAACGTTTAATCCCTTATTTTCTATAGCCACCCTGTTACTTCCTTTAATATAACCTAAGTTATTAAAACTTGGTGCCCACTGAAACCAATCTTCGTAATTTAACATCTCATTCAATTTACGGAAATTTCTGCCGTCATCAGAAAGAACGCTTAAAGTATTACTATCAGCAGATAATGATGCTGTTGGAACTAATTGAAAAGCAATCCATCTTTGATCATGGGACCATTTAAATTTACTGGTACCATAAAAATTCTCATCCTTCCCAACTGGTATTGTATAAAAATGGTGTGGCTTATACTGGTTCTTATTGTGATAAAAAAAAATTTTGTTTAACACAATGTCTGAAAAAACACTCTTTCCTGCTTTAGAAGATGTTAATATGCCACTTCCATCTGGTAACCAGGAAAAATCGATAATTCCTGGAGCAATTGTATGAGGTTGATTTAAAGATCGAACATCAATTATGTTTAATCCTTTGTCGGTTTGAAATCCAATGGAATTTTGATTCGGTGCCCATTGAAAATTAGTCATTACATATGTATCAACTTTAAAGTGTCTCATTGTTTTTACACTATATAGCCAAAGCTCCCCACTCCGAAGTGTAAATTGATCTTTACTGGATCCTCTGATATAAGCAATCCAAGTGCCGTCAAATGACCATTTAGGAAATCTGACATATTTACCTTTGGTAATTCTCGTTTCTTTATCTTTCGTTTTTATCCATAAATCATCATTTTTGATAATTGCTGCTTTTACATCGTAACTAGATTCTGCGGTAACAATGGAGGAGTGTTGAATACAAAAAAATAATATAAGAACATATATTAATACCTTTTTCATATTTGAATATTTACTCCTTTTATAAGGTACCTTTATTTTTTTCCTTTCTTTACATTTTTACTAATAAAAAAAACAGCGATTTTAATCGCTGCTAATTTCGTCATTCAATCAAAAAAATTATTTTTGACTTGCCATATTTATTGCAGTACGATACAACAGTTCTGTTCCTAAAAATATATCCTCAAATGATGAAAACTCTTTTGGATTATGACTGATTCCATCCTTACATCTTACAAAGATCATCCCATATTCACACACGTATGACATCGCTAAGGAATCGTGAAAAGGACCGCTCATTAATTCGATCGGATTTAATCCAATTTGTTTACTTTCGTTTCTCATAATACTCATTATTCTTTCAGAACAATAGCGTGGTTCACTATTTGTATCTTCAGTGATTTTATAGTTTAACTGATGTTCTTCCGTAATTTCCTTAATTCTTGTTCTTAATTGTTCTTCCAATCGGTTTCTTCGCTCGATATCAATATCCCGTAAATCAATTGTAAAGCTTACCTTCTCAGGTATAATATTGCGCGAGTCTGGGAAGACATTTATACTTCCTACTGTTCCAACAGTTGGTGCGTCAATATCCTGACTTGCTAGATCATTTAGTGCTACTATGATTTTTGCCGCCCCAACTAGCGCGTCTTTTCTCATGTGCATTGGCACAGAGCCAGCATGACCTGCGAAGCCTTCTAATTCAACCGTTAACCATAACGGTCCTGAAATTCCCGTAACAATTCCGATTGGTATGTTCTTAGCTTCTAAAATAGGGCCTTGTTCTATATGCATTTCAAGAAATGCGTCAATATTCTCTACTGTATATTCAGACTCCTTTAGCTTAGTCGGGTCACAGCCGAATTGAATTAATGCTTCTCTTCTAGTAATTCCATTTTTATCTTTCCGCTCTAATTCTCCCTCTTCTAGTTTTCCAAGTATGCCTCTTACCCCGAATAAGCCCTTATTAAAACGACAACCTTCTTCATCGGAAAAAGCGACTATTTCAATTGGCATTTTTGGTAGTATATTTCTCTCCTTCATTGATTGCGCAACTTCAAGTGCACCAAGTACTCCGATAACACCATCAAATCTTCCTCCATACGGCTGTGAATCGATATGTGAGCCTAGCATCAAAATGGGAGCTTCAGGATCTTCTCCTTCAAGTCGCCCTATTAAATTTCCAAAGTGATCAATTCTTGCTGTTAGACCTGCCTCCTCCATCCACTGCTTTACGGTTTCAACTGCTTGTCTATCCTCATCAGACAATGTCAATCGACAAACTCCTGTCTCACCAATTTTTCCTATTTGTGACAAATCAGTTATCCTTTTTTCTAATCGGTTTTTATTAATTGTTAATGTTTGTACAACCATTTTTTTCACCCTCGTTCTTATCTAAAAATAAATTTTGAATAGACAACTGCTTTTAATTTTTTGTTGAAAACGTTCCATAAAATATATGCCTTTAAGACTGCCTCTAAAACAATGACTCAATTAATTTACAATGAATAAAAACACTCGTAATCAATTCCTTGTTTGTAAAGATTACGAGTGCTGTTTAGTAATTCTCTATATAGTTTTTATTTCCTCTGTTAACGTTTTAATAACAAAGTCCAGATCTTTTTCCTCTATATTTAATGGTGGAGCCAAGGTCAACACATTGTTATACCCTGCAACAGTGGTCCCATTTTTTCCGATTATTAGGCCATTTTGTTTACAACCTGCAATAACTTTATTAACCAAATCCGCTTCCAGAGGTTCTTTTGTTGCCTTATCTTTAACAAGTTCGATTCCTACCAGTAGTCCCTTTCCTCTTACATCTCCTACGTATGGATGTTCTTCAAGAGAAACAGATAAGCTTTGTTTCAAATATTCTCCTAATTTTTGAGAACGATCAAATAGATTTTCATTCTCCATAATCTCAAGATTTTTTAAGGCAAGTGCACATGCTGCTGGATTGCCGCCAAATGTATTAACATGGCGGAAATAATCATATTCCTCTGTTCCTTTAAATGCTTCGTAAATCTCTTTTTTAACAGCTGTTGCTGATAAAGGCAGGTAGGCACTTGTAATTCCCTTTGCCATTGTAATGATATCTGGTTTCACCCCATAATTCATAAATCCAAATGGTTTTCCTGTTCGACCAAATCCACAAATGACCTCATCAACAATGAGAAGCGCACCATGTTTTTCGCAAACCTCTTTAACCCCGGACATATAACCATCAGGTGGAACAATCACACCGCCACCTGTAATGATTGGCTCCATGATAACACCAGCGATCGTTTCACTTAACTCCCATGTCATTACACGATCAATGTCTTTTACTGATTGCAAGTCACTAGGTTTACAATCAGCTTTGTCAGAAGAACGGTATAAATCAGGCGGGGCAACATGGATGAATCCTGGAGCTAATGGCTCGTATTTATATTTTCGCTGTGCTTGACCAGTAGCTGCAAGAGCTGCCATTGAATTTCCATGATAGGCACGATATCGAGAAATAAACTTGTATCTGGCATAGTCTCCTTTTTGTTGATGGTATTGTCTGGCAATTTTAAAAGCTGTTTCATTCGCTTCTGATCCGCTATTGGAAAAGAAGATAACATAATCATCCCCAAGTAATTCATTTAATTTTTCTGCCAGTTTAATAGCTGGTGTATGACTTTGAGAAAGTGGGAAATACGCCATTTCTTTTAGTTGCTCATAGGCCGCTTCTGCCAATTCTGTTCGTCCGTAACCTACGTTTACACACCATAAACCAGCCATAGCATCTAAAAATCTCTGACCATTATGATCTGTTACCCAAGCCCCTTCAGCCTTTTCTGCAATCATTGTAGAATCCGGATTATATGGTTTCATTGAATGCCAGAGATATTCTTTATCTTTTGTTAAATAGTCCTCGCTCTGTTTAATATTAGTCATTTCGATCACTCCCTTTTTACAATCTGGCTTTGTTAAAAGTTATTGATGATTACTTTCTTTCATAAAGCCTACATTTTTAATAATCGAATCTTGACGTGATCATCTTTTTACGAGTATAAAAGTTCACCCCATCTTTTCCATTTACATGAAGATCACCGTAAAAAGAATCCTTCCATCCGGAGAATGGGAAAAAGGCCATAGTAGCTGGTACACCAACATTTATCCCCAGCATACCTGCATCTGCTTCCTCTCTAAACTGTCTAACAGCCTTTGCATCTTTTGTATAAATAGTTGCACCATTTCCAAAACGAGATTTACGAATGTACTCAAGTCCCGCATCTAAATCCTTTGCACGAAGTAAGCTTAGAACGGGAGCAAAGATTTCTTCCTTTACAATTGTCATATCAGGTGTTACATGATCAAAAATGGTTGGTCCTAAGAATGTCCCTTCCTTCATATCGTCCATTTCTTTTCGACCGTCGCGGATTAAGGATGCACCTTCTGCTAAACCTGTTTGAATATAATCTAATGCTTTTGAACGGTGTGAGTCTCTTATTAGTGGAGTAAGCAATACTTCTTCATCTAGTCCATTTCCAATAATGATTTCATCCGCCTTTTGTTTTAACGCTTCAACAAATTCGTCCCCATCGCCCACGACAACAACAGCACTACAAGCCATACAGCGCTGACCAGCACTTCCGTATGCGGAGCTGATAATATGTGTGACGGCCTTTTCCATATCTGCATCCGGCATCACGATATGATGATTTTTCGCACCTGATAGTGCTTGAACACGTTTTCCATTCGCAGCTGACCGTTCGTACACATATTTTGCCACTGGTTGAGAGCCAACAAACGAAATCGCTTTAACATCTTGATGATCAAGCAGACCATTTACTACATCATGCGCACCATGTACGACATTTAATACTCCTTTAGGTGCCCCTGCTTCTGTAAACAAACGAGCAAGTTCATTTGCAAGAATTGGAGTACGTTCAGAAGGTTTTAATATAAATGTATTTCCGCAGGCAATGGCTAATGGGAACATCCAGAGTGGAACCATCATCGGAAAATTAAATGGTGTAATACCGCCAACAACTCCCAGTGGAAAACGAAACATTTCTGAATCTATTTCTTCTGCAATATTTGATAAACTCTCCCCCATCATTAAGGTAGGGGCTCCTGCTGCAAATTCAACACACTCAATCCCTCTTTGGACTTCACCATATGCTTCTTTGAACGCTTTTCCATTTTCTTGTACAACTAATCGAGCCAGTTTTTCATGATTTTCTGTTAATAAATAATGGAATTTATATAATATTCTCGCACGTTTTGGAACAGGAGTATTTTTCCAATCCAAAAATGTTTCCTTAGCGGCTTTTACTGCCTGATCAACATCTTCTTTTGAGGAAATTGGAACTCTTACTAATGTTTCACCAGTCGCTGGATTAGGTACCTCTAGAGTTTCCGAACTTAAAGAGTCTACCCATTCCCCGTTTATATAGTTTTTTAATACAACTGTTTCATTTTTGATTAATGTCATGAATACGAAACCTCCTCTTTACGGTTTTAAGTTTTGAAAAAATTCTTATACATAATTATCACTTATTTTGTAAGTGCTTTCATTAGACATTGTGTAAAATAACTGCTTGTTTTTATTCCACATTATGAAAGTACCAATAGCATAAATCTTTCATTTAGCAACAAAAAAACCTACTATTTAAAAGTAGGTTAATATGCTTCAAGTCCCATCTCCTTCATTTGTTTGGAAGAAATTAAAAATTCATAGGATAATACCATAAATTCAATTGCTAATCTTTTTTCAGGAATCATAAAATCCTCACCCAGTAATTTTTCGAGCTTTTGTATGCGATGATAAAGTGTTTGTCTTACTATGTATAGCTTCTTAGCTGTTTCCTGCTTCGAACCATTACAAGACAAATACGTCTTTAAAGTTTCCATTAACTTTCCATTATACTTTTTGTCATATTGAATAACAGGTTCTAAGTACTCCAGGACAATTTCATGTAAATCTAAATGACGATTGACTAAAGAAATGAGACGAAAAATATGGAGATCGTCATAGAAATAACTTTCAGATTGATCGGAAAGTCTATCTTGAATCCGAATCGTTTTTAAAGCGGTTTGATAACTTTTGTAAATACATTTTAGATCAGACACATATTTTCCGATACCTATTATTTGTTTCGATTTTTGATTCCCTTTTTGTGATTCAGCTTTTTTTAATCGATAGATCCCTTCCTTCATTCTTTTTTTCCAGGTGCTAGGATTTCTTTCATCAAGAATAATAAAAATGATGGTATTTCTTTTTTCAATAGTAAAGAGTCTAAATCCTTGTTGTTCAAAAATCGTTCTAAAGAACAACTTATAATACGTTAAATCTAATTTAGAATACTTTTCAAATGAATGTAGATTACATATACATACAAATGCACCTTTTGGTTTAATTGTCGGGGAATGATAAGACAAATATTCCATAATTGTCTCCTCACTATGGACACCTTCTAACCAGCCAGTAAGCCATTCTGCCTCTTCTACCCTTCCTTTTTCTTCAACGTAGAGATCACGTAAAAGAAGTTGTGCAAGTGCCGTAGCTGTTCGATCTAAAATTAGTTGATCAAATTCAGTCAGTGTTCTCTCTTTCGTTGCAATTATTAGTTCAGCATAATTTTCGCCTAATAAATGAATAGGTACTTTGGCAATTGAATACTGTGTTTTTAAGGAAGAATCGATTAATGCATTTAGTAGTGTTTTCCGTTCAGGTTCAAAGATTTCAGGAATACATTCCACTTCTTTTGTGTTGAATATGATCATTACTTGTACATGTAAAAAATGATGGATATATTTGAGGATTTCAATATAATGTTCAATTGTTAACAGTTTTTTGCTTAATGTTTGAGAGTAATTTTCTAAGTCCGAAATGATTTGATATTGCCGATTGATGAGGAGTGCATGAATGTCTTGAGTTATTTCTACAAATGGAACTTCTTTATGAAAGAGGACAATTGGAAAATGAAATTGATTGGCAATGTTGATTATTTCTTGCGGGATCTTGGAAGTATATGTACCAATTTCAATGCAAAGTCCAGCAGCGTTAGAATCTATTAATTGCTCTAATATCGATACGAAATGCTTCTTTTCTTCTTTCCAAGCTACTCCTGTTGAAAGAATTAATTCATTTCCATTTAAGAGATTACGAATGTTTGTTACTTCTACTACGTGAACCCATTTTACAGCATTGTTTAAACCTTCCTTCCCTGCTAAAACTTCAATACTTTCAAAATGCTTTCTTTGTAAAATGTCTTTTACTGTAATATAAGATTTCAATTTCGAACCACCTCTAAAATTGAATTAATAAGCATTAACACTATTATAAAGGAAATCTAGGAGATTGCGGAAAATAATTATTAAAATATTCTAACAAATAAACCGAAAAAATTACAAATTTCGTAAAGGACTACATGAAAAAGCCGATTTTAACATTATGAAATCTGACTTTTAGTGAAGATATGAGCATCTATATAAAAAAGTCTGAACCCCATAATACAAAGGGTTCAGGCTTTTTCATTTTAAAATCTTCTTTCAAATATTTCAACCAATCTCTTACATCTAATAAACCATTACATCTTTTCCGGTCTATTCACTAATTCATTTGTTACGATATTCCTTTTTACTGGTTCATTAAAATGACTGAAAAATATTTACGTGCATCAGCAGTTAGAATGTGTAAAGTTTCATTTTCAACATTCGAATCCATTCTTTTTTCAAAATGGACAAAAGCACCACTCAAATTTTCAGTAATATTTATGATTTTATATCCATTTTCTACTAAGTAGTCGATTCGGTCTCGCTCTTGTAAGAACTGTTGATACTCGGACATTTTATTTTTCTCACTCCTCCATTTGGAAATCTGCCTCTATTTATTGATTTACAGCATCTTGAACGACTATCGATTCTTGTACAGTTTCAATTTCCCAATCACGCCCAACGGTGATTCCTAAATATTTTTCATCATTTGGATCCTCTATTTCTGCTTGAGTATATTTTTTGAACCACCAATATTTTGCTAGAACATAGTAAATAATAGCACCTACCACAAAACCTACAATAAAAGAATAAGCGGATAACCAATAGGCCGCAAATCCTCCAATAACCCATGCAATCATTCCAGCTATATTAAAACCATTCATATATTTAAACTGCCCATCTTTTTCATAGAGGTCTTGCACATTCACCCGTCTCTTTCGAAGGACATAGTAATCCGTAAATAAAATTCCAACAATTGCAGACAGGATACCACCAATTACGAGTAACGCTGGAATAATGACGTCAAATAAACTCCACGGTTGAACAATAATGCCCACGATACCTGCAATGATAACACCCGCCCAGAAAGGAACCTTTGGACCACCAACATTTGAGAATACAGTAGCTGCAGGAATAACGTTTGCTGATGTATTAGTAGACCATTGGGCAAATACGATCATTAATAATAATATACCTAGAACAAAACCGCCGGCAGCCTCTTGAAGTGCTACAACAGGATCATAATTAGTAACAGCAATATAAGAAACTGCTCCAATAATGATCATAAAAGTATTAACTATAGGCATAACGATGATACTTCCTACGATTTGGGATTTATTTCGTTTAAACCAGTTTCGTTCATTTTTAGGTGCCTTGAAAAATCTGGATAAAGAAGGCATATCAGCTGCCAATGTTGCCCAGAAGCCCATATTACTCATTACCACAACCATGAAAGCTGTTATTGCAGCAACGCCCGTAACGGGATTTTCTACCCATGACCATACGGCTCTACCTTGCTCCATTGCTTTATCAGAGAGAGAGGTGTACATCCATGCGGAAATTATAATAATCGTTGGTGCTGCCAAATCTGCAAATCTTTCGATAGCTTTTATCCCTAGAGCTGTATTAATTAATTGCACTGCTGCAAATAACAAGAAACATAGGAACCAATTATCAAATCCAAAAAGTAAATTTAATATTCCATTCATGGCTGTTGCGCCGAAATAAGTATTGATTCCAAACCAACAAGCTGCGGTTATACCACGCACTAAGGAAGGGATATGTGTGCCAATTGTTCCAAATGGTGCTCTCATATAAACTGGAAACGAAAGCCCGTGTTCGACTCCAATATCACCTATTATAGTCATGAAGATTCCAATTGCTACGGATCCAACGAGTGTTGCAACGATCACCCAACCTAAAGGTAAACTTTGTACACCAGCCCCACCTATAGCAAAAGCTGCCAATACCACTGCCATTCCCACCCAGATAACTGCAAACCCTTTAACTCCTATGTTTCTTTGGTTATGAGAAATTGGTAATAAATCTGGTGATTTCAAATATTCATCGTTCCTATTCATTAAAACACCCCATTCTGAATGATATATTCATAATATTCAGATAAATAAACACATAATTTTATCGATTCACTTACACATTTCAATCTGTAAGGATGGAAGGGAAAGGGTTATTCATTAGCATGAACTCTCTCCCTTCTTCTCATATCAATTGAGGGGATAAAATTAAATTTTTAATGTGTTGTCTTCTTCAGTTTGTTTTCTTTCACCATATTTTGCACGTTTCAAATACTGTCCAACACCAATTTTTCCTACAAATTTTTTATCACGAATAACAAATTCTCCACGAGATAATACTGTTACAGGTTCTCCAGTAACTTTCATACCTTCAAAAGCATTATAGTCTACCGCCATATGGTGTGTTTCTGCAGAAATGGTTCTGTCTACTGTTGGATCAAAGATAACGATATCAGCATCAACGCCAACAGCAATTGTCCCCTTTTTAGGATACAATCCGAATAATTTTGCACTTCTTGTTGATGTAATATCAACAAACTGATTTAAGGTGATTCTTCCTTTTTTAACACCTTCAGAGAAGAGGATACTGATACGATCCTCAATTATAGGGCCCCCGTTTGGAATTTTAGAAAAATCATCTTTCCCAAGATCTTTTTGACCTTTAAAATCAAACGAGCATTGATCAGAACCGATCGTTTGAAGCTGCCCCGTTTTTAAAGCATTCCACAAAACATCCTGGTTCCATTTTTCACGTAAAGGCGGCGACCATACATATTTAGCACCTTCGAAATTTGGTCTTTCCAAATACGTTTGATCCAACACTAAATATTGTGGGCAAGTTTCTCCCCATACATCAATACCATTATCTCTTGCCTCAGCAATTTTTCTAACCGCATCTGCACAAGAGACATGGACCACATAAAGTTGAGAATTTGCTAATCCTGTAAATGTAGCTGCTCTACCTGTGGCTTCTCCTTCTATTTCTGGTGGTCTTGTTAAAGCATGATAGATTGGATCAGTATTCCCTTGTTCTAAAGCTTTTTTAGTTAGATAATCAACGACATCCCCGTTTTCTGCATGTACCATAACAAGTGCACCTAAATCTTTCGCCGCGATTAGTGTACGGAAAAGTGTTTCATCATCTGCTTGAAATACATTTTTATAAGCCATAAAAACCTTAAAAGATGTGATTCCTTCATCTTCGATTACAGTAGGAAGTTCATTTAATACTGCCTCATTTACCTCCCCTATCATAAGATGGAAACCGTAATCGATGACTGCTTTATTTTTGGATTTCGCGTGCCAAGTTTCGATTGCGTTTTTTAAAGGTTCACCTTTTTCTGTTATGCAAAAATCAATTACAGTCGTAGTACCTCCAAATGCAGCAGCTATTGTTCCTGTTTCAAAATCATCCTTTGTAACAGTACCGCCAAATGGCATTTCCAGATGTGTATGTGGATCAATTCCGCCAGGGAATATATAACAACCTTTGGCATCAACTACTTCTGCCCCTTGTGTAGAAAGATTTTCTCCAATCAAACTTATAACACCGTTTTCAATTAATACATCTGCATCATAAATATCTGTAGCAGTTACAATTGTTCCATTTTTTATCACTTTCTTCATACTTATCCCCCTCGCAATCTTTTATTCAAGTAAATTTGAATTATTTATTTACGATATCAACACTACAAGACATAGCACCAAGAGCTGCTTGCCGATCATTCCATGTCATCGGTGGAAGTTCACTTGGTATTTCAACCATGTCAATTGCGCCGTCAACTGGACATACGATCGAACATAAATTACAACCAACACAGTCCTCTTCTCTAACTTTCAATATACTATTTCCATTTCCATCCTTTAACATATCAATACATTGATGGGATGTATCTTCACATGCAATATGGCATTTATTGCAATTAATACAAATATCATTATTAATTCTAGCAACGATTTTGTAGTTTAGATCAAGATCACCCCAATCAGAGTATTTTGAAACTGTTTTTCCAACTATATCCATAACAGAGTCGATACCTTTTTCATCTAAGTAATTATTTAATCCTTCAATCATATCCTCAACGATTCTAAAACCATGGTGCATCGCAGCAGTGCACACCTGTACACCTGTTGCGCCCATCAACATAAATTCAACTGCATCCTGCCAGCTAGAGATTCCGCCTATTCCGGATATAGGAATATTAATTCGAGGATTTCGAGCACATTCTCCAACCATATTGAGCGCAATTGGTTTAACAGCAGGGCCGCAATAACCACCATGAGCACCTTTCCCCGCCACATGTGGAATCGTGTTCCAAGAATCAAGATCCACACCGGCCAAACTGTTGATTGTATTAATCATACTGATCGCATCAGCGCCTCCATTTGCTGCTGCTTCAGCTGTTACCGTAATATCTGTTATATTTGGAGTCAGCTTGACGATTACAGGGGTTTTCGCCGCTTCTTTTACCCAATAGGTTTGTTTTTTAACCAATTCTGGCACTTGCCCGGAAGCAGATCCCATTCCTCTTTCAGCCATCCCATGTGGACAGCCAAAGTTAAGCTCTAATCCATCTACCCCAACATCCTCTACTCTTTTTACAATCTCATGCCATTTTTCCTGCTTTGGTTCAACCATTAAAGATGCAATGATTGTATGATCAGGAAAACGTTTTTTTGTTTCATATATTTCCTTTAAGTTTACTTCTAAAGGTCGATCAGTGATTAATTCAATATTATTAAAGCCTGCTACTTTTTGGCCGTTAAAGCTAACTGCAGCAAACCTTGATGATACATTTATTATGGGGTCTCCTAATGTCTTCCAAACTGCACCGCCCCATCCAGCTTCAAAGGCACGTTGAACTTGATAACCTGAGTTTGTTGGAGGAGCGGAAGCTAACCAAAATGGGTTGGGTGATTCAATTCCTGCTAAATTTATTCGTAAATTTGCCATTATCTTACCTCCCTTGTATTTCTATTTGGACTATGCTGTTTCTATGACAGTCTTGGACAATAATTGATGAATGGAATAAGCTGCCTCTTTTCCTTGCTGTGCAGCGGAAACTACCATCGCTTCTCCTTGTCCTTTTCCAAATATCACATCTCCACATGCAAACACCTTTTCATTTGAAGTTTGATATGTGTTTTGATCTATTTTTACGACTCCACCATTATGTTCTAATTCAAATTGTTCAATGAGATCTATATATCTTGATTGACCAATTGCTTTAATAACTGCATCTACTTCCAGTATGAATTCTGATCCTTCAATCGGTAAAGGACGCCGGCGACCATCCTCTCCAGGCTCTCCTAATTCCATTTTGATGCATTCAATTTTCTTTACATGTCCATGCTCATCTCCAATGATCCGTTTAGGTGCAGTCAGCCATCTAAATTCAACACCATCCTGCTTCGCAAATTCATATTCAAACTCATACGCAGTCATTTCGTCGAATGTGCGTCTGTATAGGATTTTCACATTTTCTGCTCCTAGTCGAACGGAACAAGTAGCACCATCAATCGCTGTATTACCAGCTCCTATAACCACTACTCTTTTTCCTAGAAAACTATTTGAAATTGGCTTTGTTTTTGTTGCTTTTACAAAATCAATGGCATCATATACTCCCTCTAAATCTTCACCACTAATACCTAAATTAGGAACATGAGACATTCCTATTGCCAGCAAGACAAAATCATAGTTTTCAAGAATCTCATGTACTGTTATATCTTTACCAACTTGTGTATTTGTTCTGATTTCCACATCTAAGCTTTTAACTTGATTAACTTCCCAATATGAAATTTCTTGTGGAAGTCGGAATGAAACGATTCCGTAAGTGTTTAAACCTCCTGCTTTTTCCTCTGCTTCAAAAATAGTGACATCATATCCTAAAAGCCCAAGTTCCCTGGCAGCTGCCAATCCTGCTGGACCTCCTCCAACAATGGCTACCTTCTTGCCGATTTTCTTACCTGCCTTGAATAATACCTGTTCATTTTTAATGGCCCAATCAGTTGCATAGCGCTGTAAATTTCCAATCATAATTGGTTTAGTCGAGTGGTTAAGTACACAAGCACCCTCACACAATTCCTCCGTTGGACAAACACGCGCACAGCTTGCTCCGATTGGATTTGCCGTCATAATTGTCTTGGCTGAACCTTTAAGATTACCGGAAGAAATCTTTTTGATAAACGTTGGAATATCAATACCTGTTGGACAGGCCTGTATACAGGGGGCATCGTAACAATAAAGACATCGATTTGATTCTTCGATTGCTTCCTGTTTTGTAAATCCTGGATGAACTTCTTTAAAATTATCAGTTAAATTTTCATATGAAATTCTAGCCACACTAAACAGCCTCCTTAACCAAACGCATATTATCTAAAAAGGGCTTTACTAACTTTGTTATAAAGCCCTCTACTAAATACTTGTTTTAATGTCTAAATAGCTCCTGCACGCAGCCCATCAAGGTTAAAAACCAGGAACCCGCTGCTTATCGAGGCGCTTCCGATTTTCTTATTATGGTAATAATGCGGTCATTTCTTGATACGTTTCAGGTCTGCGGTCACGGTAAAATTGCCAAGTATCACGAACTTCTCTGATCATTTTTTTGTTCATTTCACCGATGATCACTTCATCATTATCTCTGCTTCCCATTGCAACAAAATTCCCCCTTGGATCAACTAGATATGATTGCCCATAAAATTCTCCCATATTCCAAGGGCTTTCTATTCCAACCCGGTTAATAGCACCTAAATAATATCCATTTGCAACAGCATGGGCAGGCTGTTCAAGCTTCCATAAATATTCAGAAAGTCCAGCCACTGTCGCAGATGGATTTAACACGATCTCTGCACCTTTTAATCCTAGTAATCTAGCGCCTTCAGGAAAATGTCGGTCATAGCAAATATAAACTCCTACTTTGGCAAATGCAGTATCAAACACTGGGTAGCCTAAATTCCCAGGTTTAAAATAGAATTTTTCCCAAAATCCATACCCATTTTCTCCTACACCTACATGTGGAATATGTTGTTTTCGATATTTTCCTAAATAAGAACCATCTGCATCTATTACTGCTGCTGAATTATAGTAAGTCGAAATCTCTTCTCTCTCATAAATTGGTAAAACGATTACGACTCCGAGTTCTTTTGCTAAATCTTGAAATAGTTTTGTAGTTGGGCCGTTCGGGATTTCTTCGGCTGCATCATACCATTTTGTATTTTGCTCGGAACAAAAATAAGGTCCATAAAAAATCTCTTGTAAGCAGATTATTTGTGCACCTTTTTCCTTTGCTTCCCTAACAAGCTTAATATGCTTTTCTATTGCTTTTTGTTTATGAACTTCAACTGGCTGATTTCCATCCACATCATTTGAAGCTTGAATAAGACCAATTTTTACGTTATCAGACATTAGTAAATTCCTCCTCAAAAAAATTAAAAGTGTAATATACTAAAATTAATATATTATCTACTTTATTACTCTATAACGAGAAAGCGCTTACAGATAAAGTCGAAAAATGATTTCAATATAAACCTCCGATATATATAGGAATTAACAAAATAATTTGAAGTTTAAGTTTATTTTACTTTTTTTTATCTTTGTTTGCACTATACACTTTGTTAAATGATGTACATGGTTTGTTATTCATTGTGTAACATCTTATACATGTTTCAAAAGGAGTGTTTTCTTTTCTAAAATTTAATTAGTATAGTGATTTTTCGCTTATTTAAATAGCTATAATTCATTTATTGTTAGAATTTTAATCATCATTCCAAGCTATCATGGCTATACGAAAAAAATATATGATTGGCAGTATTATTATGGCGAAGGTAAATTCAAGGGAAAGATTTAAAACAGAACTGATGAAAAAGACTAAACATAATATATATGTTGGTAAAGTAATGAAAATATAATCTAGTGCTTTAAAAGATCTGAATGTCACTACAATTGATATAATTACACCTGCAATACCTATCCACGTGAGGAAATCAAAGTTCATTTCATCAGTTTTTTTTAATACCTTTATAGTAGTGTAAATAAAAACCAATGTCATTATTGTACCTAAAATAATTTTCAGCACGTTCTTCTTCATTCTTTCCTCCTTATGACTTAAATCTTAATTTACAATATTTTCTGTTGGATAATTATAACAAATATTCACAATCAAAATAACCAAATTAATCTTTGGAATAAAATATTGCCTATATGCCAATGCAATTTGATAGTTACTATATGCTCTAATAAGGGGAACGGCAGGGAAAATCGCCGATTAACAACGTTAAGGAAATTACAATATTAAAAAGTCCAATTCCTCTGTATTAAAATTGAGAAATTGGACTTTTCGTAACTCCAGATATGTAACACAATACATTTCGGAACGAATGTTCTGATGAATTCTACTAAATAAAATCACCTATGCAATTACATACTCCATCCCTGAATTTACGCCGGATAACTATAATGCGAGTATATTTTAATCATTATGCTCAAGACATTGATAAACCGCCATCATATCTTGTTTATTCAACTCACGAATACGATTAAAAATTGGAATATCTGCAACTGCGTCACGACTTAAGCTTTCAGCCACAACATCCTTTACTTTGCCTGTTAACCATGTTTGTACATCTATGCCATCGACAATTTCCTTACGACCTTCATCATTGATGCCACTTGCATAACAACTTACACATGGAATTGTCAATTTAAACACGCCATCGTGTAGATTGTCTTCTGAAATGACTTTCTTCCCTTTACAGAATGGGCATGGATTACTTGCCTTAATCTTATTAATTTGGGTAACAATTTTTTTGTAACCAAACGCTTCATAAACATAAGTTAGTTTTTTATATTTCCCATTGGTAAAATACTTATCAATAATGGTTTCTCTAGTTTCGTCAATATTGGCAAAATCACAGATTGTTATCAGATTTTTGCTGCTTATTGCTTCGATATTGTCCTTAATTTTGTTCCAGAATGGTAGGACATTTTGTAAAACCATTTCATATCCAGCAAAGCTTGCTAGTTCCAGTTCTAGCATTTTCAGCGCGACTTGTGTTTCCCTAGGCAACAGAGAGATATCTTCCGTCAAGGTCATATCGCCGCCAACAATTGCTTTTAATTTTTCCAGTTCTGGTAACATCCCTACTGTTTTTATGACCTGATCAATAGGCTGATGAATGATCTCACGAATATCCGTGCCACCAAATGTTAGTTTTTTATGGTGGTTTAGTACGGTTCCTTGACAGACTGGACAGGTAATCGTCTCTTTGGACTCTTTTATCTGTTCTTTAATAATCGACTTCGAAATGGCCATATACATTCCAATGATCTTATTAAAGCCCTCCCATTTTCTCCGTGTCTTGCCTGCTTTATCGTAAAATGACTTTTCCCAATAACCATATAAAAAGGTATGCTTTTCCGCTTCTGTCATCTCATTATAGCTTTTACTAATATCTTGACCTAGTTCATTCTTGATCTCATCAAAAAGGAATTGCAATTTCGGATATTGATAATATTTTAATACTTCCATTACATCTGGATGTAGTAGACCATCCCAGAATGGTACGTTTTTGTCTTGAATGACCACATCAATATCAAATTTCCCAATCACCCGACGACCAGAACAGGATGGACAATGATTTTCTTGATTATAGAAATCGAAGCTTCTTGTATCTTTATTAGTCGGATGAGCAGCCACAATATGGTTGATCAGTCCCCCAATTTCATACAGAAAACTGTATTGACTATACAAGTGTCTTTCAAGATCGATGGCGATGACAGGCGCGATTGTATCAGATTCGAATTCACCATAAATCAAACGGGCCATTGATGATAAGCTTTTTAAGATGCCGCCCTTATAGACGTTTTCTGCATTTTTAAAATAGCTAATATGATTTTCTTTTAAGTAGTTAATGCCATTCTTTGATTTTAGTGTTGATGAAATATGCACTGGAGTAACTCTATTTATATTATTATTTTGAGAAAAATAATCATCGTGACTGACAACATTAAGATGTTGAACAGGTTCCAGCTGTCTTTTCCCAAAATCAATGATAAAATCAGAGCTTTCCATCATATATGCATTATGTTCAATCATAATGATGGAGATGGATTCATCTTGCAGAATACCCCTCACACTATCAATGAATTGGTTTAAAATATTTTGTGATAAACCTTTTGAAGGCTCGTCAAAAATAAAAAGCGTATGAGGGTTTCTTGAGTTAGCAAACAGCTCCGAAACTAAATGAACACATTGAAATTCACCTGTCGATAAGGATTGTGTTTTTCTTTCCAGCGTCAAATAACCGAGTCCCAGTTTGATTAACAGACTCAAACGTTTATGAGCGATGTCTTCATTGGGGAGTTCCTCAATAATATCTTCAATCGAGCGCTGAAAAATATCATCAATATCTTCACTGTATTTTGTGAGTTTCTTTTTAATATCAAGAAAAGTCGCAACAGTTGACCGACTGGTAATCGATTGATTCCGATCTTGACCTACCAAAACCAATTTATCTTTTGGATATCGCTTTAGAAAATCTTTGGTAATACATTCATTGACAAGTGTAGATTTACCACATCCAGACTCACCTGTAACGGTTATAAGTCTATTTTTGGGAATCTGAATTTCATCCATTTGAATGTTACGACAGTAAAGATCATGAAATTGATAGTATTCTGTTGGCATTGTCTCATTTCTTTCCCAGAAAACAGGTTTTGGACGAGGTGATTCTTCAACAATCTTTCCGCCATATTTACCACTGCCTGGTCCAAAGAACAATTGCTCATCCGTTGCATCGAGTACCGTATCAGAATGATCAATGAGCCAAATTTGATTCTTATAGCCTAATTGTTTAATCTCTTCTAAAATTTTCAATAATGTTTGGTGATCAAGACCGACGGAGATTTCATCAATAATAATGACGGTATTTTCACTGGCTGCCATGAATTCTGCCAAATAAAGCCTTGTTAATTCCCCTCCTGACAATGTACCCATGATCCGATTTAATGTTAAGTATCCAATTTTCATATTGATTATGTTTTTAAGAATAAGTTGTTTCGCTTCACTTATATTTAGTTCCTCTGAAAGGGAATAAATCGCTTCAACGCTTAAATTATTGATATCAGAAATACTGTGTGGTTGATTCCATAATTCTAGCTTATATTCCTCAACTTCCGGATTATAACGCCTACCCCTACACTTTTTACATTCGACATTTTTGGTCGTGCCGCGTCCTTTACATCCAGGACACCAACCTAATGCATTATTAAAGGAAAAAACTTCTGGTGAAAGATGAAATTCATCTGCAAGTCGCACACGGAGCTCTTTAAAAACGCCGGTATGGGTGCCAATCGTTGAACGCGGATTAGAAGAAATCGATGATTTTCCTAGAAAAAGAACTAAAGGAATTTCTTCCATCTTTATGGCACTAAAATTCGTTTCCATTATATTAGAAAACAAATACTGATATTCAGCCTTAGGCAATAAGGAAACGAGACGCTTCTTGGATTCTTCCCCAATGGTTTGACAAAATGTGGTTTTGCCGGATCCGGACAAACCAGCAATTCCAAGCGATTGATCTTCCGGCAAGACGGTATCTAAACGGTTAATATTGTTGGCAATTAATTGATTTATTTTCATATTGATATCCACTCCATTCTCTAAATCTAGTATTGCCATGTTAGTTAGAAATGCGCAAGCGCCTTGCTCATCGGCGTACGGATTTCGTAGTCTTCGACTGAGATAAAGGAAACACAGCGAGGTAATTCTCGAACTGATGTTGACTTATCGTAGGGAGGAGACGGAGAAATCCGCTAGCCGATAGGCGCTGAAGCTAGACAGAGTCTAAACTTTTGAAATTATCTAGTTGATACAAAACACATACATTCTTATCTTTTAAAAAAGCAAAAGGCTCAGTCCTAAACCAAGCCGTTTGCTTTTTCTTATTCGTTTGCTTATTACTAAAAACACTCACTTCAGAGGTTTGATCTTATATTTCCTCTACAACTTTTTTAAGTTCTTCGACCATATTAGCCCAACCATATTTCGCACCATTGAACGCCTGATCTTCTTTTTCAAATCCTGTTTGTTCAAGATGTAAGTAGGTTGTTCCATCCTCTTCTTTCAGCGTCCATGTGACTACAGTATTTATCGGACCACCTACCCATGTGTAAGATAACTTATAAGGCTCTTCCACTACTAATACTTCACAATCTACAATTAAATTCCACTGCTCATTTTGGAATTGATATTTTTGCCCTACGACTGGTTTAAAGTTATTTTCCATTATCCATTTTGCAAGATTATCCGAATCTGTTAATGCATTCCACACATTATTGATCGAACTATTAATTTGAAAATCCAATGAAATTTCTGCCATTATTTATTCCTCCTCTAATAAAATTTTTAAAAGTGCCACTTTTTCCATCCAAAATTTTTCGTAAAAGGATACCCAATCTTTAATTTCCTGTAGGGGAGCTGCATTTAGTCGATACCTTGTTTCTCTACCAAATTTATGGTCAACAACTAGACCAGCTTCCTTTAGGATAGCCAAATGTTTAGAAACAGCAGTACGACCCATTTGAAATTGAGCGGTTAGTTCGTGTAGAGGTAACTCTTCTGCATCTGCCAACAAACGTAGCAATTTACGCCTTGTTGGGTCAGCGATAGCTACATATACATCGCGCTCTTGTTTTTTCTCGCTCAAAATCACCCCCCCCTTACAAGAAAAGCGCAAGCGCCAGGTCTAGCGTACGGATTTCGTAGTCTTCGACTGAGACAAAGGAAACACAGCGAGGTAGTTCACGAGCTGATGTTGACGTAGAAATACGATAGCCGATGGCTGCTTGCGCTAGACAGATCCTACATGGGTTAAACAATTTATTTAATAAAAAATATATACTTTATTACCCTTTTAATTGGACACCAATTAGTGTCATTATTATATGACACCAAACAGTGTCCAGTCAATTATTATTTCAATGTACTTGTTTGATTCTCCTATCATTAAGTATATAAGTTCCTTTTTTTTATTTATTCAATAGATTAAGTTAAAACATTTTAAATCCTTAAAACTAAACAGCTGGTTTACTTTAATAAGAAAATATGATTCCATGTTTTAAAGGATGGATCCGTTACTTCTATAAGCTGTAAATTCAAGATTATTTCTCCCATATTTCAATCCATCTACCTTCTGGATCAGAAATCCAAATAAATGTTCCAAATTCGCTTTTTTCAGGTTGTTTTAAAAGTGGTATTCCAATATTATTGAAATGTTCCATCCAAGCTTCGATATTTTCTACTTGAAAATTCAGCATCACAGATTGTTCTTCTGGAAAATAATCACTATCTTCTTTAAACAAAGAAAAGATTGTTTCATTGTCAGCATCTGGCTTGATGATAGCACCATTCCACTCTTCCATCGATATACCTAGTGTTTCTTTATACCAATTTTTTAATGAAACAACATCTTTTGTTCTCCAAAAAACCCCACCGAAACCTTTAATTTTCATAATCATGACCTCCTATTAGATATATATAAAAGATTTTATTGTAAACGATCTGCCCTTTAGTGTAACAAGATAAAGAGCTGCAGCTATAACTTTTTACTAAACTATAGCCCACTATAGAGGAACAAGCAATTTATCTATAATCTTTAATCCCACTTTCAAAAGCCTGCCTATCGTCATTCTCAATTCCGTGCAATGCTTCTTGTAAAGCAAATGTACTTTTATAAAAATTTACTCGTTCAGATATTTCATCACCGTTAGGATACAGGTTAATACACATATCAAAAAAATCTCTACCATAGCTGGAGAGTATTCCAGCAAAATCATATGCTGGGTCTCCTAAACCAGAACCACCAAAATCTATAATCCCTGAAATCCTACATGTTTCTGG